>NZ_JAINFC010000189.1 GCF_020740835.1 Streptomyces sp. UNOC14_S4
CTCCCCCGGCGCGCGCCGTTACCCGCGCTCCTCCGCCCGCGGCGTCCGCCCCGGCCACCGCGCCCATCACACCCGTCGTACCCATCGCACCCGTCGCGTCCACCCCCACCGCGCCATCAGCCCCTGGCTCTTCCTCCTGCCCGGCCTCGCCGTGGTCGTCGCGTTCGACCTCTACCCCTTCCTCACCACCGTCCACAAGGCGTTCACCGACGCCCGCACCCTGGCCCCCGGGGACTGGGTGGGGCTGCGGAACTTCCGGGACATGCTGGACGACGAGCAGTTCTGGGTGGCGCTGCGCAACAGCGGCCTGTACGTGCTGCTGGTCGTGCCGTTCACGGTGCTGCTGCCGCTGCTGCTCGCCCTGCTGGTCGAGAAGCGGCTGCCGGGCGTCACGTTCTTCCGGTCGGCGTTCTACACGCCGGTCGTGGCCTCCGTCGTCGTGGTGTCGCTGATCTGGGGCTGGATGCTGGACGACCGCGGGCTGGTCAACGGCATCCTGCGGTTCCTCGGCGCCGGGCCGGTCGCCTTCCTCGGGGACGAGTGGCTGCTGCTGTTCAGCGCGATGGCGCTGACGGTGTGGAAGGGCCTCGGCTACTACATGATCGTTTACCTGGCGGCGCTCGGGAACGTCCCCCGGGAGCTGCACGAGGCCGCCGCCGTCGACGGGGCGGGCGCCCTGCGCCGCTTCGCCAGCGTCACCGTCCCGGCCGTGCGCTCCACGATGGTGCTGGTCGGCGCCCTGTCGTCGGTGGCCGCCTTCAAGGTCTTCTCCGAGGTCTATCTGCTGGCCGGACCGACCGGCGGGCCCGCGGGGCAGGACACGACCCTCGTGATGCTCGTCCAGCGCACCGGTACGGGCCTCAACGGACGCGTCGGCTACGCCTCCGCCCTCTCCCTGGTCGTCTTCGCCGTCGCGCTGCTGCTGATGCTGCTGGTGCTGCGCGCCGACCGCAGGGAGGGCACGTCGTGACCCGCGCCGACCGCAGGGAAGGTACGTCGTGACCCGCACCTCCGGCTGGGAGAAGGCGCTGCGCTATCTGCTGATGCTCGTCGTACTGGGCGTCACCGTGGGGCCGTTCCTCTGGCAGCTCTCCACGTCGTTCAAGGGCGCGTCCGAGGACATCTACACCTATCCGCCCGGCTTCCTGCCCGAGCACCCCACGCTCGGCAACTACTCCGGCGTCGCCCGCGTGATCCCCGTCTGGGACTACGCCCTGAACTCCCTGAAGGTCGCGCTCGCCAGTGTGGTCACCAACCTCGTCGGTGCCTCGCCGGCCGGTTACGCGCTGGCCCGGCTGCGCTTCCGGGGCCGCCGGGTGGCGGTGCTCGCGTTCATGGTGGCGCTGCTCGTGCCGCTGGAGTCCATCGTCATCGCGCAGTTCACCATGATGCGCGACCTGCGCCTCAACAACACGCTCGTCGCCGTGGTCCTGCCGGGCGCGGTCGGGGCGCTCAACGTGCTGCTGATGCGCAACGCGTTCGCGAACCTGCCGTTCGAGGTGGAGGAGGCCGCCGTCATCGACGGGGCGAACGTGTGGCAGCGGTTCCTGCGGATCGCCCTGCCGTCCGTGCGCGGCACCCTCGCGGTCGTCGCGATCTTCTCGTTCATGGGAGCGTGGGACGACTTCCTCTGGCCGCTGATCGTCCTCTCCGACCCGGACCACTTCACGCTCACGGTCGGTCTGAACTATCTGCACGGCACGTTCCAGCAGAACCCCCGGCTGGTCGCCGCCGGAACCATCATCGCCGTCGCCCCGCTGGTCGTGATGTTCGCCTGCCTCCAGCGGTACTTCTTCCGCGGCGTCGGCGAAGGCGCCGTCAAGGGCTGATCCTCCGTCGCCGAGCAACCGTCAGGCCCCGCCCGAAGGGACGTACACCATGCGCTTCGGCGTCAACTACACGCCCACCCGCGGCTGGTTCCACCACTGGCTCGATTTCGACCTGGACGGGATCCGCGCCGACCTCGACTCCGTCGCGGCGCTCGGCCTCGACCACATCCGTGTCTTCCCGCTCTGGCCGGTCTTCCAGCCCAACCGCACGCTGATCCGGCCACGGGCCGTGGACCAGCTGGTGAGCCTGGTGGACGCGGCGGGCGAACGCGGGCTCGACGTCGCCGTGGACGGCCTCCAGGGACACCTCTCCAGCTTCGACTTCGTCCCGTCCTGGACGACGACCTGGCACCGCCGGAACCTGTTCACCGACCCCGACGTCGTCGCCGCACAGGAGGCGTACCTGGCCGCGCTCGCCGGTGCCCTCGCCGACCGGCCCCACTTCCTCGGCATGACCGTCGGCAACGAGGTGAACCAGTTCTCCGGGGACCCGCACCCCGACCCCGACCGCATCGGGCCAAAGGAGGCGGAGCGGTGGCTGGTCCGGATGCTCGGCGCGTGCGAACGGGCCGCGCCCGGCCGCGCCCACGCGCACTCCTCGTACGACGCCGCGTGGTACGACGGCACGCACCCCTTCACCCCCGCGCACTCGGCGCGGCTGGGCGCCATGACCACCGTGCACTCATGGGTCTTCAACGGCACCGCCCAGCGGCACGGTCCGCGCGGCGCGGCCACCGGGCTGCACGCCGCGTACCTCGTCGAGCTGTCGAAGGCGTGGGCTCCGGACCCGGACCGGCCGGTGTGGCTCCAGGAGGTCGGCGCGCCCGCCCCGCACATCCCGCCGGAGCGGGCCGCCGCGTTCACCGAGGCGACCGTCACGGCCGCCTTGGACTGCCCCGGGCTGTGGGGCATCACCTGGTGGTGCTCCCACGACGTCGACCGCGCGCTCGCCGACTTCCCCGATCTGGAGTACGGGCTGGGGCTGCTCACCCACGACCGGCGGGTCAAACCGGCGGGCGGGACGATCGCCCGTCTCGCCCGCCGGTACGGCGCCGCCGGGGACGCGCCGGCTCCGGCCGTCCGGTCGACCGCGCTGGCCGTGGACGTGGGCGACCCCCTCCAGGCGCCGTCGCGGGCGGTGTGCGCGCCGGGCGGCGCGTACTTCGAGGCGTGGATGAGACTCGCCGCGGCCGGGAGGCGGCCGACGGCGGTGCTGTCCCACCTCGCCGGTGACACCGGGCATCTGGCGTCGCGCGGCATCACGGAAGTCCTGACCGTCTCCGAGGTGCTGTAGCCCTCGCCCCCGAGGAGTCGCCATGTCCCGAAGACCTGCCCGTCGCAGCGTCCTGGCCCTCGGCGCCGGGGCCCTCACGGCCCTCTCCCTGCCCCGGACGGCCACGGCCCGCAACGGTGCTGCCGACCTCCAGCCGTACGCCTCGTACTGGTTCCCCGACAGCCTCCCCGGCGGCTCGCCCGGCCCCGGGGTCCGGTGGCGCGGCCTCGCCGCGTGGCGGCCGGAGGACGACGCCGACCTGCCGTTCAACCGGGCGACCGTGCCGCTCGCCGCGCGCTTCACCCCGCCGCCGGTGAACGGCACGGCCCGCACGGGCCGGGCGCGGGTGTCGGCGCTCGTGGCGTTCGCGCCGACCTCGGGCAATCCGTCACAGGGGTCGGGCACCGCCGACTTCTACGCGCTGACGCACTGGGCGTACCTCGACGAGCTGGTGTTCTGGGGCGGTTCGTCGGACGAGGGCCTGATCCTGGCGCCGAACGCGCCCGTCGTGGACGCCGCGCACCGCAACGGCGTGCCCGTCCTGGGCACGGTCTTCCTGCCGCCGACCGCGTACAGCGGGCAGTTGCGCTGGACCCGGGAGCTGGTGCGGCGCGCCCCGGGCGGCGGCTTCCCGCTGGCCGACCAGCTGATCCGGGTGGCGCGGGCGTACGGTTTCGACGGCTGGTTCCTGAACGCCGAGACCGGCGGCGGGGACGCGCGGCTGGGCGCGGACATGCGGGACTTCGTGGCGTATCTGCGCACCCGCGGCGCCGGGCTGCGCGTCACCTGGTACGACGCGATGGCGGTCTCCGGCGACGTCTCCTGGCAGAACGAGCTGAACGACCACAACGCCGCCTTCTTCCGGGCGGCCGACTCGATGTTCCTCAACTTCGGCTGGGACCGGGCCAAGCTGACCGCGTCGGCGGACCGCGCGCGGCGCCTGGGGCGGAGCCCGTACGAGCTGTGGGCCGGTGTCGACGTGGAGGCCCGTGGCTGGGACACCCGTGTCGACTGGGACGCGGTCGTGCCGACGGCCGGCCCGCACACCGCCTCGTACGGCTTCTACCGGCCCGAGTGGACGTGGAAGAGCCTGTCCCCGGGCGACCGTTCCCCGGCCGCGTTCCACGCGCGCGACGACCGGTTCTGGTCCGGGGAGGGCCTCGACCCGGCCGCGCCGCCGAGCGGCCCCTGGCGCCCGCCCGCCGCGTCCGTGGCGGACCGCTCGACGCTCACCGCGCTGCCCTTCGCGACGACCTTCAACACCGGTCACGGCACGGCCTGGTACGAGCGGGGGCGGCGGCTGTCGGACACCGCCTGGAACCACCTCGGTCTCCAGGACCGGCTGCCCGGCCGCCGCTGGGTGGTGCGCACACACGGCACCCGGCCGTCCGTCGGCTTCGACTTCGCCGACGCGTGGCGCGGCGGCAGCAGCCTCCTCGTGACAGGCCGGCTCGCCGCCCCGGCGACGGTCGAGCTGTACGCGGCGCGGCTGCCGCTGTCCGCCGCCACGGTGGTGGAGCTGACGCACCGGGCCGATGCCGCTTCCGCCGCCGTCCGTGTGGAGCTGGCCGTGGAGCTCTCCGTGAAGCCGAACGCCGTCACGTACCTCCCGGCGGGCACGCTGCCCGCAGGCGGGTCCGGCTGGACCACGGCCGTGCTGCGCGTCGGTGCCCTGCTGCGCGGCCACGCGGGCCGCGAGCTGCGCGCCCTGGGCGTACGGCTCACCACGCCGGGCGGCGGAACAGTGAGATGGCGGCTCGGCGCGCTGGCCGTACGGGACGGCGCGCCACGCCCGGCCGCGCCCCCGCGCGCGCTCCGGGTGACTTCGTCCCGCAAGGGGGCCGACGGGACGGCGGCGCTGCGGCTGGCCTGGGAGGCCGGTGCGGGCGGTGCGCCCGTGCGTCACTACGAGCTCCATCAGGTGCTGCCCAGCGGTGGCCGCCGCTTTCTCGGGGGCACCTGTGGGCATGCCTATTACGTCGCGGCGCTGCGCCGCACCGCCGGTGAGGAGGCCACGTGCGTCGAGGTGCGCGCCGTGGCCGAGCCGTACGTCTCCTCGGCGCCCGCTTCCGTTGCTTTCCGTTGGCCTACTGCGTGAGGACACCGACGCCATGCACAACGACCGCAGCATCACCGAGGCCCGACTGAAGCGGGTGCTGGACGAGCGCGTCCGGCCCGCTGTGTACCCCGAGTCGGTGCCGCTGACCGTCTCGGTGTGGCACGCCCCGGGTGAACCGGTGCCCGTGGCCGAGGGGCTGGCCGCCGGGCGGGAGCCGATCGCCCCGGGCGCGGAATGGGGGCCGCCGTGGGGTACGAGCTGGTTCACCGTGGCCGGGAGGGTGCCCCGGGAGTGGGCGGGCCGGACGGTCGAGGCGCTGCTGGACCTCGGCTTCGACGAGAACATGCCGGGCTTCCAGTGCGAGGGGCTCGTCTACCGGCCGGACGGGTCGCCGGTCAAGGGCCTCAACCCGCGCAACCAGTGGGTGCGCGTGGGCGAGAAGGTCGCGGGCGGCGAGGAGGTGCTGCTGCACGTCGAGGCCTCGTCGAACCCGGTGATCCTGGACTACCACCCCTTCCTGCCGACCGAGCTGGGCGACAGGGAGACGGCGGACGGCGCGCCGCGCTACCGGCTCGGCCGGATGGACCTGGCCGTGTTCGACCCCACCGTGTGGGAGCTGGTCCAGGATCTGGACGTGCTGGGCGGGCTGATGGCCGAGCTGTCCGTGGACGCGCCGCGCCGCTGGGAGATCCTGCGGGCGGTGGAACGGGCGCTGGACGCGGTCGACCTCCAGGACGTCGGGGGGACGGCCGGGCGCGCCCGGGAGCTGCTGGCGGACGCGCTGGCGGCACCCGCCCACGCCTCGGCGCACCGCATCAGCGCCGTCGGGCACGCGCACATCGACTCGGCGTGGCTGTGGCCGCTGCGCGAGACGGTGCGCAAGGTCGCCCGTACGACGTCCAATATGACGGCGCTGCTGGAGGACGAGCCGGACTTCGTCTACGCGATGTCGCAGGCCCAGCAGTTCGCGTGGATCAAGGACCACCGGCCGGAGGTGTACGCGCGGGTCAAGAAGGCGGTCGCGGAGGGCCGGTTCGTGCCCGTGGGCGGCATGTGGGTCGAGTCCGACACGAACATGCCGGGGTCGGAGGCGCTGGCGCGGCAGTTCGTGCACGGGAAGCGGTTCTTCCTGGAGGAGTTCGGCATCGAGACGGAGGAGGTGTGGCTGCCGGACACGTTCGGCTACTCGGCGGCCCTGCCGCAGCTGGTGAAACTGGCGGGGAACAAGTGGTTCCTGACACAGAAGATCTCATGGAGCCGGACCAATAAATTCCCGCACCACACCTTCTGGTGGGAGGGTCTCGACGGGACACGG
This sequence comes from Streptomyces sp. UNOC14_S4, assembly GCF_020740835.1. Lineage (GTDB taxonomy): Bacteria > Actinomycetota > Actinomycetes > Streptomycetales > Streptomycetaceae > Streptomyces. The sequence continues at coordinate 6,477 of NZ_JAINFC010000189.1, forward strand.
GTCTTCACGCACTTCCCGCCGATCGACACGTACAACGCGCAGCTGTCGGGCCAGGAGATCGCGCACGCCGTCCGCAACTTCCGGGAGAAGGGCGGCGCGACCCGCTCGCTCGCACCGACCGGCTGGGGCGACGGCGGCGGCGGTACGACGCGTGAGCACCTGGCGCGCGCGAAGCGGCTGGCGGATCTGGAGGGGGCGGCGCGGGTCGTCTTCGAGAAGCCGTCGGCGTTCTTCGAGAAGGCCCACGCGGAGTACGGGCACGCGCCCGTGTGGGTGGGCGAGCTGTATCTGGAGCTGCACCGGGCGACGCTCACCAGCCAGGCGCGTACGAAGCAGGGCAACCGGCGGTCGGAACACCTGCTGCGGGAGGCCGAGCTGTGGGCGGCGACAGCGGCCGTACGGACAGGCTTCCGCTATCCGTACGAGGCACTGGACCGGCTGTGGAAGACGGTGCTGCTGCACCAGTTCCACGACATCCTGCCGGGCACGTCGATCGCGTGGGTGCACCGGGAGGCGGCGGAGACGTACGCGGCGGTGGCGGCGGAGCTGGAGGACATCATCGGGGGCGCGCTGACGGCGCTGGCCGGTGACGGCTCGGCGGGCGGGACGGTGGTCTTCAACGCGGCACCGCACGCGCGCGGAGGCGCGGAGGCGGGCGGCGCGGTGGCCGGATCCACGTCTGCGTCCGCCTCTATGGCCAACCCCCGCGAGGGCGGCGGCTTCATCCTGGAGAACGGCCTGCTGCGGGTCGAGATCGACGGGCGGGGGCTGGTGGTCTCCGTGTACGACGTGGTGGCGGAACGCGAGTCGGTCGCGCCGGGCGGGGCGGCCAACCTCCTCCAGCTGCACCAGGACTTCCCGAACATGTGGGATGCCTGGGACGTGGACCACTTCTACCGCAACACCGTCACCGACCTGACGGATGTCGAGTCGCTGGAGCTCACGGACGACGGGGCGGCGGTACGGGTCGTACGGGCCTTCGGCGCCTCCCGGGTCGAGCAGGTGCTGACACTGCCGGCCGGGGAGCGGCGGCTGGACGTCACGACGGAGGTCGACTGGCACGAGACCGAGAAGTTCCTCAAGGCGGCGTTCCCGCTCGACCTGCACACGGACCGGGTGGCGGCGGAGACCCAGTTCGGCCACCTCTACCGCCCCACACACACCAACACCAGCTGGGACGCCGCCAAGTTCGAGGCATGCGCCCACCGCTTCGTCCACCTGGAGGAGCCGGGGTGGGGGGTGGCGGTGGTCAACGACTCGACGTACGGCTACGACGTGACGCGCGCGGAACGTACCGGGGGCGAGGCCGGGGGCACCGTGACAACGGTGCGGCTCTCCCTGCTCCGGGCCCCGCGCTTCCCGGACCCCCGCACGGACCAGGGCGTCCACCGCTTCCGCTACGCGCTGGTCCCGGGCGCGACGTTGCGCGACGCGGTGCGGGAGGGGTACCGCATCAACCTCCCCGAACGCCGCGTCCCGGGTTCCACCGGGGTGGCCCCCCTGGTCTCGGTGTCCGGCGACTCCGTGGTGATCTCGGCGGTGAAACTGGCGGACGACGGGAGCGGGGATGTGGTGGTGCGGTTGTACGAGTCCCTGGGCGGGCGGGCCCGGACCCGCCTGACGGCGGGCTTCGCGGTGGGGTCGGCGGCATCGTCGTGCGACCTGCTGGAGCGGCCCCTGGGGCCCGTTGACGTGGCGGACGACGGCATCGAGCTGTCGTTCCGCCCGTTCGAGATCAAGACGGTGCGGTTGGGGAGGTGACCCTGCGGAGGGGGCGGCCGGTGCGCCGGGTGACGGGACTCGCGGTGACTGCGGCCGCCTCCCTGGCCTGGGGCGAGTGGCTGAACCGGCGCTGGTCCCGGGCTCTCGTGGGGAACGGCGGGGGCGTTTCCGAGGCCGTGGTCGTGCTGGGATACCGGAACCCCCGGGCGACGGCGAACTTCATCAACCGCTGGCGAGTCCGTGCCGGGCTCCGCTCCATCACTGCCGGCAGTGCGCGTGACACGCGCGTGATCTTCAGCGGCGGTGCGACCAGTGGCGGCGCTTCTGAGGCCCAGTTGATGGCCGACTACGCGAAGTCGGTGCTGGGGTTCGACGACACCGTGATCCTCGAAGACCGGAGCGCGACGACATGGGAGAACATCACGAACGTGATCCCGCTGCTCGAGGACGTCGACCGCATCAAGATCGCCTCTCAGCCGGCGCACGCGCTCAAGGCTCGCGCGTACCTGCGGCGGCAACGTCCCGACCTTGCCGAGAGGCTCGTGCCCGCGGATGACTACCGCCCCGGCGAGTGGATGGTCGTCAAACCGCTGCTGGCTCTGCACGGACTGTGGACGCTCCGCCGCCTCAAGGCCGACGAACGGAGGATCTCGCTCTAGCCGACGGGTGCCTGGGGAAACCACACCCCACCTCGGTCGGAGCCGCCCCGTCGGGCCCGCATAGCATCACGTGCATGAGACTGCGACTCCCCCGCCGCCGCAAACGCCTGGCCGCCGCCGCGGCCGCAGTGGCCGTGCTGGCCGGTGCGGGCACGTGGACGGCGGCCTCAGCCGCGAAGAGCAGCGGGCCCGCCGTGCACCGCGAGGACCGGTTCCTGAGCGTGCCCGAGGCACCCGGCAGCCGGGACACGGTACGTATCGACATGTCGTACTTCACCTCTGGTGACAACAAGCACAGCACCTCTGGTGACAACAAGCACAGCACCTCTGGTGACAACAAGCACAGCACGGCCGACAGCAACGGCCGTCGGCCCGCCGTGCTGCTCGCCCACGGCTTCGGGGGCAGCAAGGACGACCTGCGCGGCCAGGCCGAGGCGCTGGCGCGCGACGGGTACGCCGTGGTGACGTGGTCCGCGCGCGGCTTCGGCAGGTCCACGGGCCGGATCGGGCTGAACGATCCCGAGCGCGAGGTCGCCGACGTGAGCCGACTGATCGACTGGCTGGCGCAACGCCCCGAGGTGGAGCTGGACCGGGCGGGCGACCCCCGGGTCGGGATCGCGGGCGCCTCCTACGGCGGCGCGATCGCCCTCCTCGCGGCCGGGCACGACAAGCGGGTCGACGCGATCGTCCCCGAGATCACCTACTGGAACCTCGCGGACGCGCTCTTCCCGAACGACGTGTTCAAGAAACTCTGGGCGGGTGTCTTCTTCACCACCGGCTCGACCGGGGTCCCGGCCGCCGACAAACCGGGGACGACGGCGCCGTCCTCCGCCGCCTGCGGGCGGTTCGAGAAGGCGCTGTGCGAGATGTACGAGCGCGTGGCCGTCGCCGGGAAACCGGACGCCGCCGCGCGCGAGCTGCTGGAGCGCCGCAGTCCGTCGGCCGTGGGCGACCGCGTCAAGGTGCCCACGCTCCTCGTGCAGGGGCAGACCGATTCGCTGTTCCCGCTCGACCAGTCGGACGCGGCCGCCCGGGCCATCGGCCGCAACGGCGCGCCCGTGTCCGTCGACTGGGTCGCGGGCGGGCACGACAGCGGCGGCATCGGCGAGAACGGCCGTGTCGAGCAGCGCACGCGCGCGTGGTTCGACCGCTATCTCAAGGGCGACGAGAACGCGGACATCGGGCCCGCGTTCCGGGTCAGCAGGACCGGTGGCATCGACACCACCGACGGCAAGGCCCAGGTGCGGGGCGCGAGCGCGGACAGCTATCCGGGGCTGCGCAACGAGCCGCGTACGGTGCCGCTGACCGGACGCCCGCAGTCGTTCGGCAGCCCGGCGGGTGCCACGCCTCCGGCCATCTCGACGGTGCCCGGAATCGGTTCGGTCTCCCAGCTGTCGGGGCTGGGCGTCGGCTTCTCCCTGGACTTCCCCGGCCAATACGCCCGCTTCGAGTCGGCGCGGCTGACGGAGGGCGTCCGGGTGACCGGTTCGCCGACCGTCAGGGCGAAGGTGACGTCGGACTCCGGTGAGGCCGTGCTCTTCGCCAAGGTGTACGACGTCGGCCCGAACGGGCAGCAGGTGCTGCCCGCGCAGCTCGTCGCCCCGGTGCGGGTGAGCGATGCCAAGGACGGCCGGACGGTCGAACTGCGGCTGCCCGCGATCGACCACACCTTCGAGTCGGGGCACCGGATGCGGCTCGTGCTCGCCGCGACGGACCTCGCGTACGCGTCCCCGGCGCGGCCCGCGACGTACACCGTCGCCCTGGAGGGCGACGGCCTGAGCGTGCCGACGGCCTCCGGCGTACGGACGGCGTCGGCGGCGCTGCCGTGGTGGACGTGGGGGCTGCCGGTGGGCGGTGCGGCCGTCGCGGCGGCCGTGCTGCTGACGGGGCGGCGGCGCACGGCCGTACCGGCGCCGGACCCGGCGCTCGCCGACGTGCCGTTGCAGATCACCGGCCTGAGCAAGCGGTACGCCAAGTCCGCGGACCGGTACGCCGTGCGAGATCTGTCGTTCCGGGTCGAGCGCGGGCAGGTGCTCGGTCTGCTGGGACCGAACGGCGCGGGCAAGACCACCACGCTGCGCATGCTCATGGGACTGATCCGGCCGGACGGCGGTGAGGTCCGGGTCTTCGGGCACGCGATCCGGCCGGGCGCGCCCGTGCTGTCGCGGGTCGGGGCGTTCGTGGAGGGCGCGGGGTTCCTGCCGCACCTGTCCGGGCGGGCCAATCTCGACCTGTACTGGCAGGCGACGGGACGGCCGGCCGAGGACGCGCACGTCGACGAGGCGCTGGAGATCGCCGGGCTGGGTTCCGCGCTGGAGCGCGCCGTACGGACGTACTCGCAGGGCATGCGGCAGCGGCTGGCCATCGCCCAGGCCATGCTGGGCCTGCCGGACCTGCTGATCCTGGACGAGCCGACGAACGGTCTGGACCCGCCGCAGATCCGGGAGATGCGCGAGGTGATGATCCGGTACGCGGCCGCCGGGCGCACCGTCATCGTCTCCAGCCACCTGTTGTCCGAGGTCGAGCAGAGCTGTACGCACCTGGTGGTGATGGACCGCGGGCGGCTCGTGACCGCCGGTCCGGTCGCGGAGATCGTCGGCTCGGGCGACACGCTGCTGGTGGGGGTCGCGGGCGGCGTGTCGGAGGCGGTCACGGAGAAGGTGGCCGCGCTGGACGGCGTGGTCTCGGCCGTACGGGCCGACGAGGGCCTGCTGGTGGCGCTCGACGGCTTGACGCCATCGGCGTTGCTGGTGGAGCTGGTGCGGCTGGAGGTCCCGGTGGAGCGTGTGGGTCCGCACCGCCGTCTGGAGGACGCGTTCCTGACCCTGATCGGAGGCTCCGCGTGAACGCGGTGACGGACACGGTGACGGACACGGCGGCGGGTGCCGCCCCGGAGGCCGCGCCCGGTTACCGGGCGCGGCACACGCTGCCGCTGCGGGTGGAGGCGATGCGGCAGTTGCGGCGGCGCCGCACGCTCGTGGTCGGCGCGGTCCTGGCCGTGCTGCCGTTCGTCCTGATCGCGGCCTTCGCGATCGGCGGGCAGCCGAGCGGCCGGGACGGCCGGGTGTCGTTGATCGACACGGCCACCGCGTCCGGCGTGAACTTCGCGGCGACGTGCCTGTTCGTGTCGGCGGGCTTCCTGCTGGTGGTGCCGGTGGCGCTGTTCTGCGGGGACACGGTGGCGTCCGAGGCGAGCTGGTCGTCGCTGCGCTATCTGCTGGCGGCACCCGTGCCGCGCGCCCGGCTGCTGCTGAGCAAGCTGGCCGTGGCACTGGGGTTCAGTGCCGCCGCGATGGTGCTGCTGCCGCTGGTGGCGCTGGTCGCGGGCACCACCGCGTACGGCTGGGGCCCGCTCCAGATCCCCACCGGCGGTTCGCTCCCGGGCGGCACGGCCGTCGAGCGGCTGGCACTGGTCGTCGCGTACGTCTTCATCGGGCAACTGGTGACGGCCGGGCTCGCGTTCTGGCTCTCCACGGTCACGGACGCGCCGCTGGGGGCGGTGGGCGGCGCGGTGGGGCTGACCATCGTGGGCAACGTCCTGGACGCGGTCACGGCGCTCGGCCACTGGCGCGACCTCCTGCCCGCGCACTGGCAGTTCGCGTGGGCGGACGCGCTCCAGCCGCACCTGGAGTGGGGCGGCATGATCAAGGGGGCGGCGGTGTCGGTGTCCTACGCGCTGGTGCTTTTCGCTCTCGCGTTCCGGCACTTCCGGGGCAAGGACGTGGTGTCCTGACCCCACGGGGCGTTGTGCCCCGGTCGCCTACCGGGGTGCGTCTTGCGCTACGCGCGCGGCCGCACGTCCGTCGTAGCTGGTCGCGCCGTTCCCCGCGCCCCTGAAAAGCCGCTTGCGGGCTCGGTCGCCCTTGTCCGTCCGGCGGGTGCGGGCCGGTGGGGACTTCTCGCGCCGTTCCCCGCGCCCCTGAAAAGCCGCCTGCGGGCTCGGTCGCTCCTGCCGTCCGGCGACTGTAAGCGCGTCGTGGTTGCTCGCGCAGTTCCCCGCGCCCCTGATGGGGCGCGCCCTGGACACGCGGAGAGCCGACAGCGGACGTAGGTGCCCCCTACGGACAGCCGACGTCCGGTGGAGGGGGCGGGGCCGGAG
>NZ_JAINFC010000019.1 GCF_020740835.1 Streptomyces sp. UNOC14_S4
CGCCGGGCCAGGGCGGGGCGGCGGGCGAGGAGGGGGGGGGAGACGGGGCCGCCGAAGGAGGCCATGTTCTGCATCAGCCACCAGGGCTGGTGCGCGGGGCCGGGAAGCCATTCGCGCAACTCGGTGTCGCTGTAGCCGAATTCCTTGAAGGTGAGGTGGTAGACCGCGTCGGCGCCCGTGTAGACCAGTACTTCGTTGAAGCCGTGCAGGGCGAGTACATCGATTTCGTGCTCCCAGTAGTCCCAACCTCTGTAGGGGCCCGCATAGCTGTCGTTGGTGTCGTTGAACACGAAGCGGTGGGCGACGTTCGCCGCCTTGACGAGCGGGGTACGGACGCCCGGTAGGCGGTCGGGGAGGGCGGTCTGCGCACCGTTCCAGGAGAAGTGGGCGTGGGCCGTATGCCTGAGGTACCAGTGGAACCCCGTGAGCTGCGCCGCCGGGGTGGCGCCCTCCACCAGGAGCGCGCCCGCGGTACCCGAGACGCGGAAGGCGTCCGTGCCGCCCCTGCGAGGGACGGCGCGGAAAGTGACCTGGGAGTGGTGGCGGGGCAGCAGCCGGGCGAGAGCGGCGGCAGCGGCGCCACCAGGGCCACCAGGGGCACCGGCACCGCCGGTGACCTCGGAGCCGCCGGAGCCGCCGGAGCCGTCCGGACTGCCCGAGCCGTCCGAGCCGTCCGAGCCGTCCAAGCCTTCGATGCCGCCGGTGCCGGTGCCGCTCCGGTCGCCCCGGCCTCCGGTGCCTCCTTGGGGGCCACCGGCGCCCGCTCCGGAGGAGCCTGTGAGTCCCGGGAGGCCTGTGGCTCTCGCGACGGCGGGGGTGCCGGCCGCGCCGAGCGCGGCGGTTCCGGCGAGGGCGCACAGGAGGGTACGACGGGCGATGGGCATGGTGACCTCCACCGTGGCACCGCGGAGAGCGGACCGGAGAGCGGACCGGACCAGTCGAGCGCGGTGATCCTACGAGCTGATGAGCGCCACGCCGCAAGGGCGCGTACGGCAAACCGGCCAGGCAGCTTAGATTTGGTACGAATGGCCCCATCGGGTCTGCTCCGCCCGTCCCGCAAGCCCCGTCGTACGCGCAGTGCCCGCAGTGCCCGCAGTATCCGTAATGCCCGCAGTACCCGTAGCACCGACAGCACCCGAAGCAACCGCAGGACCCGTACCCCCCGTCCCGTCGACCCGAGGAAGCCCGTGGCGCAGTCACTGCGATCGTTCGGCGGGACCCTCGGCACCCTCGTTCTCACGGTGGGGTTGCTCTGCGGCTGCGCCGACCCGGGCGGGCTCAAGGTGTCCGGCCCGGCGCAGAGCCCCTCGCCGGGCACCGCGCCGGTCTATGTCTCCGAGGGCGCGGGGCTGCCCGCGCTGCGCCGTCCGGAGGCGTTCACCGCCACCGGTACGGTCCGGCTCACCGGCCTGCGCTGGAAGAGCTGGGGCGGGGCGACGGCCGAGGGCACCGGCAAGGTGGGCGGCACCTGGTGCACGCCGGCCTGCGCGGGCAAGCCGTACGAGGCCAGGGTCACGCTCGGCGGGCTCGTACGGCAGGAGCGTTCCGCCTACTACAGCCGCGCCGTGGTCGACGTGGACGGCCTCCCGGCCGAGCAGCACGAAGAGCTGCGCGACCTGCGGCTCCACGTCCCCAAGCGTTAGCCGCCGAGGAGCCTGAAGCATGGGACTGCGTACGAAGATCGGCGTGGCCATCACGGCCACCGCCGCCGTGGTCGCCGTCATCATGGGCCTCGTCGTGCACCACCGCACCGCCGGCACCCAGCTCGACACCGCGCGGGACACCCTGCTGTCCCGGCTCGGCACGGCCGTGGAGGACCACGCCGCGGGCATCGACCGGGCCCGCACGCTCGTCAACCCCGAGCGGATACCCGGGCCGCTGCGGGACGCCATCGACAGGGGCAAACGAGCCACCTATCTGGACCGCAGCGGCCCCGAACCGACGCTCTGGGCGGGCAGCAGGCTCGGGCGCGACGTCATCGTCGTCCGGCATCCGTACACCCGGGAGACGCGCAACCTGGAGGACCTGGACGAGATCCTCTGGCTCGCGGGCGGCCTCGGTACCGCCTTCGCCTGTGCCGTCGGCGTGACTCTCGCGACCGTCGTGGGGCGTCGTCTCAACGCTTCCGCCCGCGCCGCCGAGCGCATCACGGAGGGCGACCTCACGGCCCGGCTGAGACCCCGTGGCGGTGATGACGAGATCGCCCGGCTGATCGTCGCCGTGAACACCATGGCCGACGCGCTGGCCGCCCGTATCCAGGCGGAGCGCGAGGTCACCTCGAACATCGCGCACGAGCTGCGCACCCCGGTCGCCGGATTGGTGGCAGCGGCCGCCCTGCTGTCGCCCGGCCGCCCCGCCGAGATGGTCAAGGACCGGGCCGAGCGCGTGCGCGCGCTCATGGAGGACGTCCTGGAGGTGGCCCGCCTCGACGGTTCCGCCGAGCGGGCCGACACCGACGTGACCGGCCTCGGCGAGCTGACCCGGCGGGCCGTCCGGGCCACGGCCGTGCCGGACGGTGCGCGCGTGGAGGTGCGCGTGGTGCGGGACGCCCTCGTCGAGACCGACGGCAGACGTGTCGAGCGCGTCCTGGCCAACCTCGTCACCAATGCCTTCCGGCATGGTGCCGCGCCTGTCGTCGCCGAGGTCGACGGGGGCGTCGTCCGGGTCCGCGACAACGGTCCCGGCTTCCCGCTGCCGCTGCTCACCAGCGGGCCGCAACGTTTCCGCACCGGCTCGGGCTCCGGGCTCGGCCTGGGGCTCACGATCGCCGCCGGGCAGGCGCGGGTGCTCGGGGCGCGGCTGGGCTTCGCCAACCCGGAAGGCGGTGGGGCGGAGGCGACGCTGGACCTGACGGAGTCCGTGCGGAAGGAGGAGGCGGGGCCCGAGGCCCGGGCGGTGGAGGAGCCACCGCCCGGCGGGAGGCCGTGAACGTGCGCGCGGGCCGGGCAGCGGCAAGAGTGGAAGCCATCGGTTCCGAGCCACCCGTTCCGAGCCGTCGGTTCCGCCGGATTCGCCCACGCACACACGGGAGCGGCCACCATGGACGAGCACGTCCTCTTCATGACCGTCGACGGGCCCCATGCCGGGCACCGCGCCTTGGAGGCGCTCCGCAAGGCCGACGACGACGGTGACGTCAAACTCCACGAGGCCGTCGTGATCACCCGCGACGCGGACGGCACCCTCGACTTCCCCGACGCGGAGGACAACACCGGCGTCGCGCGCGGGTTCACCGTGGGCAGCCTGGTGGGCGGGCTCGTCGGCATCCTCGGGGGACCGCTCGGCGTCATGATCGGGTTCGGTGCGGGCGGGCTGGCGGGCGGCATGCGCGATGCGCGCGAGGCGACGGCCGCGGCCGCGGCCGTCGAGATGCTTGCTGCCGAAGTGCCGCCCGGGGCCACGGTTTTGATCGCCGAGGTGAGGGAGAAGGAGGCGGCGGAGCTGGACGCGGTGCTGGAGCCGTACGGGACGGGGCTGGAGCGGTATCCGGCGCGGGATGTCCGTAGGGCGGTGGAGGAGGCGATCTCGGGGCGGGCGTGAGTTTTTCTTTTGGGCGCGCCTATGGGGTTCTTCCGCCTACTGGGGTGCGGCTCTGTTTTGGCTGGGCGCCTACTGGGGTGCCTCTTGCGCTTGGTGCGCGGCTGCGGGTCCTCGCTGGTTGCTCGCGCAGTTCCCCGCGCCCCTTACGGGGCGCGGGGAACTGCGCGTGAGCGCCTCGCTAGGTGAGGTCGTCGTCCTGGATGTCGTCGAAGCTCTGCTGCTTGCCCTGCTGTTGGCGTTCGCGGGCCTTGTCCTGGAGTTGCTGGCCGCGCTGCTGGGCCTGTTCTTTGGCTCGCTGCGCCTTTTCCTTCGCCTGCTGAGCCTTCTGTTGCAGCTCGTCCTTCATGCCCATGCGGTCTCACTCCTCAGAGGGGGGAATTCGGGGCGAAGCGCCCCGAATCAGCGTGGCATGGGCCCCCATATGCCGCATATCGGGCGATCACCCTCCGCTACGCCCCGCCGCGGGTCGCGCGGGCCTTCTCGTCCGCCTCGCCGCCGGGTCCGACGAGCCCCGCCCGCACGCTCGTCAGGCGGGGTTCGAGCTGCCGCATCTCGCGCGGGCCGAACGCGCCGATGAGGTTCGGCAGCAGGCCGCGTACGGGCTGCATGCCGCGCAGCCACGCCTGGGCGTAGACGTGCGCGGAGCGGCGTTCGATGCCCGCGACGAGGCGGTCGACGGCCGGGCCGAGGGGGTAGGTGCGGTTCGCGGGCCACGGCAGGCGGCTGCGCGACGCGCGCATCACGGGGTCCTCGTCGGCCCCGCGCACCATGTCCGTGTCGGTCCAGCTGAGGTAGCCGACGCCGACCCGTACGCCCTTGTGGCCGACCTCGGCGCGCAGGCAGTGCGCGTACGCCTCGACGCCCGACTTCGACGCGCAGTACGCGGTCATCAGGGGCGCCGGGGTGAGCGCGGCGAGCGACGCTATCTGCAGGAGGTAGCCGCGGCTCTCGGTGAGTACGGGCAGGAAGGCGCGGCCGGTCACGGCGCTGCCGACGAGGTTGACCTCGACGACCCGGCGCCACGCCGCGAAGTCGGCGCTCTCGAACGGCCCGCCCGTGGCGACCCCGGCGTTGGCGACGACGATGTCCACCTTGCCGAACCGCGCCTTGACCTCCTGGGCGACCTGTTCCATCGCCTCGTGGTCGGTGACGTCCGCGTACCAGTGCGCCGCGTCCTCGTGCAGGGACGCGGCCACGCGGCGCAGCCCCTCGTCCTCCAGGCCCACGAGCGCGACCCGGGCGCCGCGCGCGGAGAGCTTGCGGGCCAGCAGCGCGCCGATGCCGCGCGCGGCCCCGGTGACGACGGCGACCTGGCCTTCCAGGGGTACGCGGCTCATCGGACCGCCTCCGTGTCGAGGGGGGCGCGGTCCGCGGGCCGCGGCGCGCGCAGGGCCTGGTATTCGGCGAGGTCCACCCGGCGGGTGACCCTGCGGAACTCGGCGGTGCCGCCGGGCCAGACCGTGGTGTTGCGGCCGTCGGCGTCCAGGTACCAGCTGTCGCAGCCGGTGTTCCAGACCGAACGCGTGAGCCGCGCCTGGAGCTTGCGGTTCCAGGCGTTCACGGCGGACCTGCGGGGCACGAGCGCGGCCTTGCGCGAGGAGCCGCCGAGGATCTCCAACTGCCGCATGTAGTCGGCGAGGTAGTTGAGCTGGGCCTCGATGATGAGGATCATCGAGCTGTTGCCGAGGCCCGTGTTGGGGCCGATGATCTGCAGGAAGTTGGGGAACCCGGCGACGGTCGTGCCGCGCAGGGCCGCCATGCCGTCCTTCCACTCCTCCGTGAGCGTCCTGCCCTCGGCTCCCATGGCGCGGTCGCCGATCGGCTGGTCGGTGATCCGGAAACCGGTGCCGAAGATGATCGCGTCGGCCTCCGTCTCCGTACCGTCGGAGGCGACGAGCGTGGAGCCGCGCACCTCGGCGAGCCCGGAGGCCACCACGTCCACATTGGGCCGGGTGAGCGCGGGGTAGTAGTCGTTGGAGAGCAGGATGCGTTTGCAGCCGATGCGGTACGAGGGTGTCAGCGCGGCGCGCAGGGCCGGGTCCGCGACGGATTTGCGCAGGTGGGAGGCGGCGAGCCGCTCCAGGATCGCCAGCCCGTCCGGCCACTTGGTGAACAGGCCGACCTGGAGCTCCCGCATCCCCCACAGCGCGCCGCGGCGCAGCACGCGGGTCGCGGGCAGCCTGTCGTGCAGCCACTGCTCGGCTTCGCTGATGCGGCGGTCGGCGCGCGGTATCACCCAGGCCGGGGTGCGCTGAAAGAGCGTCAAGTGACTGACGTCCGGCTGGATCTCCGGCACGAACTGGATGGCGGAGGCGCCCGTTCCGACGACGGCGACGCGCTTGCCGCGCAGGTCGTAACCGTGGTCCCAGCGGGAGGAGTGGAAGACGCGGCCGGGGAAGGAGCTCAGGCCGGGCACGTCCGGAATCTTCGGGTCCGACAGCGGGCCGGTGGCGGAGACCACGACGTCCGCGGTGAGCGGGCCGGAAGCGGTCTCCAGTTCCCAGTGCAGCAGTTCGTCGTCCCAGCGCAGGCCCCGCACCTCGGAGTCGAGGCGCAGGTGGGGCCTGATGCCGAAGGTGTCGGTGAGGCGCTCCAGGTAGGCGCGGATGTGCGGCTGACCGGAGAAGTTGCGTGGCCAGGCGGGGTTGGGGGCGAAGGAGAACGAGTACAGGTGCGAGGGCACGTCACAGGCGCAGCCGGGATAGGTGTTGTCCCGCCAGGTGCCGCCGATCGCGTCCGCGCGCTCCAGCACCACGAAGTCGGTGATGCCCTCGCGGCGCAGCCGCACCGCCGCACCCAGCCCGCCGAACCCCGACCCGATCACCGCCACCCGTACGTGAGTGCGCTGCCGTTCGTGCTCGGTCATGCCGTCGCCTCCCGGGGAGCCGGACCGTGCCAGCGTCTGCTGGCACGGTCCGGAGCGTAGGGCAGCGGTGCGGGAGAGCGATAGGGGGGCGGGGCAAGGAAGTTACCGGGGGTTCGCTTCGCGGTGGCGCCTACGGGGGTGCGGCTTGCGCTGCGTGCGCGGCTGCCGGTTCGCTGTGGCTGGTCGCGCAGTTCCCCGCGCCCCTTCGGGGCACGGCCCTGTGGCTCGTCGCGCCCACGCGGCGGAGCCGCACGATGTCACAGTCCCGCGCCCCTATGGGGCGCTCTACAGGGCCGTACGACGTAGGCTGCGCGCGTGGCGACGGATGACGGGGTGGGCGCGCGGCGGGAGTTCCGGACGGCGGAGCTCGCCGAGGCCGCCGGGATCAGTGTGCGTACGCTGCGCTTCTACCGGGAGCGCAAGCTGGTGCCGCCGCCGCGGCGCGAGGGGCGCATCGCCTGGTACGGCAGGCACCACCTGGCGCGGCTGCGGACGATCGGCGCGCTGCTCCAGCGGGGGCACACGCTGGGCGGCATAGCCGAGCTGCTCACGGCTTTCGAGCACGCGCAGGACACGGGCGAGCTGCTGGGCGGCGGCCTGGGCGGGGCCCTGACCGGGGCATGGTCGGAGGAGACCCCGGTACGCCTGACCCCGGACGAACTGGCCGACCGCTTCGAGGGCGAGGTCACCCCGGAGAACCTCGCGGCCTCGCTCGACATCGGCTACCTCGCCGTCGACGGCGAGGAGCTCGTGCACGTCAGCCGCCGCCTCCTCGACGCCTCCACGGCCCTGATCCACCACGGCGTGCCGCTCGCCGCGATCCTGGCCGCGGGCCGCGAGGTCCGCGCCCACGCGGACGCGCTCGCCGACGTCTTCACGGAGCTCATCCGCACCCACGTCCTCGCGGGCTCCGCCACGGCGGACGACCTCGCCGCCGCCCTCGACCGGCTGCGGCCGATCGCGAGGACGGTGGTCGAGGCGGAGGTGGCCATGGCCATGGACCGCCGGCTGTGCGCGGAGCCGAGGGACGGCGCTCAGCGCTCGTAGACGACCGTCACCGGCGCGTGGTCCGACCACCGCAGGTCGTGCGACGCGGCCCGCTCGACCACGGCCTTCACCGCGCGCTCCGCGAGACCAGCCGTCGCCACGTGGTAGTCGATGCGCCATCCCGAGTCGTTGTCGAAGGCGCGGCCGCGGTAGGACCACCAGGAGTACGGGCCGTCCACGCCCGGGTGCAGGGCGCGGACCACGTCCGCGTACTCCGCCTCCCCGAAGACGCGCGTCAGCCAGGCGCGCTCCTCGGGCAGGAAGCCCGCGCTCTTGCGGTTGGCCTTCCAGTTCTTGAGGTCCGCCTCGGTGTGGGCGATGTTCCAGTCGCCGCAGACCAGCACCTCGCGGCCGTCGGCCGCCGCGCGGGCCCGCAGACCGGTGAGGTACGGCAGGAACTCGGCCATGAAGCGTTCCTTCTCGTCCTGGCGCTCCGTGCCGACCTCGCCCGAGGGCAGGTAGAGGCTCGCGACCGTGACGCCCGGCAGGTCGGCCTCTATGTAGCGACCGCTGCCGTCGAACTCCGCCGAGCCGAAGCCCACGCGGACGGCCTCCGGTTCCCGGCGCGTGTAGAGCGAGACGCCCGCGCGGCCCTTCGCGGCGGCCGGGGCGTGCGCGGTGTGCCAGCCCTCGGGCTCGCGCACCTCGTCGGGGAGCTGGTGGGGTTCGGCGCGGACCTCCTGGAGGCACACGACGTCGGCCTCGGTGGCGGCCAGCCAGTCCACGAAGCCCTTCTTGGCGGCGGCCCGCAGGCCGTTCACATTCACGGAGGTCACGGTGAGCATTCCGGCACGATACCGACTTCCTGGGCGCCCCTGCCGCGGGCGGCCCGTCGCGCTTACCATCCGGTGATGCGCATAGTGCCTGTCGCTTTCGACCATCCGGACGCCGTGAAGCTCAGTGACCAGGTGCAGCTCGAGTACGCGGAGCGGTACGGGGGAGAGGGCGATCTCACACCGCTCGACCCGGCCGAGTTCGCCCCGCCGTGTGGGCTGTATCTCATCGCCTACGAGGACGACGGCACTCCGGTCGCCACTGGGGGCTGGCGGTCGCAGGAGACGAGCGAGGAGGGGTATGCGGAGGGGGACGCCGAGCTGAAGCGGATGTTCGTGGTGCCGGAGGTGCGGGGGAGGGGGCTGGCGCGGCGGGTGCTTGCGGCCTTGGAGGCCGATGCGGCGGCCCGCGGCCGGGTGCGGATGGTGCTGGAGACGGGGGACCGGCAGCCCGAGGCGATCGCGCTGTATCTCTCCGTCGGCTATGTGCCCGCTCCGCGGAAGTTCGGTGTGTACCGCGAGTACGAATCGAGCCGCTGCTTCGTGAAGCCGCTGGCCTGACCGCCGTCGTCCGGGCGCGCCCCGTCAGGGGCGCGGGGAACTGCGCGACCAGCCCCCACCGGCCCGCAGTCGCGCGCCGAGCGCAAGAGGCACCCCCATAGGCGAAGCGCCTAGCGCGGCGGCAGCTTCGGCCGCCGCAGGTCCGGCACGTCCGAGTAATCCGGCGGATTGCCGCACCCATGGCGCTCGAGCAAGTCGAGCGCCAACCGCACCGCGTCGTCCATCTGCTTGTGGCGTCCCTCCGCCCAGTCCAGTGGTGTGCGGTCGATCTCGATGTCCGGTTCGACACCGTGGTTCTCCACGCTCCAGCCGTACGCGTCGAACCAGGCCGCGTTCATCGGGACGGTGATCGACGTGCCGTCGCCGAGGCGGTGGCGGCCGGTCATGCCGACGACGCCGCCCCAGGTGCGGAGGCCGACGACGGGGCCGATGCCCTGGAGTTTGAAGGCGGCGGTGATCATGTCGCCGTCGGAGGAGGTCATCTCGTCGGCGACGGCCACGACCGGGCCGCGCGGCGCGTTGCTCGCGTAGGAGACGGGCTGCGCGTCGCGGGTGAGGTCCCAGCCGACGATGGTGCGGGTGAGCTTCTCGACGACGAGCTCGCTGATGTTGCCGCCCGCGTTGCCGCGGACGTCGACGATCAGGGCGGGCCGGGACATCTCCATCCGCAGGTCGCGGTTGAACTGGGCCCAGCCGGAGCCGCCCATGTCGGGGATGTGCAGGTAGCCGCACTTGCCGCCGCTGAGCTCGCGGACGACGGCGCGCCGCTTGGCGACCCAGTCCTGGTAGCGCAGGGGCCGTTCGTCGACGAGCGGGACGACGGCGACGCGCCGCGCGTGCCCCTCGTCGCCGGGGGAGCGGAAGGTCAGCTCGACGGTGGTGCCGCCCGCGGCGGCGAGCAGCGGTCCCGGCCCGGCCACCGGGTCCACGGGGCGGCCGTCGACGTGGGTGAGCGCCGAGCCCTCGCGTACGCCGGAACCGGCCAGCGGGGAGCGGGCCTTGGAGTCGGAGGAGTCGCCGGGCAGGATGCGCCGCACGATCCAGGAGCCGTCCTTGTCGCGTACGAGGTTGGCGCCCAGCAGGCCGATCGCGCGCTGGTAGTGCGGCGGGCCCTCGTTGCGGCGGGCGGGGGTGACGTACGCGTGCGAGGTGCCCAGCTCGCCGAGGACCTCGCGGAGCAGGTCGGCGAAGTCGTCGGGGGAGGCGACGCGGTCGACGAGCGGCCGGTACTGGTCGAGGACGCCGGCCCAGTCGATGCCGCACATGCGCGGCTCCCAGAAGTAGGCGCGCACGATGCGGCCCGCCTCCTCGTACGCCCCTCGCCACTCGGCGCCGGGGTCGACGTCGTGCAGGATGCGCCGCATGTCGATGTAGACGGTCGAGTCGGAGTCGCCGACGTCCCCGGAGGGCACGGTGCGCAGCTCGCCCTCGTCGTTGATCACGAGGCGGCTGCCGTCGCCGCTGACCGCGTACCAGTCGAGGGAGGCGGTGAGCTCGGTGCGCTTGGCCTTGGCGAGGTCGAAGTGCTCCAGGGTGGGGCGGCCGGAGGTGTCGGCGGGGTTGGCGAAGGTCTCGCCGAGCGCGCCGGAGATCGGCCAGCGCAGCCACACCAGGCCGCCGCCGCTGACGGGGGACAGCGAGGAGTACTTGGAGGCGGCCACCGGGAAGGGCGTGACCCGGCTCTCCAGCCCCTCCACCTCGACGAGCGTCCAGCCGCCCGTGCCGGCGGCGGACTCGTCGGGGTCGAGACCGCCCGCCGCGGGCCTGCCCTCGGCGGTCAGCGCGAAGGGGGAGGGCGTCGCCGAGGACAGGGGCACGAGGTAGGGGCGGCAGCCGAGCGGGAAGGACAGGTCGCCGGTGTGCACGTCGTAGACGGGGTCGAAGCCGCGCCAGGAGAGGAAGGCGAGGTAGCGGCCGTCGCGGGTGAAGACGGGCTGCTCGTCCTCGAAGCGGCCGTTGGTGACGTCGACGATCGTCCGGTCCGCCAGCTTCGCGATCTTGATCTGGCGCAGGGAGCGGCCGACGCCGGGGTGGGACCAGGCCAGCCACGCCGAGTCGGGGGAGAAGGCGAGGTCCCGTACGGGCCCGTTGGCGGACTGGATCAGCTCGTCGACCTCGCCCGTGCCCTCGGGCGAGGTGTCCACGAGGAGCAGCCGTCCGTCGTGCGCGGCGACGGCCAGCCGCCCGCCGTCCGGGGCGGCCACCGTCTCGTGCACCCGGCCGATGCGGCCCGCGGCGACGCGGCGCGGCTCCTCGGGCCCGGCGGCGCGCGGCAGCCGGGCGATCTCGACGGCGTCCTCGCCCTCGGCGTCGGTGACGTAGGCGATGCGCCCGGTCGAGCCCAGCATCTCGGGGAGCCGTACCCGGACGCCCGGGGTGTCGGCGATGGCGCGGGCCGGGCCGTCGCGGTGGGTCAGCCAGTACAGGCTGCCGCGCACCCCGACGGCGCTCGCGCGGCCCGTGCCGTCCACGGCCAGGGAGTCGACGTTGCTGGCCGCCTGCACCTGGTACGGGCGGCGCCCCGCGCGCGTGCCGCCGAGCCGTACGTCGAGGCGGCGCGGGGTGCCCCGCGGCCCGAAGTCGTCGACGAGCCACAGCCCGCCCGCGCACTGGTAGACGACGCGGGCGCCGTCGGTCGAGGCGTTGCGGGCGTAGAAGTCGTCGTGGTCGGTGTGGCGGCGCAGGTCGGAGCCGTCGGGCAGACAGGAGTAGAGGTTGCCGACGCCTTCGTGGTCGGAGAGGAACGCGACGCGGCCGCCGACGAACATCGGTGCTTCGAGGTGGCCGCCGATGTCGGGCACGAGCCGGGTGCCGTGCAGCCACAGCCGTCCGGTGGCGCCGCCGCGGTAGCGCTTCCAGGCGGCGGGCTCGTGCGGCGGCTTGCCCGCCAGCAGCAGTGTGCGGTGCCGCCGTCCCTCCCCGGCGACCTCGATGTCGGCGATCGCGATGTCCGCGACGGGACCCCAGGGGAGCTTGTTGCCGGGGCTGCCGTCGGTGGGCACCCGGTAGGCCCACGAGAAGTACGAGAAGGGCTGGCCGTGCGAGGAGACGGCGAGGATGTCGCACCGGCCGTCCTGCTCGGACGGGGCCCAGCCGCAGACGCGGGCGTCGGTGCTGCCCCAGTAGGTCAGCCTGCGCGCGGGCCCGCCGTCGACGGGGACGAGGTGGATCTCGGGGTCGAGGGTGCGCCAGCTCGTACAGGCGATGTGCCGTCCGTCGGGGGAGAAGCGAGGGGGCCCGAGCCGGGTCCGGTCGACGGTCAGCCGCCAGGCCCGTTCCGCGGCGGCGCCGGAGTGGTCGAGCGGGGCGATCCAGAGGTCGTCCTCGGCCGTGAAGCAGAGCAGATCGCCGTTCAGATGAGGGAACCGCAGATACGCATCACTCACCTCTTCATCGTTTCGGCCCCGGCAGCCCACGGCAACTCGGTCGGGCGTGCTTCCTGGGTGCTCCCGGCGTACTCGACGGGGCGTACGCCGCCCGGGCGGGTCCGTGGCGCGGGGGCGTGGTGCGAGGCCGTGGCGCCGGTCACGTCCGGCCCGTGACGGAGAACACCATCGAAACGGCATCGTTTCGATGGTGGCCCGTCGTACGCTCGTTTCGTTGCGTACGAAACCGTTTCGTTCCCGCGAGCCGGGATCCCCCGTGAGCCGAGAGGAGTGGCCGATGCCGACGGAACCCACCGATCCGGTGACGCCGCGCCGTACGCGGCTCACGCCCGAACGCGAGGGCGAGCTGTACACCGCCGTGCTCGACATCCTGCGTGAGGTCGGCTACGACGCCCTCACCATGGACGCCGTGGCGGCCCGTACGCACGCCAGCAAGGCCACCCTCTACCGCCAGTGGAGGGGCAAGCCCGAGCTGGTCGCGAGCGCGCTGCGGCATCAGAAGCCGGTCAGGACGTCGGACGTGGACACCGGTTCGGCGCGCGGCGACCTGCGGGCCCTGATGTGCGCGGCCGACGACGCGCAGATGGAGAAGGACGCCGCGCTGATGCGGGGTCTGAGCCGGGCCGCGCACAACAACCCGGACCTGCTCCGCGCCCTGCGCGAGATGCTGATCGAGCCCGAGCTCGCGGAGCTCGACGCGGTGCTGCGCCGCGCCGTCGACCGGGGCGAGATCGCCGCCGACAATCCCGCGCTCGACTATGTCGGGCACATGATGGTCGGCGCCTTCGTCGCCCGGCACCTGGTCGAGGACCGGCACCCGGATTCCGCGTACCTGTCCCGCTATGTCGATGCCGTGATCATCCCCGCGCTCGGCCTCTGACGTTCCACCTGCCCCACCCTGACGCGCCGCTCTCGTCGTCGGGGCGGTACCCCACGCCCTGTTAGCCCAACGACCGACGGGAGCACGACACCCGTGGCCACGTTCCTCTACAGACTCGGCCGGCTCGCCTTCCGGCGCCGCTGGTACGCAGCCCTCATATGGGTGCTGCTGCTGGTGCTCGCCGGTACGGGCGCCGCGACGGCGTCCAAGTCCACCAACAACGACTTCTCCATCCCCGGCACGGAGGCGCAGGCCGCCTTCGACCTGCTGGAGCAGCGCTTCCCGGGCCAGATGCCCGACGGCGCGAGCGCCCGGGTCGTCTTCAAGGCCCCCGACGGCCAGAAGATCACCGACGCGAAGAACCAGCAGGCGGTCGAGAAGGCCATCGCGGAGCTCAAGGGCCCGCAGGTCGACAAGGCCGGCAATCCCTTCGAGACCCCCGGCGCCGTCAGCAAGGACGGCACGGTCGCCTACTCCTCGGTCTCCTACCAGGCCAAGCCCCAGGACCTGACCGACGCGACCCGCGACAACCTCAAGGACGCGGCCCGGCACGGCCGTGACTCCGGCCTCACCGTGGAGATCGGCGGCAGCGCGCTGCAGTCGATGCCCGAGGGCGGCTCCGAGGCCATCGGCATCGTGGTCTCCGCGATCGTCCTGCTGATCACCTTCAGCTCGCTGGTCGCCGCCGGTCTGCCGCTGCTCACCGCGATCATCGGCGTCGGCATCGGCGTCTCCTCGATCACGGCGCTCGCGCCCGTCCTGGACCTGTCCACCAACACCTCCACGCTGGCGATGATGATCGGCCTCGCGGTCGGCATCGACTACGCGCTGTTCATCGTCTCCCGCTACCGCGCCGAGCTGGCCGAGGGCCGCGAGCGCGAGGAGGCGGCCGGCCGCGCCGTCGGCACCGCGGGCTCCGCGGTGGTCTTCGCCGGTCTGACCGTGGTCATCGCGCTGGCGGGCCTCGCCGTCGTCAACATCCCGATGCTGACGAAGATGGGCATGGCCGCCGCCGGTACGGTCGCGATCGCCGTCCTCATCGCGCTCACCCTCATCCCCGCGCTGCTCGGCTTCGCCGGGCGCAAGGTGCTGGCCCGCAAGGACCGCAAGCGCGAGGGCGTCCCGGCCGCCGGGGGCAAGCCCAACATGGGCACCCGCTGGGCCCGCTTCGTGCTGCGCAAGCCGGTGTGGGTGCTGGCCGCCGGTGTGCTCGGACTCGGCGCGATCGCCGTGCCCGCCGCCTCGCTCCAGCTCGGCCTGCCGGACGACGGCGCGGCGTCGAAGAGCTCGACCCAGCGCAAGGCGTACGACCTGCTGGCCGAGGGCTTCGGCCCCGGCTTCAACGGCCCGCTGATGGTGGTCACCGACGCGGCGAAGGCCAAGGACCCCAAGGCCGCCGCGAACACCGTGGTGGACACGATCAAGGGCATGGACGACGTCGCCATGGTCACCCCGGCCGCCTTCAACAAGGCCGGTGACACCGCGACGATCACCGTGGTGCCCAAGTCGAAGCCGACGGGCACGAAGACCGAGGACCTCGTCCACGCCATCCGTGCCGAGGGCTCGAAGATCAAGGCGGACAGCGGGGCCAAGGTGCTCGTCACCGGCTCCACCGCGATGAACATCGACGTCTCGCAGAAGCTCAACGACGCCCTGCTGCCCTACCTGGCGCTCGTCGTCGGCCTGGCCTTCGTGCTGCTGATGGTCGTCTTCCGGTCCGTGCTCGTCCCGCTCAAGGCGGCGCTCGGCTTCCTGCTCTCCGTGGTCGCCGCGCTCGGCGCGGTCGTCGCGGTCTTCCAGTGGGGCTGGCTCGGCGGGCTCTTCGGCGTCGAGGAGACCGGCCCGATCATGAGCATGATGCCGATCTTCATGGTGGGCGTCGTCTTCGGTCTCGCGATGGACTACGAGGTCTTCCTCGTGACCCGGATGCGCGAGGCGTTCGTCCACGGCGAGCGCCCCGGCCAGGCGGTCGTGACCGGCTTCAAGCACGGCGCGCGGGTCGTCTCCGCCGCCGCGGTCATCATGATCAGCGTCTTCGCGGGCTTCATCGGCTCCTCCGAGTCGATGATCAAGATGATCGGCTTCGGTCTGGCGGTCGCGGTCTTCTTCGACGCGTTCATCGTGCGCATGGCCATCGTTCCGGCGGTGCTCGCTCTTCTGGGCAAGGGCGCGTGGTGGCTGCCGTCGTGGCTGGCCAGGATCCTGCCGAACGTGGATGTCGAGGGTGAGGGCTTGCAGAAGCAGCTTGCTCAGACCGTCACCAAGGGTGACGACCGTGACCCCGATGCGGATGGGGATCGGGAGCTCGCTCGCGTCTGACGCGTCAGCGTCTGCCTGAGGCTGTGGTCCGGCGGCTGCGGGTCCGTTGTGGCTGGTCGCGCAGTTCCCCGCGCCCCTTACGGGGCGCTGGTCGCGCCCACGCGGCGGAGCCGCAGATCGGAACAGCCCCGCGCCCCTTACGGGGCGCCCGAGTGACACCTACTGGCGGTAACCGGCCCGGTGGTGGAACCCTGCTCCAGGGGTTCACCACCGGGCTTTTTCGCGCCCGTCGTGTGCCCCCGCCCGCCTGTGGTCCGCGCCACGCCAGGGAACCGTTCATCCCTGTACGGGCGTTTTCTCTAGTCCACACACCGTGTGGACGCGAACGGGGGGCGCGTGTGATGGAAAGGGCTCCGCGGTGAACCTGCTCGATGTGCTTCTCATGCTGATCGTCCTCGCCTACGCCGTCTCCGGCTTCCGGCGCGGTCTGATCGCCGGTCTCGTGCTGTTCGCGGGTTTCCTCGGTGGCGCGGTGCTCGGCGTGTGGGCGCTGCCCTGGGCGCTGGAGCCCTTCGAAGCGGGCACCTCCGCCGCGGCGGTGGTCGCCGTCCTCGTCGTCCTCGTCCCGGCCGCGCTCGGGCACGCCCTGGCCGGGCGCCTCGCCTGGCGCCTGCGCCGCCACCTGACCTGGGCGCCGGTGCGCGGCCTGGACGGCATAGGGGGCGCCGCGGTCAACTCGCTCGCCGTCCTCCTCGTCGGCTGGGTCGCCGCGAGCGTCCTGGTCTCGGCGAATTCCACGCTGCTCACCCGCCAGATAAAGGACTCCGCCCTGCTCGGCGCCGTGCAGAAGGCGATGCCCGAGCAGGCGCCCACGTGGTTCAGCCGCACCACGGACGCCCTGGCGGGCGCGGGCTTCCCGCAGGTCTTCAACCCCTTCGAGAACGAACCGGCCACCGGCGTCGCCAAGCCGTCCGGTGACGCCGTCACCCCCGCCGCCACGCGCGCCGCGCGCGACAGCGTCGTCAAGGTCGAGGGCGTCGCGGACGTCGGCGGCAGCCGCCGCGGCCAGGAGGGCAGCGGCTTCGTCTACGCCACGCAGCACGTGATGACCAACGCGCACGTGGTCGCCGGGGTGAGCAGGCCGACCGTGCGCGTCGGCGGCGTCGGCCGCGCGTACCAGGCGAAGGTCGTCCTCTTCGACCCCCGCACGGACGTCGCCGTCCTCGACGTGCCGGGTCTCGACGCGCCCGTGCTGCCGTTCGACAAGACCGCCAAGCGGGGCGACGCGGCCGTCGTCGCGGGCTTCCCGGAGAACGGCGGGCTGGACCTGCGCGCCGCGACCGTCGCCAACGAGGTCCGGGCCAAGGGGCAGGACATCTACGGGGACGGCGTCACCACCCGTACCGTCTACTCCATCCGCTCCACCGTCCGCCCGGGCAACTCCGGCGGCCCGCTCCTGACCCCGTCCGGCAAGGTCTACGGCGTCGTCTTCGCACGCTCCACCTCCGACCCGGAGACGGGCTACGCCCTGACCGCCGACCAGGTGGAGGACGACGCGCTGCGTGCCGCCACCGCGACGAGCCCGGTGAGCACGGGGACGCGGGCAGCGCTCTGACGAACGGCTCTACCCGGCGGGCAGGGGGATCGGGAGGCTCGGGAGCGTCGGGAGCCCCGCGCCCCCGTCGTCGCCCAGCAGGCCCGGTACGGAGGTCAACAGGGCCTGGAGGTCCGCCAGCACTTGCGGGACCAGGGACGTCACCTTCGACGTGTCCTTGTCCTGAACGGCCTTGAGCAAGGCGGGCAGATCCTGGTTCAGCTTGTCCAACTGCTTCTGGACGCCCGAGACGTCGTCCCGCGCCCGCGCGTCGTTCACCCCGCGCGCCCACACGGCGGAGAGCAGCCGGTCGGACGAGTGCCTGACCCGCTGCTGGAGATCCCGCAGCGCCGCCACGTTCGGGGCCTTGGCCCGCGCCTCCCGGGTGAAGCGGGTGGCCAGCGCGAGCGTGTCGGCCAGGTTCGCGATCACCTCGTCCGTGTTCGCCGCCGGAGCGGGGCCCGCCCGGCCCGCGGCGGAGGGCGGTGGCGGGGCGGCGGCGAGTGCGGGACCGGCGGTGCCGAGAGCCAGGGCGCCGCAGACGGTTATCGCGGCTATGGCGGTCGGGGCGGTCGTTCGGGTGCTGCGCATACGGACGTTCTCCTTCGAAGATCCCTGACTCCGGTGATGGTCCGAGGCCACCGTCCGCCGCGCCACGGGGCTCCGCAACCGCTGGCCGTTCGCACGGCCGTTCACACAGCCGTGCGCTCGTTCCGTTGCTCGTCCTCCTCCAGCAGCCGGGCGGCCATCGCGTCCAGCGCCCGGTCGAGGCGGGCCCGGTCCTCGGGGTCGGTGACGTCCCAGTCCTCCAGGCGTAGCCCGCCTGCGCCGTACGGGTGAAGGCCGGCTCCAGGACCTCGACCGCGCTCAGCTGGAAGACGACCTTCCGCCCGAAGAGGTCGCAGCATGCCGAGCACGATCGTGACGAAGACGAGGTTGACGCGGCGCCTGCCGAGCTCGGGCGGTGCGGGGGCCTCCGCTGTGGGCCGCGCGGTCTCCGTGGGCATCGGCGGGCCTCCTCCGGAGCGCCTCCGGATCTCCTCCGGATCTCTTCTCAGGCTCAGCATTCGGGCAACCGCGCGCTGCCGCCACCGCTGGCGTGCGCGGGAAGCGCCTGCACACCGGTACGCGCCCCCCGGATGCATCCGCGCGTGGCCTGCGGGACGCTGAAACGGGTGATCGGTGGACAGAATGGGCTGAACCGCTTACCGGGCGGGACCCGCAGGCCCTATGGACAGCTATAGACAGCCATGGACAGCTCCGGACCGACCAGGAGTGCGCGATGACCTACCTGCCCCGGCCCGTGATCGACGCCATGGCCGAGCGCGCGATGCGGATGCACCACATGCTGTGGCACGTCTCGCGCAACGAGTGGGAGGGTCTGACCGAGGCCCAGCGGCAGGTGTTCCGCGACCACGGCTGGGACCCGCCCCGCCCGTCCCTGACCGCCGGGCCGACGCCCCGGCCCGAGCTCGACAACGGGTCGGGCGAGGACTTCCTCTATATGCACCGGCAGATGATCGCCGAGGTGGACGCGATCCTGGCCCGGGTGCAGGACCCCCACTACCCCCGCGTCGTGGGCTGGGAGCACATCCCCGCGCCCGGGGACGCCGAATACCCGGTCCCCCCGGCGTACACCGTGCCGGACGACGCGGCCACCACCGCGGCCATCGCGCGGTCCAAGAACGCGGCGGCGTACACCCAGATCCAGCAGTGGGAGGCGGGCTTCACCGACCCGGCGGCCCTGCGCGGGACGACGCTGGGCCACCTGGGCGCGAGCATCGAGTTCACGATCCACAACCGGATGCACCTGCGCTGGTCGGCCGCGATGCCGGCGTACCGCCCGGACGGCGACCCGTTCGGGGTCGACCCCCGCTGGGATGCCCCCGGCTACGACTGGCTCGCGGACTTCTACTCCTCCCACGTCAACCCGGTCTTCTGGAAACTGCACGGCTGGGTCGACGCGCGCATCGACGCGTGGATGGCGGCGAACCACCACACAGGACCGGTCCCCTGGAGCTACGACCCGCCGTGGACGGGGCCGATGCCAATGCCCATGCCGCGCGCCGACGCGGAGCGGCTCGCGGCGGACCTGAAGCGGGCGGACGTACGGGTCCGGAAGCCGTTCTTCCCGGTGATCGAGCCCTGACGTGGTGGCTACTTGGAGGCTGCCTCGGCGGCCCTCTCCGAGGGGGCGACGTCGCGGCTCCACTTCTCCTCGACGCGGGCGAATTTCCAGATGGCCAGCGCCAGCGCCCACGTCGCGAAGAACAGGCCGACGATGACGAAGCCGACCGTGTTCAGGTCGAGGCCGCCGATCCAGTCCCAGAACGGCCCGTGCAGGCCGGCCTTGTCGGCGATCAGGCCGAGCAGTTCGACGGTGCCGATGATGAGGGCCACGGCGACGGACAGGGCGGTGATGGTGAGGTTGTAGTAGACCTTGCGGACCGGCTTGGAGAAGGCCCAGCCGTAGGCGAAGTTCATGAACGAGCCGTCGATGGTGTCCAGCAGCGACATCCCCGCCGCGAAGAGGACGGGCAGGCACAGGATCGCGTACCACGGCAGGCCCGAGGCGGCGCCGGAGCCCGCGAGGACGAGCAGGGCGACCTCGGTCGCGGTGTCGAAGCCGAGACCGAAGAGCAGGCCCAGCGGGTACATCTGCCAGGGCTTGGTGATCGACTTCATGACCCGGCCGAGCAGGCGGTTCATCAGCCCGCGGTTGTTCAGCTGCTCCTCCAGCGCCGCCTCGTCGAAGTGACCGGCGCGCATCTTCCGGAAGACCTTCCAGATCCCCGCCAGGACCACGATGTTGAAGATCGCGATGAGGTAGAGGAAGGCGCCGGAGACGGTGGTGCCGATCCAGCCGGTGACCTCGTGGAGCCCGGAGTTCTCGTCCTGGACGGGCCCGGCCAGGGCCTTGATGCCGAGCGAGAGCAGGAGGGCCAGGGCGAAGACGACGCTGGAGTGGCCGAGCGAGAACCAGAAGCCGACCGAGAGCGGGCGCTTGCCCTCGTGCATCAGCTTGCGGGTGGTGTTGTCGATCGCGGCGATGTGGTCGGCGTCGAAGGCGTGGCGCATGCCGAGCGTGTAGGCGGTGACGCCGATGCCGATGCCGAAGGACTTGGTGCCGAGGCTGTAGTGCTCGGGGGCGACGACGGCCACCAGGGTGAACCAGCCGATGACGTGCAGGGCCAGGATGAACGCGGCCATCCCGCCCATCCGCCGCCACTCGGGGCCCGTCATCACGCCGGTTATTCGCTGCCGGCGGGATGGGTGTACGTCCTGGGCGGCGTCGGTGGTGACCATGGAGGTCCTTCCTTGCGGTACGCAAATGACGGCACACGGTAGGCGCGTGCCGGGCGCAGCTGCAAGTGCTTCGCATTAGCGGGAAGGGGTGCGGCCCGGCGTGCGCTTCTGGCTTTGCGCCTGTGGCCCTGCGTCTTGGCGTGGCCGGGCGGCTGCGGGTCCGTCGTGGCTGGTCGCGCAGTTCCCCGCGCCCCTTTCAGGGGCGCAAGCCCCGGCGCGGCATCGCGCCCTGTCAGGGGCGCGGGGAACTGCGCGCGCAACCGAAGCGGACCGGTGGCCGCGCGCCAAGCGCAAGAGGCACCCCGGTAGGCGCACCGGCACACCGGCTCGCGCCCGATCCACCCCGGTCTACGCGCATTGAGTACGCCGTTGCACCATGGTGGATGGCTCAGCAGCAATCGAGACAGTGGAGCAGGAGACAGTGGTGGACGTCGACGTCCAGGGCACCGTGGCGGACGGTTTCGAACCGGTCCGGGACGCCTTCGCGGAGAACTTCGCCCGGCGCGGCGAGCGCGGCGCGGCCGTCGCCGTCTACCGGGACGGACGCAAGGTCGTCGACCTCCGGGGCGGCACCAGGGACGCGGACGGCTCCCCCGACGGCGAGCCGTGGACCCCCGGCACCGCCCAGGTCGTGCGCTCCGCCACCAAGGGCGTGGCCGCCGCCGTCCCGCTGCTCCTGCACCAGCGCGGGCTCGTCGACCTGGACGCGCCCGTCGGCACGTACTGGCCCGAGTTCAAGGCGGCGGGCAAGGAGCGCGTCCTCGTACGCCACCTGCTCTCGCACCGCGCGGGCCTGCCCGTCCTCGACACCCCCCTGACCCCCGGCCAGGCCGTCGACGGCGTCAGCGGCCCGGCGGCCCTCGCCGCGCAGGCGCCCGCCTGGGAGCCCGGCACCGCCCACGGCTACCACGCCCAGACCTACAGCTGGCTCCTCGGCGAGCTCGTCCTGCGGGTCACCGGCCGGAGCATCGGCAGCTGGGTCGCGGAGGAGATAGCCGCGCCCTTCGGCGCGGGCCTGTGGATCGGCCTGCCCGAGGCCGAGCAGGCGCGCGTCGGCCGTATCGCCGACGTCGAGCCGCCCGCCGACCCAGCCGCGACGGGCCTGCGGCTGCGCCCCAAGAAGGCCGTCTCCGACGCGTACCGCGACCCGGACTCCCTGACCCGCCGGGCCTTCGCCGCCATCACGCCCACGGCCGACGAGAACGCCCCGGCCTACCGGGCCGCCGAGCTCCCCGCCTCCGCGGGCATCGCCACCGCGGACGGCCTGGCCCGCTTCTACGCCTCGCTTCTCGGCGACCTCGACGGCACCAGGCGGCTCTTCGCCCCCGCCACGCTCACCCTGGCCCGTACGGAGGAGTCGGCGGGCCCGGACCGCGTCCTCGTCGTCGGCACCCGCTTCGGCCTGGGCTACATGCTGCACGGCCCGGCCTCGCCGCTGCTGGCCCCCGGCTCCTTCGGCCACCCCGGGCGCGGCGGCTCCCTCGGCTTCGCCGACCCCGAGACGGGGATCTCCTTCGGCTACGTCACCAACGGCATGCAGAAGAACGTCACCGCCGACCCGCGCGCCCAGGCGCTCGTCCGCGCGGTGGCGCTGGCGCTGAGCCCGGAGCCCGGACAGAGGCCCGCGTAACCAGGTGGGGCCGGGTGTGCAATCCAGCCCGTCCGGCGTTTGAGGACACCGCGCGGAGCGCGGTCCGGGGTCCGGGGCGGAGCCCCGGCCTCACCCGCCGGGCGGAAGCGATTGCCGAAACCCCCAGCGGGTAGCGATCCCGCATGGCAACGGCGGCAGCGGGACGGTTCGACGGGTACGCGGTACTGATCACGGGCGCGGGGCGCGGCATCGGCGCGGCCACCGCCCTGCGGTTCGCCGGTGAGGGTGCGCGGGTCCTCGTCACCGACCTGGACGGCGAGCGCGCCGACAAGACGGCCGCGGCCCTGCGCGCCGACGGGCTGGCCGCCGAGTCCTTCCCCTGCGACGTCGCCGACCGGGCGGCGGTCGAGGCCGCCGTCGCCACCGCCGTCGACCGTTTCGGCAGGCTGGACGTCCTGGTCAACAACGCCTTGTCCTGCCACCCCGACGAGCGGTACGTGGAGGACACCGACGACGAGGAGTGGTTCCGCGACCTCGACATCACGCTGACCGGCGCCTTCCGGTGCGTACGTGCCGCCATGCCGCACCTCGCGGCGGCGGGCGGGCGTGGCTCCGTCGTCAGCGTCGGCTCGGTCAACGGCGAGCGGGACTTCGGCAACCACGCCTACAGCGCCGCCAAGGCGGGCCTCGCGGGCCTCACCCGCACGCTGGCCGGGCACTGCGCGGCACGTGGCGTACGCGTCAACCTCGTCGCTCCCGGTACGGTCCACACGCCCAACTGGGACGGCCGCGAGGACGTGCTGGAGCGCGCCGCCCCGCTCTACCCACTGGGGCGCGTCGGCCGCCCCGAGGACATCGCCGCGGCCGTGGCCTTCCTCGCCTCGCCCGACGCGTCCTGGATCACGGGCGTCACCCTGCCGGTGGACGGCGGCCTCCTCGCGAGCGACGCGGGCCTGAAACGAGCGATGCGGGGCGCCCCATAAAGGGGCGCGGGGAACTGCGCGCCCAGCCTCCACCGGACCAGCGGCCGCACGCCAAGCGCAAGAGGCACTCTGGTAGGCGAACCGTCCCACCGGCCAGCACCGGACGAACGGGCCCCGGGGCGGCAGCCCCAAGACCGCGGAAGAGCCGTGGCCGACCACCGGCCACGGCTACGGCATCAGCCAAGGCGCCTTCGGCAGCGCCCGCCCCGTCTCCAGATACGTCTTGAGATTGGACAGCACGGCGGCCCACCCCCTGGCCGCCTCCGCCCGCTCCGCCTCGTCCGCGAGGTTCTCGTGGGTCACGGTGAGGCGGACGATCTCGGCGTACTCCTGGATCTCGAACGTCACCGTGGACGGCCCCTGCGGCGGCTCCCCGCCGGGCGGCGCCCAGGTGCTCACCAGGCGCGTCGGGGGCTCGGCCGCCAGCACCGTGCCGACGACGTCGGCGACGTGCGTGCCGTCCGTCCGCCGGTGCTCCCACCGGGAACCGGGCTGCCAGTCGGACACGTTGCTGTGCCCCCAGTACTCGGCCGTCCGGTCGGGGTCGGTGAGCGCGCGCCAGACGTCGGGCGCGGAGCTCTCGATGTACAGGACGTACGAGTACGAGAAGGTCATGGCGAATGTCCCTCCGGTCGGCAGCGGTCACGGGAGCGGAGCCGGTCACGGCCGTGGGCCGACCGTGCCGTGCGCCGACCGTAGTGGAACACGAGTGCTGGGCCGTGGATATGTGGACAGCCGTGTCACCCTCTTCACCATGTGTGCCGTGCGGAGTACGTGCGTGCCGGGTCCTCCGGGCGGTCTCCCGGAGGACCCGGGGCGGAAGCCGCCCGCCGGTCAGCGGGTGTACAGCCACCAGTAGTAGCGGTAGTCGTCGTGGTCGTATTCGCGCTTGCACTTGTAGTCGTGCCAGTCGCCGTGGCTCTTGCCCTCCTTGCCCTCCTTGCCGGCCTTGCGGCAGGAGTCCTCGCTGTCGTAGTGGCCGCGCTTGGTCCAGTGGTCGCTTCCCTTCTCCTGCCCCTTCTCCTGCGGCGGCTCGTTCGTCTGCGAGCTCGTGGCGCTGGTGGACGGGCTCGGGGAGTCGTCCTGCGGGGCCGCGACGGCCGCCCCCGCCGCGCCGGTCAGCAGAGCCGCCGTGACCGCCGCCACCACCGGTGCGAGGCGGAGACGGAAGGTCCTCGATTTCATGGGGTTGCCCCTTTCCTTGTTCTTCCGACGGTTCCTTCGGTGCCTGCCCCGATGGTGGGCGCGGAACGTGGGCCCCGGAAGTCGGGCGCCCCGAGCGTGCGGGAGGCCGCTTCCGGGGGCGCCCCGCGCGGGCGGGCCCGAATCCCCCGCGGCGTGAGCGTTCACCCGTTCGGCGGCCGGTCCGCGTGCGGGGGGCGGCGCGCGCTGCTGTGGTGGAGGGACAGGCCCGTGCGAAGCGGAAGGAGCCCGCCATGCCACGCAAGAAGAAGGACGACCGCCAGCGGTCCACCGGTGACCAGGGGAAGGCGAAGGGGACCGGCCCCGGGCAGCACCGCGGGCGGGATCTCGGCATGCACGCCCAGAAGGAGCCCGAGGAGGGCCCCCGCGAGCGCACCCCCGACACGCGCTACTGGCACGACGAGTACCGGGGCGGCCGCAAGGAGCACCGTGCGTGATCTCACACGTGGGCCGACCCCTGGCCTGACCCCTGGCCCGACACCCGGCCTGACTCCTGGGCTCACGCATGGCTTCACGCGTGACCTGAGCGGCCCCTGAGGCGCCGGGCGGGAGATCGCCGGCCGCTCCGCGCGGCGACCCGCGCGCGGCCCTCAGGACTCTCACAGACCGGTTCCCTACGATGGCGCGGTGAGCAGTGACACCGCGACCCAAGCCCGGCAGGGCCAGACGGCAGACGAGCGGCAGCCCGCGTGGCAGCGCAGACTCGGCCGGTTCGGCTATGCGCGCGGGCCGCAGCCGGACGTGCGGGAACGGCTCGTGCCGCCGTTCCCGGAGCCCGGTACACGGGTGTGGCTGCTGCTCGGCGCCGCGCCCGGCACCGCCCGGCTGCTCGCGCGCTGGTCGGGGTGGCTCGCGCCGCTCGCCGTCACCCTGTTCGCCGGGATCATCCGCTTCTGGGACCTCGGCAGTCCCAAGGCGGTGATATTCGACGAGACGTACTACGCCAAGGACGCCTGGGCCCTGTGGAAGTACGGCTACGAGGCGAAGTGGCCGGACAACATCAACGACCAGATCATCGCCGGGCACGACCAGATCGCCGACGCGCCCGGCTATGTGGTGCACCCACCGGTCGGCAAGTGGGTGATCGGCTTCGGGGAGTGGCTCTTCGGGCTGAACCCTTTCGGCTGGCGTTTCATGGTCGCCGTGCTGGGCACTCTGTCGGTGCTCATGCTGTGCCGCATCGGGCGCCGTCTCTTCCGCTCCACCTTCCTCGGCTGCCTCGCGGGCGCGCTGCTCGCCGTCGACGGCCTGCACTTCGTGATGAGCCGCACCTCGCTGCTCGACTCGGTGCTCATGTTCTTCGTGCTGGCCGCCTTCGGCTGCGTTCTGGTGGACCGTGACCGGAGCCGCGCCCGGCTCGCCGCCGTGCTGCCCGTCGACGCGGACGGGATCGCCCGCCCGGACGCCGGGGTCGGTGGCGGGCTGAAGCTCGGGTGGCGGCCCTGGCGGATCGCCGCGGGGGTCTGCCTCGGGCTCGCCTGCGGCACGAAGTGGAACGGCGTCGTCTATCTGGCGGCCTTCGGGCTGCTGATCGTGCTGTGGGACATGGGCTCCCGGCGCGTCGCGGGTGCCCGCCGCCCCGCCCTGGCGGTGCTCCGGCGCGACACCCCGTGGGCCTTCCTCGCGACCGTGCCGGTGGCCTTCGCCGTCTACCTGGCCTCCTGGACCGGCTGGTTCGTCCACAGCGGCACGTACAGCGAGAAGGACGGCTGGCAGCACAGCGGCTTCTACCGGCATTGGGCCGAGACCAGCGGCGGCTACAGCCCCGACGGCTTCCTGGCCGGGGTCCTCAACCCGCTGCGCAGCCTCTGGCACTACGAGCACGAGGTGTGGCGCTTCAACACGAACCTCTCCTCGC
Organism: Streptomyces sp. UNOC14_S4; assembly: GCF_020740835.1. Taxonomy (GTDB): domain Bacteria; phylum Actinomycetota; class Actinomycetes; order Streptomycetales; family Streptomycetaceae; genus Streptomyces. The sequence continues at coordinate 25,845 of NZ_JAINFC010000019.1, forward strand.
CGCACACCTACCAGTCCAACCCGTGGAGCTGGCTGGTCCAGTCCCGCCCCGTCTCGTACTTCTACGAGTCCCCGGGCGCTGGCCACGACGGCTGTCCCCAGGACGCCGCCGACAAGTGCGCCCGCGAGGTCCTCGCCCTGGGCACGCCGCTGCTGTGGTGGGCGGCCTGCTTCGCGCTGCTGTACCTGCTCTACCGGTGGGCCCTCCGGCGCGACTGGCGCGCGGGCGCCGTCCTGTGCGGCGTCGCCGCGGGCTACCTGCCGTGGTTCCTGTGGCAGGAGCGCACGATCTTCGTCTTCTACGCGGTCGTCTTCGTGCCGTTCCTGTGCCTGGCCCTGGCCATGATGCTGGGCGCGATCCTGGGCCCGCCGGGCGCCCCGGAACGCCGTCGCGTCCTGGGCGCGGTCGGCGCGGGCACGCTCGTCCTGCTCATCGCCTGGAACTTCGTCTACTTCTTCCCGATCTACACGGGCCAGGCGATCCCCATCGAGGCGTGGCGCAACCGGATGTGGTTCGACACCTGGATCTAGCGATCCAGCGATCCAGCGATCCAGCGATCTGGCGATCCGGCCGGGAAGACGGCCCGGCGGCCTGGGCACGCCCCGAGGGGCGTGCCCAGGCCGGGCACCGTGGCCGGGCGGGCCGGATCAGTACGTCAGGACGGGGCTGTCCTGGGTTTCGTAGTCGCCGTTGCCGAGCCAGTGCACATGCGTGAACCCGACGTAGTCGTGCCCCTGGGACGGGTTGGTCAGCTCGATGCCGAGGTGCTGGTAGCCGTTCTGGCAGGAGACCGTCTGGTAGGTGGCGTACGACCACGTGGTCTTGTCGAAGACCCCGAAGGTCACGTAGCACTTGGAGTCCACGTTCCCGAAGTTGAGGTAGGCGTCCGCGCCGATGCGGCCGTTGTTGTGGTCGGCGACGCACACGTTCTTGTAGGTGGGGCCGGCGCAGCCGCCGCCGGTGGAGGCGGCTGCGGTGCCCGCGCCCGCCAGCGCCATCGTCGTGGTCAGTGCCGCCGCGGCGAGGGCCAGACTGGCGCCACGCTTGATTCTCCGTGCACGCATGGAATGCTCCTTGGTCGAGAAGTCGGCCCTCTACCGGGCCGGTTGCCTGCGTGCACTGTTGTCGGGGGCCATCGACACCGCATAAACAGGGGATAAGCCGCTCTCACGCGTTCAGCCGGGAAAACGCGGCGGGGGAGGGGTGCCCCGGCCGCCCCGGCTCCGGCTCTTCCGGCAGCTGCGCAGCGGGAACACGGCCCGGACGACCGTGCCGCCGGTGCCGGCGGTCCTGGCGGCGAACGTGCCGCCGTACGCTTCGCAGCGCCAGCGCATGCCCTGCATGCCGTACCCCTCGGGGGCCCTCGGCGGGTTCGGCCCGAGGCCGCGTCCGTCGTCGGTGACGGTGAGGCCGATGCCGTCGTCGCGGCATACGAGGGTGACGGTGACATGCTGGGCGTCGGCGTGCTTCACCACGTTGGTGAGCGCCTCCTGGGCGACCCGGTAGACGGCCAGGTTCACGCCGTTGTCCCCCGCACACGCGTGGGGGCGGTCGCCCTGGACGTCCATGTCCACCACGAGCCCGTTCTCGGCGGCGATCTGTCCGGCGAGGGAGGTGACCGACTCGGCGAGTCCCCGCCCCTGGACGGTCGCCGGGCTCACGGTGGCGATGATGCGGCGCAGGGTGCCGGCCTGTTCGTCGAGGGTGCGGGAGGCGTCGTCCATCGCCGCACGCAGCGCGCGGGGGTCGTCCAGCGCGCGGGCCGCGTCGAGCCGCCGCCGGGTCAGTGCCAGCAGCTGGAGGACTTCGTCGTGCAGCTCGCCCGCGAGCAGGCCCGCGTGGTGCTCCTGCCGCTCCACCATGGCGCTGGCGCGTCCCCGGCTGAGGACCACTTTCATCTCGGGCCAGGCCGGGACGGCGTACACGGATGCCGCCAGCAGGAACGCCATGGCCGCGTGGTCCGTCGCTGTGGAGTGCGCGAACCGGTCCACGCTCAGGACCGTGAATCCGCAGCAGATCATGGCCAGCAGCCGGCGGGCCCGCCGCAGCCCGCAGGTCAGCAGCGCGAGGACACCGGTGGCCAGGGCGACGCTCAGGGTCGAGATCGACCGGGGCGGCATCCGGTCGTGGGCGAGGAAGTTGACCCCGTAGGCCACGACGCTGACCAGGCTCACCGCGATGCACAGGCCGCTGAGTGAGCCCAGGGCGAGCGGCTGTCGTGCGGTGGTCGGCCGGGTGGTCCCGTCACACATCGGCGGAGCGGTTCTGCCGGGCGTACGCGACGAGGTCGGCCCTGGTGACCAGGCCCAGCCGGGCCCGCAGAGCGGCCCTGACGCTCTCCACCGTGCGGATGCTGACCGTCAGCCGCGCGGCCACCTCACGGTTGGTGTGTCCCTCGGCCAGCAGGCCCAGGACCTGTCGTTCCCGCAGGGGGAGTTCCGGCTCCCGGCCCTCGGTGCGGGCCAGCCCGGCACCGAGCGAGGGCTGTACGTACCGTCCTCCGGACGCCACCGTCCGTGCCGCGACGACCAGCTCGGACACGGGGCTGCTCTTCAGCAGATAGCCCGCGGCACCCGCGGCCAGTGCCCCGCAGATGACGGCGCGGTCCTCGTAGCAGCTCTGCACGAGGATTCCCATCCCCGGCGCGGCGGCGAGGAACTGGGGAATGGCCTTGAGGGCCAGCCCCGACTCCAGCCTCATGTCCAGCATCAGCACGTCGGGCCGCTGCTCGGAGACGGCTTTCAGCGTCTCGCGTTCGCAGGCGGCCTCCCCGACCACGACGAAGCCCTCGGGCTCCAGGAACGCCCGGGTTCCGGCTCGTACGGTCGGATGATCCTCGGCCAGGACCACGCGCACGGGACCGTCCATTGTCTGCACGCCTTTCGGACACGGGGGAAACGCGGCTGCTTTGCCGCCCTCGTGAATGCGTTCACCTTCCGATGTAGTGGCCAATTTTGTCAACCAACGGAATTCTTGCGGAGAATGTCAAATTTTCAAGATGCTGCGGCGAACCCGCAGAAATCTTGCGGATTTGTGCGGATGTCCCACGTCGGGCGGACTGGGCACGATCATCTCGTCCGCATCGCTCACCGGATGCCCGGTGATCACAAGAAAAGAGTTCCGAGATGCTCTCCACCTTCTTCGACATCGCGACCGGCCTGTTCAACTACGCCCTCCAGTGGTTCCAGGGCTAGGAGCCGAGAGCCCTTCGGGGTGGTTGTTCTTTCCATCCCGAAGGGTCCGAATTTCCCGCCTTGACGGGAAAAGTGCACCGCCGGTGGAGAAAAGAGGTGAATACGCATGGCTCTGTTCGACCTCGCGCTGAACGCCTTCACCGAAGCGGCCAAGTGGATCTTCGGCTGAGGTCCGGCTGGGGTCCGGTCGGGATCCGGCCGTTCGGGACGTGAACGCCTTTTGCCGGAATCCGGAGGAGGGTGACCCCCCTTGGCTCTCTTCCGGTCTCCCGGGTTCGCGTGACGCGTCATATGTGACGGCCTTTCAGAAATGTACCCCCGGTAAGCGGGTCGGAGGAATTCCGGGCCGCTTGCCGGGGGTGTGTCGTGCGAGGGCCCCCGGCCGATCCCGGCCGGGGGCCCTCGCGCTGTTGTCCCCGAGCCGGCCACGTCGACCGCGCCGACCGCGCCGACCGCGCCGACCGCGCCGACCGTGCGCCATGCCCGGTCGGCAGCAGCGGGCGGCGCGCCGTGGAGGCCGCTTGAGGCAGTGATTCCACTTCCTCGCAGGACACTTGATCCCACGTCACCCCTTCCACCCTCCCCAGAAGGCTTGATTCCGGCCATCGCCGTCCCCTGTGTCGGTGCTGTCCCGTACAGTCGCCAAGCAGAGGTTTTAATCAGGTGATTAAAACCGGGGGACTGGAGGGGGAGGACCATGCACAAGGGCGCGAAGATCGCGGTCGGTGTGGTGGCCACGGCGATGGCGGGGGCCGCCGGGCTCGGGGTGTACAACGTCGTGAGCGCGGTCACGGGCGGCTCGTCCGGCGAGGCGGAGGCGGCGCCGGTGCGGACCGGGCCTCCGTCGTCGGAGGAGGTGGACAGAACCGCGCGCGACTTCCTCGCGGCCTGGGAGTCGGGCGATGCCGTCAAGGCCGCGGCCCTGACGGACAACGCGTCGGCCGCGGCCACCGCGCTCAACGGCTACCGCACCGCCGCCCACGTCGAGAAGGTCGCCCTCAAGCCGGGCACGGCGACGGGCTCCACCGTCCCGTTCTCCGTCCTCGCCGAGGTCGTCCACGGCACGCAGCGTTCCACCTGGGCGTACGACTCCGCGCTCACCGTCGTCCGGGGCAGGACCACCGGACAGGCGCTCGTCGACTGGCAGCCCGCCGTCGTGCACCCGCAGCTCGCGCAGAACCAGACGCTGACGACCGACGCCGTCGGCGATTCGCAGATCACCGTCGTCGACCGCGACGGCACGGTGCTGGACGGCAAGGACTACCCCTCGCTCGCGCCGCTCCTGCCCGGGCTGCGCAAACGGTACGCGGAGAAGGCGGGCGGCGAGCCGGGCGTCGAGGTACGGGCCGTGGCCGCCGACGGGAACGCCAGCGGGAACGCCAGCGGGAACGCCGACGGGAACAAGGCGCTGGGCAAGACCCTGCACGTCGTCTCCAAGGGCAGGCCCGCCCAGCTCCGTACGACCATCGACGCGGCCGCGCAGCGCGCCGCCGAGACCGCGGTCGACCGGCGCGACGACGCTTCCGTCGTCGCCGTGAAGCCGAGCACCGGCGAGATCCTGGCCTTCGCCAACTCGAAGAAGACCGAGTTCAACGCGGCCCTCAACGGGCAGACCCCGCCCGGCTCCACCATGAAGGTCGTCACCGCGGCGATGCTGCTGGAGCAGGGCAAGGTGACGCCGGGCAAGGCCGTGCCGTGCCCGAAGTACGTCACCTACGGCAAGCAGTTCCACAACGTGGAGGAGAGCGAGAACCCCTCCGCGACCTTCGCGCAGGACTTCGCGGCCTCCTGCAACACCGCCTTCGTCTCCCTCGCGGGCAGCGTCCCCGACGGCGCGCTCGCCTCCGAGGCCAAGGACGTCTTCGGCATCGGCCTCGACTGGAAGACCGGCCTCGCCAGCTTCGACGGCAGCGTGCCCACCGACCCCGACGCGGGCAAGGCCGCCGCGATGATCGGCCAGGGCCGCGTGCAGATGTCGCCGCTGAACATGGCCTCCATCGCCGCGACCGTGCGCTCCGGCTCCTTCCACCAGCCCTACCTGGTCGCGCCCTCCCTCGACGGCCGCACCCTCGCCCAGGCGGCCCGCCCGCTGCCGCCCGCCGTCGCCCAGCAGCTCCGCTCGATGATGCGGCTCACCGCCGTCTCGGGCACGGGCCGGGTCGCGATGGCCGGGCTCGACGGCGACACCGGCGCCAAGACGGGCTCCGCGGAAATCGACAACCAGCCGAAGCCGAACGGGTGGTTCACGGCATACCGTGACGACGTCGCGGCGGCGGCCGTCGTTCCGCAGGGCGGCCACGGGGGCGACTCGGCGGGACCGATCGTGGCGGCGGTGCTGCGCGCCGCCCGGTGAGTGGCCTGTCGGGCGGGTGACCGGGACTACAGCGCCATCCGTACGGGCAGCGTTAGCGTCGTGGACATGAACAGTCCGGCAAGCGTAGGTGTACGCACACGCAACCATCACTCCGAGTACGCCATATGACCCCGCTGGTCGCCGCCGCCGTTCTCATCGCGGCCGTCACGCACGCCAGTTGGAACGCCATCGCCCACGGCATCAAGGACCAGCTCGTCGCCTTCACCCTGGTGGGCGGCGGGGGAGCGGTCTGCGGGGCCCTGCTGCTCGGGTTCGCGCCGATGCCCGCCGGGGGCGCCTGGCCGTACCTCGCCGCGTCCGCGGTGCTGCACGTCGTCTACCAGCTGCTGCTCATGCGGTCGTTCACGCTCGGCGACTTCGGGCAGATGTACCCCATCGCGCGGGGCAGCGCGCCGCTCGCCGTGACCGTCCTGGCGGCGGTCTTCGCCGGTGAGGTGCCGGACGCGTGGCAGTCGGCGGGCGTCGTCGTGGCGTCCGCCGGGCTCGTCGGCGTCGCGCTGTGGGGTCTGCGCGGAGCGCGCCCGCAGTGGGCGGCGATCTGCGCCGCGCTGGCGACGGGCCTGTCCATCGCCACGTACACGGTCGTGGACGGCCTGGGCGTACGCGCCTCCGGCGCGCCCCTCGGCTACATCGCCTGGCTGATGATCCTGGAGGGCCTGGCCATCCCGGCGTACGGGTTCGCCGTGCGGCGCGGCGGATTCCTGGGCGAGCTCCGGCCGTACGCGGCGCGGGGGCTGCTGGGCGGTCTGCTGTCCGTCTTCGCGTACGGGCTGGTGCTCTGGGCCCAGACCCGGGCGGATCTGGCCCCGATCGCCGCACTGCGGGAGTCCTCGATCATCGTGGGGGCGGGGATCGGGGCGGTCGTGATGAAGGAACGGTTCGGGGGGCCG
>NZ_JAINFC010000190.1 GCF_020740835.1 Streptomyces sp. UNOC14_S4
CCTGGGCCGCTACAGCTTCACCCCCTCCACCCCGACCCAGGGCCTGCGCCCCCTGCGCGACCCGGACGCCGCCGAGCTCGACGATGACGACGACGGCGCCGAGGAGTGAGGCGGGCAGGGCGGATCGGGGGATGCGGACGGCCGTTCGCGGGCCCGGCTCGTTGGGCAGGGGGACGAAGGGCGCCCGCTGGGGGTGTCCGGGTGAGCGACGGGCACCGACCTGGGGAAACACTGCCTTCCCGGACCACCCAACCGACCTCGTCACCCTGTGCGGGTGCCCCGACATCGGACTTGATCATCTAGCCCCAGCGAACACTCGCGCCGATGACGGAGGCGACGTCTGGGGGCGACAAGCGGGTGGTGTCGACGGTGAGGTCTGCGATGTCGGCCCGGTCGAGGATCTCGTGGAGCCGGCCGGCGCGTTCCAGGTGCCAGGGCAGGGACTCGGGGTCGCTGTCGGTCTCATGGCGGCGCTTGAGCCGATCGTGCACGACAGGAAGGTCCGCCGTCAGGCGGCACACTGTCAGCGGCATGCCGAGGGCGGCCCGGTAGTGGTCGCGCTCGACCACGGTCTCCGCCACCCCGGCCAGGACGAACCGCTCAATTCCGGCGTCGAGGTAGTTGGCGGTCAGAGCGCGCAGGTTGCGCAGCAGGAGGGCGAAGTTGAACGGATCGCCCTCGGGGGCGGGCCATGACTGGCACAAGCGGTCCAGATCCATCACCGCGTGCGGCACACCGGCATCGGAGAGAAAGTCGCCGAAAAGGTCGGCGACCAATGTCTTGCCGACGCCGACGGTGCCGGTAATCAGCAGCGCCTGTGGCCCCGCCCCGTCCGGATGGCCGTACTGGTTCATTCCCGCTCGCTCTACTTTCTTCCGTCGAGGACGTCGCCCGCCTGTCCCCGCTGAAGTTCAAGAACCTCAACGTCCTGGGCCGCTACAGCTTCACCCCCTCCACCCCGACCCAGGGCCTGCGCCCGCTGCGCAACCCCGACGCTCCCGAGCTCGACGACGAAGACGGCGCCGAGGACTGAACCGCCGGGCAGCTCAGCCTGCGTGAACCGCCTCCGTTCCGGTCAGGAGGAACGAAGTTGCGAGCCACTGTACGTCGGTCGTGCTCTGGTGGAGGTGGTGCCCGCTGCCAGGTCAGCGGCCGTGATCGATGACGTCGTGGAGGTACTGCACGGCGAGCTTCTCGGCATTGCGGTGCCGTTCAACGACCGCTGCGTCAGCATCGGACCATCGGCGGTAGAGATCTACAGTGGCGAGGAGCGCCTGTCCGGCCTCGTGGCGGTCGTAGCCGCACAGCGTCGCCTGAAGGTCGCGTGCCTCGTCGGGCGCGATGGACTCCAGGTGGCGCACACCGCGGGAAGGCGCACCCACCCGTCGGGCGGCCAGTGGGCCGAGCACGCTGTCACGCAGGTGGGCGAGGAAGCCGATGGTCTCGAACAGCTCCCCGCGGCCGAGCTTCGTCGCGCCGTAGTGCACCCAGACCCAGAACCGGTCCTCGATCCATTGGAGGTCGAACACCGGATTGGCCGGCGGCTGCTGGGCGAGGGCACCCGTCAGCTGGCCGTCGCGGTCCCACAGGATCTCCGGGTCCTCGATCCGCTCGGCAAAATCGGAAGCCCGCACGAACTTGAAGTCCACGTGCAGGAGAGGCGGCCCGACGAGCGTGATGATCACACGCGGCTCGCCGACATGCTCCCCGGTGAACCCGGCTACCAGGGAAGCCCAGGAACTGATCAGTACGAGCCGCTCCCGCATGACCGCCTCGTACGCCTCGTTATCGATGGCCAGGATCAGGTCCACATCCGAGTAGACATCGGGGCGGCCACCCACGAACGACCCGGTGATCGCCACACCGGCCACACGCGCATCCTTTTGGATCCGGGGCAGTACGTCGCTGAGGAACTGGCTGTGCAGGGAGGGGACGTCCATCTGCTTTCCTTCCGGTCGGAGCAAAGCAGATCAAAGTAACACTTAGGCGGGCGAGAATCGCAACCCAAATTTCTCACAAACGGTCCTTTTCTCGAACAAGATCAAAAATGGCTGTGCGGAGATCGCGGACTGCCGGATCGGTTCGCAGAACTCGTTCTCACTCAAAGGTGGGTTCGGGGCACTTCTGAGAATCGTTTGTGACAGCATCCGTGGGCATGATGGCCCCTCAAGAGGTGTCAGCTTCCGAAGTCGGCTGCACGGGTGACCGGAGTCGCCTGCACGCGCCGGACTCGCCGTCTTCACCGGGGCCTCGGGTGTGATGTTCAGGTCGTGGCGTCGGTCGCGTCCGCCTCGGCGAGGATCCGGTAGACGCTGGCGACCGAGGGGTGCTCGCCCTTGTTCTTGCCGGACGGGATGACGAGCTTGCGGGCGATCTGGGGGACGGGGACGCCGTTGGCCCGCAGGGTGCGGGCGTAGGCAATCATGTCGTCGTCGAAGACCTTGGGGCGTCCGCCGTGCCGGCCTCGTTCGCGGGCGGAGGCTTGGCCTTCGAGGGACTTCTCCCGGATGTACTCGCGTTCGGACTCGGCCATGCCAGCGAAGAAGGCGAACAGGGCGGCGCCGTGCCCGGAGGGGTCATAGACGCCCTGGAGTGGACCGGTGAGAAGTTCGAGCTCGATGTCGTCGCGCCGCAGGTCCTCGGCGATGGTCAGCAGCTCGGCGGCGCCGCGGCCGAGCCGTTTCATCTCGTGGACGGTGAAGATCACCCGCTGGTGCGGGACCGCCTGCTTGATGGTGCGGGTGAACTCCATCGCCTTGGCGAACTCCGGGCGGACCTTGATCCGGGTGCTGATCTTCTCGGAGAAGATCGGGTCGCACCCGGCCTGCTGCAGAGCGTCGAGCTGACTCTGGAGTTCCTGCTGGGCGGTCGAGCAGCGGGCATAGCCGATCCGGGTCGGCTTCGTGGCGGCCTGCGGGGCGGCGGCGTCGACCGCCGGGCCCATTTCCCACGCGCGGCCGGGACCGCGGCTGGCGGGGGTGCGGACTTCGAGTTCGGCGCGGAGTTGAGGGAGGAGCATGAAGCGCGGGGTGTGGTACTTCGGGGCGACTTTGCCGCCGCGGGTGCGGCAGGTGCTTCCGGCGGGGGCGGAACAGGTGGGGCAGTCGAACTGTTCGACGGCGGTGGCCGGGTCGGTGAGCTCTGGCATGTCTCAGAAGCTATCGGAGGAAGCATTCTGAGAAGGCATTTTTGCGAGAGGTTTTGAGAACGAAGTTCAGGGACAAGCCGGACGCGCCTCGACGGGGGTCGACGGTCTCTCAGAACTACTCATTTCTGCGAGGGCGAAGCGTGACGGCGATTACGTTCTGTTTCCAGGGAGACCCGAAGGCGCCGTTGTCGGAGAACAAAGAGGATGGATACCCTAAAGCAGTCACACCACCATGAACGGTCACACCGCCGGGAGGCTGTAGATGGAAGCGTTCCGCTCTGGAGGTCGCATGGACCACACAAGCCTCGGGCGATGTGTACTGCCCGACCAAGTCCCTTCCGGCAAGCGCTTGACCATCGAGACCGTGACGGGCTTTTACTTCACGGACGGCGGCGGCATGCTCGGCTCGGCCTTCATGGACATCCGTGGGATCTCATACGCGTTTCCGTGGGTTGAATGTGGTGCGCCCATTCCACCCCTCAGCACCGCTCGGAGATTCTTTGGTTTCAACCATGCGGTCCGTCTCTATGTGGACGGTCCCGCCGTCCTGCAGTTCGATGCAGACGGGGGTGCCGGGGCCGGTATCGATACTGCGGACGGTGAGTACAGCGTCACGGGCTACCTTGAGGCCCTGCCATAGCTGGTCCGGCATAATCTGACGGCGCCCCAGGATGCGCGGTTTCGTCACCCTTCCCCGCCTTCTGACGGGTCGAACGTAACCTCGGCTGGCCGGTGAAGGCCCGCCGCAATGTCAGGGATTACGAGTGCCTGTCTGAACATGCCGAGGCTCAGCTGGCATAGGCACTGACCCCATCATGACCTGGCACCTGGTCCGGGGCGGTCGACCCAGGACCGGCAGTTGGGACAGAAAGCAGCACTCAAGTGGATGACGCACAACGTCGGTTCTCCGGCCTGGTGGCACGGCCCTTCTTGCAGAAGCGCTCACCCGAGAGCCGGTAGTCAGGTCAGTGGTTGGTCCCAGTGGCCCAGATAGGCTGGCTTCCGTCGTAGATCACGACGTTGCCGTCGTCCTGGACGGCGAGGTGGGAGCCGGGATGGCCAGCGGTGTTGGAAGCCCATACCGGCCGTCCACTCCGGGTGTAGACGACAAAGTTGCCGTCTTCTTGAAATTGCGCTGTCCACCCTTGGTCCACGGTGTTGGAAGCCCAGCGGGCGACGTTGAACTCGTCGTAAACGACGAGATTTCCATCGGACTGCATGATGAGCCGGGCCTCGTTGGAGCTCACTGCCTGGTTTTGCTGGAATGTGAATGGAGCGTTGATCACCTGACCGGCCATGATGACCTCCTTTGTGATACCTGATGCTCACCTACCCTTCACACTTGGGATTTGACACTCCGGCCGACGGCGGTAAAGAAGCTCGGGGGCGCACTGAGCGCGCTCGCATACGTATGAATTATGCCTGCGTGGAGGGACCCTGGAGCGTTCCTCCAGAAGATCGGGGATCTCTCAATGCCCCATTCGGCTTCCTGCTGGACTCCACCGGCAGGGATTCCCGCACGCTGTCAGGCGAGAGTGGTGCGACCGAGTTCGCGGGCAGTGGGCAGGAAGTTGGCGGGAACACCGGCGTCGATCAGGAAGGCGCGCTCTTCTTCGAACCAGCGGAGAGGGGAGTTCTGGGTGAGCAGGGAGAGAAGTCGCCGGGCGGCATCCCGGTCCGTGCGGGCCGGGGCAAGCACCGTCTCCCACCGGACCATCTCTTCCAGCCAGGAGCCGCGGCGCGGCCGGTCGCCGTCGTAGACGTACTGGTCGGGCGGGGGCCGCAGCGCGGAGGCGAGACGGCCGCGGGCAGTGATGGTTCCGTCGGCGACCAGGTGCAGGGCAGTGCCGGCGGCATGCAGCATCGCTTCCTGGATGTCTGGCTTGAGGTTCTCGTACGGCCGCCAGATGTTCAGTCCGGCGCGGTATTTGCGGCCGGTGGCCTGCCAGATGTGTTCCAGGACGGCCCGGCCGTGCTTGCCCCGGCCGCTCGTCGCGGAGAGGCTGACCTCATCGAGCAGGGACCGCAGCAGCCGGAACCACACCCCGGCGTGCACGGTGCGGCCCGGCAGGACGACCTGCCCGGTGGTGAGCCCTTCGTAGGTGTAGCGGTCCACGGTGGCCAGCGGTTCGGCCAGCGGCGTCGGGACCGGACCCTTGTGGCCGTAGACGACCGACCGGTGGACTTCCATGGCGTCCTCCAGGCGGCACCCGTGCTCGAAGCAGCCGGTCACCAAAGGCAGCCGCCACACCAGAGCCTTCCCTCGCTGGGGATCGGCGGCGCACATGGGGCAGTCCCGGTGCAGCCCCCAGTACCCCAGCCATGGTCCCGGCCAGCGTCGGAAGGGCGAGACCTTGTTGACGCCTGCCTTGCCGGGGGCGAGGAGTACCGAGTTGTCCCGGACGTAGGCGTCGAACACCGGCTGGGTGTCCTCGATCGACGCGGTGAGCCCTTCGATCAGCCACGGCTCCCAGCTGGCCAGCGTCATCGCCCGCAGCCGGGCGATCTCGACGCCGGTGCGCATCGCCAGCGCGGCGAGCATCACCGCCGGCGGGTCGTAGTCGAGGTCATCCGGCACGGCTACGTCCACCAGGCCGAGGTTGCGTGTCAGCAGGTCCTCCACGCGGATCTCGTACGGGCGGGCCAGCCTCTCCAGCCACGACGACAACGACTCCAAGGGGCCAGGCTGCGGGTGCAGCGGCCACCGCCGCACCGTGTTCACGTCAGCTCGCGCTCGAACAGCCGACGCCGCTCACTGGGCCCGGCGTACGGGGCCAGCAGCAGGGTGCGCTGGTTGATGGCCTCCTCGCCGGAGGTGATCGCGGCGAGAGCCGCGTCGGTGAGCAGGTGGGCCAGCTCTCCGATCGTGCCTTCGCTGCGGGTGAGCAGGTAGCCAGCCATCTCAGGAGTGGCGATCGGCGAGGGCCTGCGCAGCGGGAATGCCGCGGCGAAACTGGCCAGCAGCGAGCAGGCGTCGGCGTCTCTCTCCCAGCGCGGCAGTGTCAGCGGCGCGAACCGGTTCTCCAACTGGTCGTCGGACCGTATGGCCAGGTAGGCGTCCCGGGTGCCAACACCGACCAACGGGATGCGTAACTCGTTGCCCAGGAACCGCAGCAGGTTCAAAAACTCCCGGCGTCTGTCGCCGCGTCCGCCGAGGACGTTGTGCAGCTCGTCGATCATCAGCATGCGCACCCCGGCCGACCGAAGCAGCCGCAGCGTCAGCTGTTCCACGTCGGCCAGCCGGTGGTAGCGGGCCCGCAGTGGGGCGCCGAGCGCGGCCAGCAGCGCGGTGTAGAAGCGGATCACCGTCGGGTCGGAGGGCATCTGCATACCCAGCACCGGGATCTCCTCGCGGTCCGGGTGCGAGATGGGCGGGTGGGTGCGGCGGAACTTCTCCACGATCATCGACTTGCCGTTGTTGGTCGGCCCGATCAGCAGCAGGTTCGGCATCCGCTGCTTGGACGGCCATTCCAGCAGCGTCTCCAGCCGCTCCAGTGCCTCGGTGGCCCGCGGGTAGCCGATCCACCGGTCCGCCCGTACGTACCGCAGCCGCTCGGTATCGGGCAGCCGCGCGATCTGCCGCGCGGCCGGATGCAGGTGCGACAGGTCTATGTCCTCATCTACCACTGCTCGATCACCTCGAACGGCCGGGCCACAACATCTCCGTCCTGGCCAGCCGGCGGCTTGGGCGGCCGTGCCTGCCTCGGCCGCGGCGGCGTCTCTGTGCGGCGCTGGCGGTCGCGGCGGGCCTTGCGGGTGGCCACCGCGGCGGCATCGGTGATCCGGCGCATCTGCGCGACCATGGCGAACAGCGCGTCCTCGTCCACCTCGGCGCGGCCCAGCTCGCGCAGCCGCGCAACGGCCGCCTTCTGCTCCCACACGCTGATCGGGGGCCGCGACAGCGTCCGGTAGGGCACCTCCAGGTAACCGGTGCCGTCCGGGTCCAGGACCCAGATCCGGCTGATGTCCCGCGGATCACGGCGCAGGACGAACCGGCCGAGCTCTTCCCGGCAGGCGATCCACGGCCTGAGCGCGTCGCTGTAGTACTGCACGTAGTCGATCACGAACCCCGACCGTGACAGGGTCCGGCGGATCACCGGCAGGAAGTCCACCAGGAACGCGGTCTCGTTGGTCACCGTCACCAACTCGGCCCCGGCGGCCTTCTCCGCCCAGACCCCGGCCGGAGTGCGGCCCAAGGTCTCGTGCACCTGGCCGTGGTAACAGGCCACCGCCAGCGCCAGCCACCGCTGAAGCTCCCGCAGCGTCAGCACGGCCTTGCCGTCGCTGTCATAGGTGCCACGGTCGGCGGTGCTGGAGAACGTCGTGCCCGGCAGCTCGTGCACCAGCTCCATCATCGTGCCGATCAGCCGCTCAACGATCCCGCCGAAGTGCGGCAGGCCCGGCGGCCGGTACCGCAGCCTGATGCCGTGCTGGTCGCAGCCGCGCCGCAGGGCCTCGCTCTTGAACTCGGCGGCATTGTCCACATACAGCTCGCGCGGCTTGCCGCTCATCGGCCAGACCGCCTCCACCCCCAGCCGCTCCAGCCACGGCCGCTTGTCGCAGGCCGCATGCGCCAGGCACAGCCCGACCGACGTCGCCGACGGCGCCTCCAGCGTCACCACCAGACCCACCACACACCGGCTCGCCACATCGATCGCCGCCGTCAAATACGGTCGGCCAACCGGCATCCGGTGCAGCTCGTCGACCACGATCACATCCACCGGCGTGTGGTCGACCTGGACCTGCTCCAACAGTCCGGCCACCGCGGGCGGCACACCCCCGGCCGACCGCAGCCGGCGGGCCGCCTCGCTTCCCTCCCTCGCGGCAGTGGAAGAGACCGGCTCCAGCCGGGCGATCCGCCGCACCACCGTTCCCCGCGAGGGAACCCGCAGGCCCCGGGTCCGGCACTGGCGCGCGATCTCCCGGTGGACGGCCGCCACACTCCGGCGCTGCCGCGTCAGGTACCGCCTGCGCAGCACCTCCGCAACGACCGCCTCGGCCTCGTCCGGCAGCCGCCCGCCCCCGCGGCCGCCGCTGGAGCGGCCCGGCAGCAGGTCCGAGACCAGCCCCTCACCCGCGCGCCACCGCGCGAGCAGCACGTACACCTGGCGCCGGGATATCCCCAGCATCGCGGCGGCCTCGTCCGCGTCCGCCAGCCCCACCCTGGCCTTCTCGGCAAGAGGCCCGATCACCTCGGCCTGCCGCACCGCGGTATCCCAAACGTCGTCGTGCGCGGTCAGCACCCCGCGCTCGGCCACCGGTCCCTCCGCCACCCGGCCCCCTCCGCAAACGCGCACACGACTACGGACCAACTCGACTGTAGTGCGGGCGACTTCGTGGCGTGGGAGAGTTCACAGTTCCCTGCACTCCGCGATGAAACCCCAGCTCATCTGCGCACGCGACTATGGACATTCACAAGAGGCTTCCCCGAGCGACGCCGACGACGTCGAGCGCCACCCCTGCCCGCGCTGCCGGGCCGACCCGGGTTCGCCGTGCCGCTCGCGCTCCGGCGCGGTCGCCGGCACCTACCACACCGGCCGGTTCACCAAGGTGCCCCGGCTCGCCAAGCTCCTGCGGGTGCCGACCCCCGCCGACCGCGGGCCCGGCCAGCCGTGGCGCCCCGGCACCCCCGTCCCGCTCGCTCTCGCGCCGGACACCCCGACCGCTGACATCCGCATCGGGTACGCACGGTGCTCGACGGTCACCCAGGAACTCCAGTCGCAGCTCGACGCCCTCGCCAAGCACGGCATCGAGCGCGACAAGGTGTTCTCCGAGAAGATCAGTACCCGCGTACGCGTACGCCCGCAGTTCGAGGCCGCGCTCGCGCTGGCCCGCCAGATCAAGGCCCACGCCCCGCACTGCCGCGTCATCTTCACCGTCTACGAGATGAAGCGCCTCGGCCGCGACGCCGCCGAACTCACCGCACTCGCCGACCACCTCACCGCCCACGGCCTGGTCCTGGAGATGCTCGCCGGACCCCTGCCCGGGATGTACGACCCGAGCGGCCCCGGCCGCCTGCTGTTCGCGTTCTTCGCGGCGATGGCGGAGACCGAGCGGGAGAACATCCGGGAGTCGACCCTCGAAGGACTCGACGCTGCGGCCCGCAAGGGCAAGCACGGCGGCCGCCCGCCCGTCATCACCGACGACATGCTGCACACCGTGCTCCGGCGCCGGGCGAACGGCGAATCGGTCGAGCAGATCCAACCCGACCTGATCATCCCCACCGGCAAGCGCAAGGGCCAGGCCCCCAGCGTCGCGAGCATCTACCGCGCGCTCGCCGAGCACGAGAAGACCGAGGCGTACCCCGAGGCCGTCGCTCAGGCGCACGCCGACTTCGCCGACCTCCAGGACGCCGACGTCCCCCGACCCCGCCCGGACGCCACAACGCTCAGCTCACGACCATGATCAAGTGCTTAGCGTTAATGGCTGTACCGATGTTCCCCAAGCCCGGAATCCGGGCTGGTCATGGACACCGCCCGCCTCGGCGTGCCCCTTCTCGTCTCCGACCACGACCCGGCCCTCACCGCCCGTCTCGCGGGGCAGCCATGGGCCCGGCTGTTCCCGGCCGGCGACCCCGACGCGCTCGCCGCCATCCTCGACAGCCTCGCCGCCGAGCCGCCCGAGCGGCCCGGGCCGGGGGCTCCGGCGGCGGTGGGCATGGCCACGGCGGCCGAGCAGGCCGCCTTCCTCGCCACCACCTACACCCGCCTCGCCGAGGAGCTGCGATGACGCCCGTCCCGCCCGTGCTGGTCGCGGTGATCGGCCCGGTGGAACCGGCCCTGCTGACCGCCTGGACCGCCCACTACCGCGCGCTCGGCATCACCGACTTCCGCCTCGCCTTCCACTTCCCCGACCACACTCCCGCCGCCTGGCGGGACCAACTGCTGGCCACCGCCCACGAGCTCGGCCTGCCCCCGGCGACGGTCAGCACCGGGCCGTGGCACGAGCACACCAACACCCAGCTCCGCGAGTACTTGCGCGAGCAGGCCGGGCCCGGCTGGCACCTGCTTGCCGACTCCGACGAGCTCCACACCTACCCCGCCCCGCTGCCCGAGGCGATCGCCGCGGCGGAGACGGCGGGGCGGCCGGTGGTGGGCGGGCTGATGCTCGACCGCGTCGCCCCCGACGGGCGCCTCGCCCACTGGCGGCCGGAGACCGGGCTGGACCGCGCGTTCCCACTCGGCGGACACCTCACCCACCGGCTCCTGCACGGTGACCCCCGCAAGATCGTCCTCGTACGGTCCGGTACCGCCGTGGCGTCCGGCAACCACCGGGCCCCCGGCCACAAGCCCGACCCGGACACGCTGGCTTGCGTGCACCACTTCAAGTGGCGCGTGGGCGTCCTGGACGACCTGCGGCGTAGGGTGGAGAACTTCGCCTCCGGCGCCTGGGCCGAGCCACCCCGGCTGTACGGGACGAGGCCGGGCGCCTGCTGGAGCACATCGACCGGCACCACGGGCGGATCGACGTCGCCGACCCCCGCCTCGGCTTCCGCCGCGTCACCCTCGACGGCCTGCCGGCCGGGTGGGCGGCCGAGGCTCGCACCATCGTCACCCGCTGGCGCCCACCTGCCGCGAAACCCCGCCGGTAGGCGGCCCCGGTCGGCGAGAATGGAGGCCAGGACCGGCTGAAAGGGGAGAGGTGGACGTGATCGCGCGCGAGCCGACGGCGGTGCTGCTGGTGGGCATCACCGGCTCCGGCAAGACCACCCTCGCCCAGGCCCTCGCCGACCGGGGCCTGGTCCGACTGTCCGTGGACGAGGAGATCCACCGCCTCCACGGCCGCTACGGCGTCGACTACCCAGAAGACACCTACTTCGAGCGCGAACGCCCCGTCGTCGAGGCGATCCGCCGTCGGCTCGCCGAGCACCTGGCCGCCGGGGACGACGTCGTCCTCGACCACGGCCTGTGGCTCCAGTCGGACCGCGACGCCTGGAAGAAGCTGGTCGAGGCCGCCGGCGGCCGGTGGCGGCTGGTCTACCTCCCGGTCGACCGGGACGAGCTGCTGCGGCGTCTGGCCGACCGCAACCGGCGCGAGGACGCCAACGCCCTCACCGTGACCGACTCCGCGCTGGACGACTTCTTCGCCCGCTTCGAGCCCCCGGCCCCCCACGAGCAGGCGATCATCCACACCGGCGACCCGGCCCAGACCTGCGCCGCCGTCCTGGGCACCGAGCGCGAGCCAGAGCGGGACGGGCGGCCCGGCGTACGCTGAAGCCATGGCCGGTCGAGTGCGCCGGTGCAGGTGGTGCCGGGAACCGATCCGGGCGGCTGCCCGCTCGGACCGGTGTACTGCGGCCCCTCATGTGCGGGCCGGGCACGACGCGACCGGCGCCGCTGGAGCGCGGGAGCTGCGATCGGGCTGTACATGATCCTCAACGGCCCGGACTCGATCGCCGTGCGCTGCCCCGTGTGCGGCCGTCGCTTCCTGCCAGGCCGCGGACACCGCCGCGACGCCGTCTTCGACCGGCCAGCCTGCCGCATCGCCGCACATCGCGTGCGCCGCTGCGACAAGCCTCTACGCGAAGGCGTTACACCGAGCTCGCCGGTACAGACGGCCGTCGGCCCGCTGATCAGCACAGACACGCTCGCCAGGTAGGGGCCGTCCCCTGCCGACAGGCCGTGGCCTTGAAGAAGGACGCCTTCATCTCCCCCTTGCCTGCCCGTCGTCCGTTGCCCGGAAGCGGATCACTTCGTTGGGCTGATCGATTGAACGCCGCACGCGGGGCTTGTCGAGGTGGCACCGCCGCCCGGCCCGAGGGCCCGGGCGGAAAAGGGGCGGCACGGTGGGGCGGGATATCGGCCTGGACGCGGTGGTCGAGCACTTCACGCTGATCGGTGACGAGCCGGCATGGCTGCGGAACAAGTCCGGGGCGACGCGCCTGGGCTCGGCAATGCTGAAACACCTCCAGGGGAGTACATCACCCACGGCGACCGCTTCACCTGCTACACCTTCCAGCGCCCCCGCGACTGACCATCCGCGCCGATGGCCAACGAGCCGCCGCGCCCAGGCGGCCCGCACCGAACTGGAGGCATTCGAGGGGGCGGTCACGGACTGGGAGCGGGTACGGGGGTTCGAGCGGCTTTGACCATCCTCGCCCCCTGGCCAAGGGGGGCGATTTCCTCCCGGCTGTCCGCGCGTGGCCGTGGCCCCGCCGATCGGGTGTCCACAAGTGGCTGACCGCGGCTCGTGGCCGTAGACCGGTTCTATCGGCGTGTGCCGAGCACGGTGGGTGAGGAAAGGCGGAAACGGTGACGGAAGGCCGACGGCCGGTGGTGGCCACGCGGGCGGGCCGCGTACGTGGGGTCGCCGAGGGGCCGGTGGCCGCCTTCCGTGGCATCCCCTACGCCGCCTCACCCGTGGGCGAGCTGCGTTTCGCGCCTCCCCGACCCCAGCCGGGCTGGGGCGACGTACAGGACGCCGCCCGTTCCGGTCCGGCGGTGCCGCAGTCGCACTCGCGGCTGGAAGGCGTGATGGGGCCGCGGGTGCCGGACTGGGACGAGGACGGCTGTCTGAACCTCAACGTGTGGACCCCGGCCGCGGCCCTCGGCGAGGGCGCGGTGCCGAGGCCGGTGCTGGTGTGGTTCCACGGCGGCGGCTGGTCCAGCGGTTCAGGAGGCTGGGACTGGTACGACGGCACCCGGCTCGCCGCGCTCGGCGACATCACCGTGGTCACCGCCAACTACCGCATCGGCCCCCTCGGCTTCCTCCACCTGCCCGCCATCGGCGCCGACAACCTCGGCCCCCAGGACCAGGCGGCCGTCCTGCACTGGGTGAGCGAGAACATCACCGCCTTCG
>NZ_JAINFC010000191.1 GCF_020740835.1 Streptomyces sp. UNOC14_S4
GTGCTGGTGGTGCCGAGGCGGCACGCGGAGACGCTCACCGACCTGCCCGCCGACGAGGTGGGGCCGTTCTTCGGCCGGGTGCAGCGGATCGCGGGGGCGGTGGAGCGGGGCATGGGCGCCGCCGGGTCGTTCGTGGGGGCGAACAACCGGATCAGCCAGTCCGTGCCGCATTTCCATGTGCACGTCGTGCCGCGCAACCGCAAGGACGGGCTGCGGGGTTTCTTCTGGCCGCGGACGCGCTACGCGTCGGACGCGGAGGCGGCGCGGGTGGCGGGCCTGGTGCGGGCCGCACTCGACGGGCCTGCCGGGCCTGCCGGGTCTCCCCCGCATGGACTATCCACCTGAACCCGGCCATATTGGGAGGAGAGGCTTTCCGCGCCCCTGGAACCGCCCCGGAACCGCCCCGGAACCGCCCCGGAACCGGGCTCCGGAGCCGGGCTCCGGGCGGCGGGAGAGGTGGATCATGAGGTTCCGCGACCGCGTGGACGCCGGCCGCCGACTGGCCGACCGGCTGGAGCACCTGCGTGCCGAGCCCGTGGTCGTGCTCGGTCTGCCCCGCGGCGGCGTGCCCGTGGCGTACGAGGTGGCGCGGGCGCTCGACGCCCCGCTGGACGTGCTCCTGGTGCGCAAGCTCGGCGTGCCGTACCACTCGGAGCTGGGGTTCGGCGCGATAGGCGAGGGCGGTGTGCGGGTCGTCCACGACGACATCGTCCGGATGAGCCGGGTCGACGAGGACGACCTCGTGGAGGTCCAGCGGCGCGAGGAGGCGGAACTGGCCCGGCAGGCCGAACGGTTCCGCGGCGGACGGCCGCGGGTTCCGCTGACCGGGCACACGGCCGTCGTGGTGGACGACGGCGTGGCGACCGGCGCGACCGCGCTGGCCGCGTGCCGGGTGGCGCGCGCCCAGGACGCCGCCCGGGTGGTGCTGGCGGTGCCGGTGGCGCCCCCGGACGCGGCGCAGGAGCTGCGCCCCCAGGTGGACGAGCTGGTCTGTCTCTCCATGCCGACCCTGTTCTTCGCGGTCGGCGAGTGGTACGAGGACTTCTCCCAGACATCGGACGAGGAGGTCATCGAGCTGCTGCGGCGGAGCAGCGCGGCGCGGCCGGGCCCCGGCGGGGGCACCGGCGACGCCGGACCGTGAATCGCTGGAGGTGTGAGCACCATGATGGAGACGATCGTCGAGTGCGCCGTCGAGATGGAATTCCGTGAGGCCGGGCCCCTGACACAGGCGGCGGCGCGGCTGCGCATGCGCGACGGCACGGAGTTCACGGCGCACGGAGTGACCAACAGACACCCGGACGACCCGAGTCAGCAGCGGGTCGGCGAGGAGGTCGCGGCGGCCCGCGCGCTGTACGGCCTCGCCGAGCAGTTGCTGGACAAGGCGGGTGTCGACATCGGGGAACTCACCCACGAGAAGGTGCACCTGACCCGCTGACCCCGGCGCGGCCCCTTCGCACAGGGACACCCATTACATAGCGCCCGATATAGAATTCGCGCATGGCAGAGAGACAGCGTGGCCGCCCCCGCTCCTTCGACCGGGAGGCGGCGCTGGAGACGGCGACGCTCGTCTTCTGGGAGCACGGCTACGAGGCGACGTCGGTCGCCGACCTGACGCGCGCCATGGGCATCGCCGCGCCCAGCCTCTACGCGGCCTTCGGCAACAAGGAGAGCCTTTTCACCGAGGCCGTCCAGCGCTACGGGCGGCGGTACGGCGCCTTCATGCTCCGCGCGCTGGAGGAGGAGCCGACGGCCCGCGGGGCCGTGTCCCGCATGCTGCGCGAGGCGGCGCGGGAGTACACGGAGCCCGGCCGCCCGACGGGCTGCCTCACGCTCATCGCCGCCACGGGCGGCACCACCGCGTCACCCGACGTCGAGGAGTCCCTGCGGGCCGTCCGCGCGGCCAACATCGCGGCGATCGAGAGCCGCGTCAGGGCGGACGTCGCCTCCGGCGAGCTGCCGCCGGGCACCGACGCGGCCGCGCTCGCGCGCTACTCCGCCGCCGTGGTCCAGGGGCTGTCCCAGCAGGCCCGGGACGGCGCGACGCGGGAGCAGCTCGAAGGGGTCGCCGCCACGGCCATGCGCGCCTGGCCCGCCTGACGCATCTGGCCCGCCTGAGCGCGCGTACGCCTGTACACGCCTGTACGCGCGCCCAGGAACGTGGGCCGGGAGCTCAGGCCACCGGCCCGGCCGCCGATTCCGCGCCTTCCCGGACGGTCTCCCGAAGCCCCTCCCGGAGGATCTCCCGGACGCACAGCGGAGTGCCGGTGGGCCCGGTGACGGCCTCGCCTGTCTCCAGGGAGAAGCTGGAGTGATGCAGGGGGCAGGTGATGCGCAGCCGGGCCGCGTTCACATAGCCGTGGGCGAGGTGCCCCTTGCGGTGCGGGCAGTAGGCGTCGGCCTCGAACTCCCGGTCGCCGACGCACACTCTGATGCGGTCCTCGCCGATCTGCCGGACCGAGACCGTTTCGTTCGCGTCCGGCATCAGACCGCCTTCAGCGCGGAGGTGACGGCGGCCTCGGTGGCGGCGCCGATGACGTCGCTGGCGAGCTTGAAGCCCGTCCACACCTTGACCGGCTGCAGGTCGGCCTCTGCATCGAACTCCCGGATGGCCACCTGGAGTTCCTTGGCGTGGAAGTTGTCGATGTGCAGGTGCTCGGTGTAGTAGCGGGCGCCCGACAGGCCCAGGCGTGTGGCGGCGTCGGCGAAGCACTGGAACGCGTAGAGGATGCTGGACTCCAGGTAGCACAGCGTGCCGAGGAAGTACTCCGGGCGGGGTGCCCGGGCGGCCGCCCAGAAGAAGGTGTTGACGTAGGCGTACGTCTCCTCGTTGGTGCGGCCGAGGTAGTCGTTCACGTCCAGGGACATGCCGAGCTCGGTCATCAGGTCGCGGTAGATGTTGAAGTGCGCCTGGTCGAGGTTGCCGCAGCCGAACTCGTCGACGAGCACCCGGAAGATCGCCATCTTGGCCCTCTTCGGGAGCCGCCACACGATCGGCAGGAAGGACTCGGACTCGGTGAGGCCGTCGACCGCGAACTGCGCGACGACCTCCTTGAACTGTTCGAGGTCGAGGTCCTCCGCCATGACCCGCTCGAACTCGGGCTGGTCTGCCTTCTCCGCCTCCAGGAGGGCCTTCATATGGCGGCTCAGGGCCGCTCGGTCGGCCATCTCGGGGGCGGCGGCCTCGATCTCACGGGCGCGGGCGACGATCAGCCTCTCCTCCAGCTCGTGGAGCTCGCGCAGTTCGTCGGGGGTGGGTATGGAACGGTTCAGTACGAAGAGGCGGCTGCCGGCCGTACGGGTCGTGGTGGTCACGGAAGACTCCCGGCGGATCACGGTGTTCGTGGACATGCGGTGGACATAGGGCGGACACGGGTTGGGCACGGGGTGGTGGGGCGCCGGGTCCGGAAGGCCCGCAAGGGGCGCGTCCGGGCCCGGCGCGTGCGGTCAGTCGACGGGCAGCGCGGTGCCGATGACGCCGCGGCGGACGAGCTCCGCCTTGACGTGCAGGTACCAGTCGTCCGTCAGCAGCCGGTACCGCTCGGACAGTGCGTCGACGCGGTGCTGCGCGTCCTCCGCTCCCGCAGCGAGCGCCTCGTCGCAGACCGAGGGTTCGAGGTTGGCCAGTGGCCCGACGAAGCCCTGGACGCCGGGGACCTCGGTGATCAGGTTCTCCCAGCCCTGGAAGACGGGCACATCGACGCCACCGTCCAGTACGTCCAGCAGGCCGCGGGTGAAGTCCGCGGAGCCGCTGGAGTCCTTGACGCCGACGACGCCCGGCAGCGCGCAGACCGCGCGGAGTGCTTCCAGGTCGAGCGGCGCCCCGGAGACGACATGCTCGTGGTAGACGAGCACCGGCAGCGGGCTGCCGTCGAGGATCTCGGCGAAGTGCTCGACGAGCCCGCGGCGCGTGCCGTCCGGGCCGGGGAACGGCGGGGGCACGACGACCGCGTCCGCGCCCAGTCCGGCGGCCGCGCGGGCGCGGGAGCGCACGCCCGCGGCGTCGCCGAGCGCGACTCCGGCGAGCACGGGCGTGCCCGCCGCGTGCTCCACGGTCAGCCGCACCATGTCGGTCCACTGCCCTGGCGTGAGGGTCCAGCCCTCGCCGGTGCTGAGCGCGGGCACGTACGCGCCGACGTGCCCGCGCAAGGACTCCACGAGCCCGGCCACGCTCGTCGCGCACACCCGGCGGTCCCCGTCGACCGGGGTCACGAGGGGCACGAGGGTCCCGCGCAGCCCCTTGAGCCGGGTGACCGCGGCGGCGCGGTCAGAGCTCGGCATGGTCGGCCTCCAGCACCAGAGACTGCTCGTAGAGCCGGTCGAGCTCGTCCGGGAACACCCCGCGCTCCGCGGCCTTCTCGGGCTCCCGTACGGGGATGCCGGGCCCGGCGAGGGCCAGGAGCCGCGGGTTGACGGTGACCAGCTCGCCGCCGGTGGCGCGGACCGCGGCGAGGAGCAGCCGGTCGCGCGGACGCAACCCGTCCGCCTCCGCGGGCAGTTCGCCGAGGGCCGCCAGGTCGTCCTCGGTGTAGGCGCGCCGGTCGATCGGCATCACGGAGTGCAGCACGTCCATGAACGGGTAGTAGGCGTCCTGGACCGCGCGCGGCACATGCCATACGAAGTCGTCGCAGCGGCCCACTTCCTCGTAGGTCATCACGACGCGCTCACCGAGGTGGGAGGCGAAGAAGGCGGTGCAGGCGGCCCGTACGGACGGGTCGGTGCTGTGCATCCCCATGAACAGGGAGGCGTCCAGGTAGCGTTCACGCGCCATAGCTGTCCACCGCCTCGCGGAGCCGGGTCACGGAGGCGAGGAACTCCTCGGGGTCGCGGGCCAGGGCCACGCGGACGTAGGACTCGCCGCGCTCGGGCGTGTGCCAGAAGAAGTAGGTGCCGGGCAGCACGTAGACCTCCTGATCGGCCAGGTGACGCTGGAGCTCGGTGGCCTTGATCCGCCCGTCCTGGATGCGGAACCAGGCGACGCTGACGTTCACCGCCGGCTCGATGTGCTCCAGGAGACTGCCCGCGAGGGCCTTCTGCGCGGTCTCCCGGTTGCGGGTGATGACGTCGCGGACCGAGGCCATGCCGTCCTCGATGGAGTCCTCGACGTAGCGGGCGAGGAAGTTGAGGACGAAAGGCGAGACGTCCAGCAGCACACTGGTGTGGATGTTGTAGACGTCCTCGTACAGGTCGCGGCTGCAGGTGAGCAGGGCGCACTTGGCGTCCTGGAGCGGCCAGGTCTTGCCGGTGTCCTCCAGCGCGATGTAGCGGACGCCGGAGGTGTCGAGCAGCTCGTAGAGGTCGAAGCGGCCGAAGCGCGGGTCGGCGAGGGCGAAGGCGGCGAAGCAGAGGTCGACGACGAAGAGCTTGTCGTGGTCGACGCAGAACCGGACGACCTCCTCGAAGCCCTTGCGGCCATGGGAGAGCAGGCTGAAGCCGGTGGGGTTGTTGGGGTCGACGAGGAAGAGCGCGTCGGTCCTCACCGTCTCGGCGAGCCGGTCGTAGATGCGGTCGGCGTCGTGCAGGACGTCCTCGGGCACCGGGAGCGGGCGCACGCCGACGTTGTGCAGGACATCGGGGAGGTTGTCGAAACATGGCTCGACGAGGCTGACGCTGATGTCGTGTTTCTTCAGGTACATGCCCGCGACCAGGGTGGAGATGGAGGCCGCGTACGAGAGCATGGTGGAGTCGGCGCGGACGCTGTTCTGGCCGTGCAGCCGGAAGAAGACCTCCTTGAAGCGGTCCTCCAGGTCGGCCTGCCGGGTCTTCTCCGCCTCGTACCACAGCGAGGGGAGCGCGGCGACGATCCGCTGCTGGCCCGGCGACTGGTTCTGGTGCGTGTGGGCGTCGGCGAGGTTGAAACGGGTCTTGAGGGCCTCGATCTCGTGCTGGGTGAGGTCGAGAAGCTGCTCGGTCACGGATTCTCCTTCGCGGGCTGCGGCGCGGTGGGGCGACGGACAGTGCAGTGCGGCAGGGAGCGGTGGCCCCCCGTACGGGACATCGGCGCGTCGCCCGGCGCCCGTACGGATGGCGCACGGGCGTGGTCGACTGCCGATGAGAACGCGGAACGGCTGGCGGAGAGTTGACAGAAAGCCGGTGGAAGGCTGACGGACGCCGGTGAGAACCGGCAAGCCGTCGGGAGCGGAACCCGAGGTTCTGTGCGGGGACGCCGTGCTGAGACGTCATGCCGTACGGGCGGAACGCGTGGACCGTGCGATGACGCCGGACCCGCTCGTTCCGGGGCGGGGGACCCGTCGGCCAAGTGGCGTGGAGCGGCCGCGAATTGCCCCCCGTGTAACGTACGTTAACCGATGATCGATCATCGCTCAAGCTTTGTCCGGGAGAAGCAACGTCTTATGACCCCAGAGTCAGCAGAACGCCCCGATCCCAGTCCCCGCTTGACTCGAACCCCACTCGGGGACCAGGTGCGCCGCATCCTCGTCGACCGCCTCCTCGAGGGGTACTGGAAGCCGGGCGAGCGGATCGTCGAACGCCGCGTGGCCGTGGAGCTGGGAGTGAGCCAGGCACCCGTACGGGAAGCACTGCGGGACCTCCAGCGCATGCAGCTGGTCGAATTGTCGCCGAACAGAGGAACGTGGGTCCGGGAGCTGACGCCCCGCCGGCTGAGCCAGGTCTATCCCGTGCGGGGCGCCCTGGAACGGCTGGCGGCCGAACTCGCCCCGGACCGGCTGGTGGACCACGTCGAGGCGCTGGAGGAGCACACCGAGCGGATGCGCGCCGCGGCACAGGAGGGCGACGTCGACGAGCAGGTGCGCCACGGCGTCGCCTTCCACCGGGAGATCGTCGAAGCCGCCGGCAATTCCGTACTGTTGCCCAACTGGGAGTCGCTGACCATCGAGTTGTGGACGCGGCTCTCCCTCACCCGGCTGCGCACCGAGCTGCACGACAACGCCTCGGACCACGAGCCGCTCGTCGAGGCGTTCCGCCGTCGCGACCCGGACGCCGGCCGCCTGCTGCAACTGCACATCCTGGGCTACGCCCCCGAACCGATCGGAGCGTCATGACCACATCGCCTTCCCCTTCCCTCACCCACTCCGCCACACCCCACCCCCGGGACGAGACCCGTCCGGGGGTCATCACCGTCTTCTCCGACATCTGGTGCTCGTTCGCACACGTGGCGATGCACCGGCTGCACACCACCCGTGAACGCCTGGGCCTCGCGGACCGGGTCCGGCTGGACCACCGCGCCTTCCCGCTGGAGATGTTCAACAACGGTCCGAGCCCCCGGCCCGGCACGGACTCCGAGGTGGGCGGCGTGGCCCACATCGAGCCGGACGCGGGGTGGCAGCTGTGGCGCGCGCCCGACTGGAAGTTCCCGTCCACGTCGCTGCCCGCCCTGGAGGCCGTGCAGCTCGCGAAGGAGCAGGGACTGGAGGTCTCCGAGCGGCTGGACCTCGCCCTGCGGCGCGCGTTCTGGGCCGAGAGCCGGTCGATCGGCGCGTACGCCGTCGTCCTGAAGGTCGCCGAGGAGACGGAGGGGGTCGACCCGGCACCCATCGCCGAGGGCCTCGCGGAGGGCCGGGCCCGCAAGCTCGTCGCCCGCGACTTCCGCGTCGCGAAGGAGCACGGCGTCATATGCAGCCCGCACTTCTACCTCACGGATGGATCAGATCACGCCAATCCCGGGGTCTCGGCGCGCTGGCACGGCGACTACGGCACCGGCTTTCCCGAGGTAACGGCCAATGACCCGGGCGTTTACGAGGCCATCCTGACCCGCGCGGCGAACTGACCCGCAGGTCAGGAGAGGCCGTCCGGCACGCGGGGAAAAATGATCGATCATCGTTCATTACCGGTCGGTAGATGTTGACTGCGGCAACTTGCCGCTCCTAGCGTTGACGGACGGAAACATGGTTCCGCCACACGGAATCAGCAGTTCCATGGGGGCGAGCCCGCTGCCCCCGGCGGCCGGTCCACCCGCATGCCTGGTCGCGCGTCTCCACCGCCGGGGCACCGCAGCGCCATCGCGCGTGTCCCGGCCCCCACCCGGGATTGTGAAAGAGGATCACCCGTGTCCCAGCTCGACCAACTGCCCGACAAGGACCCGTCCGAGGTCGCCGAGTGGCTGGAGTCCCTGGACTCCGCCGTCCGGTTCGGGGGTGCCAACCGGACGGCCTACCTGCTGCGCCGTCTGGCCGAACACGCCGAGCGGTCCGGGATCGACCTCCCTCCGCTCCTGGAGACCCCCTACCTCAACACCATCCCCACCTCCGAGGAGCCCGCCTACCCGGGCGACGAGGAAATGGAGGCCCGGATCACCGCCTGGAACCGCTGGAACGCCGCCGCGATGGTCACCCGCGGCAACCAGCGCGCGAACCTCGGCGGGCACATGGCCACCTTCGCCTCCGCCGCCTGGCTCTACGAGACGGGCTTCCAGCACTTCTTCCGGGGCAAGGAGGCCGACGGCAGCGGCGACCAGCTCTACGTCCAGGGCCACGCCTCCCCCGGCATCTACGCGCGCGCCTTCCTGGAAGGCCGCCTGACCGAGGGGCAGCTGGACCGCTTCCGGCAGGAGGCGGGCGGCGACGGCCTGCCGTCCTACCCGCACCCGCGCCGGCTGCCCTGGCTGTGGGAGTTCCCGACGGTCTCCATGGGCCTCGGCCCGCTCTCCGCCATCTACCAGGCGCGCTTCAACCGCTACCTGACGCACCGCGGCATCAAGGACACCTCGCAGTCGCATGTGTGGGCCTTCCTCGGCGACGGCGAGATGGACGAGCCCGAGTCGACCGCCGCCCTCGCCCTCGCGGGCCGGGAGAAGCTCGACAACCTCACCTTCGTCATCAACTGCAACCTGCAGCGCCTCGACGGCCCGGTCCGCCCCAACTTCAAGATCGTGCAGGAGCTGGAGGCCCAGTTCCGCGCCGCGGGCTGGAACGTCGTCAAGTCCCTGTGGGGCACCGCCTGGGACCCGCTGTTCGCCCAGGACACCGACGGCTCGCTGGTCAACCGGCTGCACGCGGTGCCGGACGCCCAGTTCCAGACGTACGCCACCCGCGAGGCGGCCTACCTCCGCGAGCACTTCTTCGGCGCCGACGGCCCCTCCTCCTCGTCCTCCGCACTGCGCGCGATCGGCGCGGGCCTGAGCGACGCACAGCTCCTGGAGCTCTTCCGGACCTCCCGCGCGGGCCACGAGCCGCGCAAGGTGTACGCCGCGTACCGGGCCGCCCTCGCGCACAAGGGCGCGCCGACCGTGATCCTCGCGCAGACCGTCAAGGGCTACACGCTCGGCCCCGGCTTCGAGTCGCGCAACGCCAACCACCAGATGAAGAAGCTCACGGGGAAGGAGTTCCGGGCCATGCGCGACCTGCTCGGACTCCCCATCCCCGACAGCGCGCTGGCCGGCGAGATGGTGCCCTACGCCCACCCCGGCGAGAACTCCCCCGAGGTGCGGTATCTGCAGGAGCGCCGCGCCGCGCTCGGCGGCCCGGCCCCGGCCCGAAAGGTCGTCGCCAAGCCGCTGCCGCTGCCCTCCGCGAAGCCCTTCGAGGCCCTGCACAAGGGCTCGGGCCACCAGGAGATCGCCACCACCATGGCCTTCGTCCGGCTGGTCAAGGACCTGATGCGGGAGAAGGAGACCGGCGCGCGCTGGGTGCCGGTGGTCCCCGACGAGGCCCGCACCTTCGGCATGGAGTCGCTCTTCCCCTCCGCGGGGCTGTACTCGCCGGCCGGCCAGACCTACGACCCGGTCGACCGCGACCAGCTCCTGTACTACAAGGAAGCGAAGAACGGCCAGATCCTCAACGAGGGCATCACCGAGGCGGGTTCGCTGGCCGACTTCACGGCGGCCGCCACCGCGTACGCCACGCACGGCGAGCCCATGATCCCGTTCTACATCTTCTACTCGATGTTCGGCTGGCAGCGGACGGCCGACCAGTTCTGGGCGCTGGCCGACCAGTTGGGCCGCGGCTTCGTGATCGGCGCCACCGCGGGCCGTACGACCATGACGGGCGAGGGCCTTCAGCACGCCGACGGGCACTCGCACCTGATCGCGTCCACCAACCCGGCGGCGGTCTCCTACGACCCGGCGTTCGCGTACGAGATCGCCGTCATCGTCCGCGAGGGCCTGCGGCGGATGTACGGACCCGAAGCCGAGGACGTCTTCTACTACCTCACGGTCTACAACGAGACCAAGGTCCAGCCGCCCATGCCGGACGGTGTGGAGGAGGGCATCCTCAAGGGCCTCTACCGCTTCAAGGCGGCGGCCGAGGCCCCCGCCGAGGCCCCGCGCATGCAGCTGCTCGCCTCGGGCACGGCCGTCCACTGGGCGCTGGAGGCGCAGCGCCTGCTGGCCGAGGACTGGGGCGTGGCCGCCGACGTATGGTCCGCGCCCTCCTGGACCGAGCTGCGCCGCGACGCCCTGTCCTGTGACGCGGCGCAGCTCAAGGGCGAGGACCGGGTCCCGTACGTCACCCAGGCACTGCACGGCGCGCCGGGCCCGGTCCTCGCCGTCAGCGACTGGATGCGGGCGGTCCCCGACCAGATCGCCCCCTGGGTCGAGCAGGACTGGACCTCCATCGGCACGGACGGCTTCGGCCTCTCCGACACGCGCGACGCGGTACGGCGCCACTTCGGGGTGGACCCGCAGTCGGTGACGGTGGCGGCGCTTGCGGCGCTCGCGCGCCGGGGGGAGGTCAAGGCGGAGACAGTTCGGGAGGCGGCTCGGCGGTACGGCTTGGAGGGGTGACCGGTTGCGCCCACCGGGGTGCCTCTTGCGCCGCGCGCGCGGCTGCGGGCCGGTGGCCCGGTGCGCCTACCGGGTTGCCGCCTGGGCCCGGTAGGCGACTGCGGGTCGTCGAGGGCTGGTCGCGCAGTTCCCCGCGCCCCTGATGGGGCGCGCCCCCTTGGCCGAACTTCCGCCTCACCTCCAGTTGTGGACAGGCGTTCCGCTGGGGTCCCCCCGGACGGTCACGGTTCCTTTGACGGCCAGTCGAGGAGGCGGGCGCCGATGACCGCCGTCTGCAGCGTGTAGCGGTGCATCGGATCCGAAGGGTCCGCCCCCGTCAGACGATGAATCCGCTCCAAGCGATACGTCAGAGCCCGCACGCTCAAAGAAAGTCGGCGCGCCGCCTCCGCCGCCACACACCCCGCGTCGAAGTACGCGGTGAGCGTCTCCAGCAGCGGCACCGCTCCCCCACGCGCCTCCCGCAAGGGCCCCAGCGTCGTCCGCACCAGGTCGGCCATCGCCTGCCGGTCCCGGGTGAGGACGGGGAAGACGAGCAGGTCGGCGGCGTGCAGCACGGGGCTGTCGAGGGCCATGCGCTCGGCGAGGTCCAGGGCGCCGAGCGCCTCCTCATAGGAGTGGACGACACCGCCCGCGCCCGGGTGCGGGCGGCCGACGGCCACCCGCCCGCCGTCGGTGGCCGCGTACGCCTGCTTGCCGAAGAACCGCAGGACGTCGTCCTGATCCCCGGGGGCGACGCAGACGAGTCTGCCGTCCTTGGTGGTGAGCAGGATGTGGCGGTCGCCGAAGCGGGCGTTGAGGACGCCCTCCACCCGGCGTACGACCGGGTGGGCGTCGTCGTACGGCTCGGGTCCCGCGGCGACGGCCACCGCGTGGGCGCGGGCGAGCCGCAGTCCGAAGCGCTCGGCGCGCTCGGAGAGCCGTCCCAGGTCGCTGCGGCCGTAGAGGAGGTCGTCGATGAACTCGCGGCGGGCGGCCTCCTCCTTGCGGACGGCCAGTTTCTGGGCCCGCTCGTAGCCTTCCGCGAACGCGTCGATGGCCTGTTCGGCCGCGGTGAGGACGGCGGTGGCGGTGGCGCGGACGCCTGCCGCGCCGCTCTCCGGGCCCGGGCCCGGGGCCGCGGGCAGCCGGGTCCACAGGGCGCGGGTCGCGGAGAGGTGGTCGACTATCAGTCCGCGCAGCCCCTGGCCGTTCTCGGCGGCGCGCTCGCCGAGCATGCGGCGCGACTCCAGCTCGTCGCGGCACAGCCGCCTGCCGGTGGCGGAGGCCTCGGTCAGGATGTCGGCGTACCCCTTCAGGTAGTCATCGGGTATCCCCCGGTCCCTCACGCGCGCTCCCCGCTCCTTGACGCGCCCCTGATGAGTTCTTGACGCGGCCTCAAGGGTGCCAGATGCCGGCGGGGTCAGCTGCCCGGGCACCGCTTCCAGGCGAGCCGGTGGACGATGGTCCCGCCGAACAGGTCGTCGCCCAGCGTGATGGTGCTGACGCTCGCCGGGTCCGAGGTGCCCCGGTCCACCTGGAGCGAGGTGTTGAGGTTGAGGTTCCGCTGCTCGCCGCACGGGGCGTAGACGAGGTCGACGAGGTCGTTGTCGTAGGACATCTGCCACGCGTCGTTGTACGGGCCGACGAGGCGTACGCTCCGGGGGACCGTGGTCGCGCTGCCCTGGAAGTAGTAGTCGTTCCGCACCACCCCGGAGGCCCCCTTCGCGAGGCTCGCGAAGCCGCCGAGGTCGGCTCCGGCGATCGCGTACGTGTAGCCCTGCGGCACCCGGAAGTACAGGTTGATCTGGCAGTTCTTCCGGCGCTCGGCGGGCTGGTCACTGGTGCTGGAGGTGAAGCTCACGTTGGAGAGCGTGAAGGAGGAGTAGCCCGGCGCCAGCGCGATGGCCGGATCGCCCATGGGACAGCCCGATCCGTTGACGGTCGCGATCTCGATGCTGACACCGCCCGGCGGGGGCGTGCCGCTCCCCGTCGCGTGCGCGGCGGACGGGAACACCGCGGCCATGAGTGCCGCGGCCGCGGCGGCGATCGTCACCGACCTGGGCATGGGACTCCTTCCCTCCCCCGCGCGGGTGCGCCGGACGGGTCCATCCCACCACCGCCGGTAGGTCATGTACAGGTCAGCGACGGCATCGTCTGAGTACACGGGTGAGTACGCCGGCTGAGTACGAACGCTCAGGCCCGGACCGGCTCCGCGGGCCAGGCTTGGATCATGACGACGCCCCCGTTCGCCGGCCCGCAGC
>NZ_JAINFC010000192.1 GCF_020740835.1 Streptomyces sp. UNOC14_S4
AGTCCGTCCCCGCCGCCGCCCCTGAGCAGGCGCCGGACTTCGACACCCTGACCCGTGACATCGCGGACGTGCCCGCGGTCGAGGTGATCACCACGGTCGCGGTGCACCTGATGAGCTCGGCGGCGGTCAACCTCGGCCTCGCCGAGGGCGGCGAGGACCACAAGGACCTCGACGAGGCCCGGAAGCTGATCACCGCGCTCGCCGGTCTGGTCACCGCGGGCGCCACCGAGATCAGCAACTTCCACGCGGGCCCGCTGCGCGACGGCCTGCGCTCGCTGCAGCTGGCGTTCCGCGAGGCGTCCGTCGTCCCGGACGAGCCGGGCCAGGGCCCGGGCGAGAAGTTCACGGGCCCGGTCTTCGGCTGAGACCGGCGCTTCCCGCCCCTCCGGCTCAGGCACCGGTCTTCGGGCCGGTGTCGGAGCGGGGGTAGGGGTTCTTCGTCAGCTCGTCGGCGAGGTTCGCGGGCCCCATGCGCGGGTGCGTCGCCTGGTGCGCGAAGGCCGCGAGCGCGCCGCCGACCAGCGGGGCCACGATGAACAGCCACAGCTGGGACAGCGCACCCCCGCCCGCGAAGAGCGCCGGGCCGATGCTGCGGGCCGGGTTCACCGACGTACCCGTCAGCGGGATGCCCACCAGGTGGATCACGGCGAGGGCCAGGCCGATGGGCAGCCCGTCGAAGCCCACCACCGCGATCTTGTGGGTCACCGCGAGATAGACGAAGACGAGCAGGAAGGTCAGGACGACCTCCGCCAGGAACGCCCCGCCCGCGTCGACGTGCAGGGCCGACCGCTCCGAGAAGCCGTTGCTGCCGAAGGCCCCGTGCGTCTTGAGCCCCGGCACCTGCTTGGCCAGCAGGAACAGCACCGCCGCGCCCACGATGCCGCCGAGGATCTGGGCGATCCAGTACTCGATGGCCGTACGCAGCGAGATCCGGCCTTCCAGGAAGGACCCGAGCGTCACCGCCGGGTTGACGTGGCAGCCCGAGACCGGCCCCAGCGCGTACGCGAGGGCCAGCAGCGTGAAGCCGAAGGCCAGCGCGATGCCGAGCACGCCGATGTAGTCGGCCGCGAGGACGGCCGAACCGACGGCGAAGAACACCAGCAGCGCGGTGCCGAGGAATTCTGCCGTGAAGGTCCTCACCTGGACGGGGTCCAGGCGGTCAAGACGCAGTGCCCCCAGTTTGGCGGCGTCCATGGCGCCCTCCTGAGCATCGTCGACTGTCTTCGCATTGTCGGACGAACCAGGACGAGTCGCCTGTTGGAGGCTTGTCGGAGCCGCTGTGCTCAGCGGCTGAAGAGGGGCTCCCCCGGGACCTCCGCGCCCGGCGGCAGCAGCGCGAGGTCCAGGCCGCGCACGAGCCGGGCGCGCAGCACCTCGTCGGCGGCCAGCGCCCCGGCGATCCGCTGGGCGACCTCGCCGGGCGCGGTGCCCGCGGCGGGCTCCAGGGCCAGGGTGCCGTCCGCCTCGGTGGATGCCACCAGATGGGCGCGGCGCACGCCAGGCTCGGCGTCCAGCACCGCGCGCAGCGCGTCCGTCACGGCCGGGTCGGCCAGCGGGTCGGCGCTCTCCCGCCCCTCCGCGAGCGCGAGCAGCGCCGGGCCGGTCAGCGGGTACGGCACGGGGCCCGCGATGTCGAAGACGATGGTGTCCGCCCGCTCGTGCGCGGCCGCCTGGAGCGCCTGGTGCAGCGGCACGGCGACGGGCCGGGCGTCCGCCCGCCACCGGGCCAGCGTCTCGACGGACGTGAACGCGGGCAGCGCCTTGCGGCCGTCCGGCGCCTGGAACGTCGGCACGGCCATGTCACTGGTCTTCTCGCGCTTCAGGCCGTCCGGCCCGGTCTCGACCTCGCCCAGCACGGCGACCACCGGCACGAGCAGCCGGGCGCCACGGAGGGCGGCGAGCACGCGCGGCTCCGCGGCGGGATCGGCCGCCCACGCGGCGAGGGCCGCGGCCAGCTCGGGGTCGGCGGAACCGTTGTCGTCTGCGAACCCGGGATCGGGGATGTTCTTGAGCGCCACGGCTCGACCCTATCGGGGGCACGGCGCACCCGACCGGCCCGGGTCGTCCGGTGGTGGTGTGTGGGCCGGGGGCGGGGCCTCCGGCCGGAACCTGAAACGCGGTGCGTGCGGCCGATTCGAGTGGGGAACCGTGATCCATGCACCGTCGTTTCAGAACCCGCCCTCCGGCCGCCCCCTCCACCGGAGGTCGGCTGTCCGTAGGGGGCACCTGCGCCGGTTGTCGGCTCTCCGCCCGTCCGGGCCGCGCCCCGTCAGGGGCGCGGGGAACTGCGCGAGAAGTCCCCACCGGCCCGCAGTCGCCGGACGAGCATGGGCGACCGAGCTCGTGGGCGGCTTTTAGGGGCGCGGGGAACGGCGCGAGAAGCCCCACTCACCCGCACACGAAGAACTACCCGATCCCCTGCCGGTCCGGCCGCAAGGCGAACGTGCGGTCCGCCGCCTCCGGAGTCCCCCGCTCCACCGCCTGCTCCAGCAGAACCCGATGCCGCGCGAGCGCCGCGCAGCGCTCGGGCGGGGCCAGGGCCGTCAGGTCCGCCAGCGCCGCCATCAGACGGCGCGTCACCTGCGGAGCGGACGTCGCGCAGCCGCGGATCTCCGTGAAGCCCAGGTCGACGAGGTCCGTCCAGCCCGGGAGGTCCTGGACCAGCCGCACCGTGCCCTGCCGGTCGCAGTGCTGGAGGGCGCCCAGCGGGCGGCCCGCGACGGCGGCGAGGATCTGGACGATGCGGTCGAGGCACTGGACGGCGGTCGTCGGGTCGTTGACGGCGGGGGACAGGGCCCGCAGCGCGATGTCGGACAGCTGCCGGAGCCCGAAGCCCAGATCCTGGTGGAAGGTCCGCTCGACCCCGACCGACACGGTGCGGCGCAGAGCCCGCGGCGGGGGACCCGTCCCGCCGTGCACCGCGAGCACCGGCATCCCCGGCACCACGAAGTCCCCGATCCGCGGGATCAGCCGCAGCACCACCCCGTACCGCCGCGCCACCCGCACCAGCCGGGCGATGTTCACGTCCCGCAGCACTCCGGCCCGCCCCCGGTGGATGACGGTGGCGACGGGCGGGGCGAGCCCGGGGGCCGTGCCGCCTGCCGCCGCGTGCCGGTCCAGTACGCGGAAGGACTCGCGGGCGATGTGGTCGATGACGTGGACGACCCGCATCAGCCGGAGCGTCGAGTTCACATACGCGACGAAGAGCCCCAGGCTCACCAGCACCATCAGCACGCAGGCGATGCTGGAGACGAACGGCACCGTCTCCACCGTCCGCGGATCGGTGTCCCCCTGGTACGAGGCCTGCACCAGCAGCGCGAACAGGAACGTCGCCAGGAACCACGCGAACGTGCACTTGGTGATCCGGCTGCGTACGTACAGCCGCACCACGCGCGGTGACATCTGCCCGCTGGCCATCTGCAGCGCGACCAGGCTGATCGAGAACACCACGCCGATGAAGGTCAGCATCGCCGAGCCCACGGTCGTGATGATCGTCTTGGTGTCGTCGGCGATGTCGATCAGGTCGGAGACCGTGGCGTAGTCGCCGTCCCGCTGGAGCCACGTGATCAGCAGGCTGTCGAGGAAGAGCGCCACCGCGGCCAGCGCGGCGGCTCCCACCAGCCCCAGGGCCGGCGCGAACCAGAAGGTGTCCCGCAGGTGCTCCCGCAGGGGCGAGAGCGGGCGGGGCCTGCGCCGCACCAGCCCATTCGACGCCCCAGCCTGTCCGGATTTGGGCATAAACGCAGCTTATGTCCAGCCTCGGCACCGCGGTAAACGGCACTCCGAAACCTTGGTATTGTTATCCATGTCGCCGCGGGGAACGCCCCACGAAGACAAACACCTGGTCCGGGTGGCGGAATGGCAGACGCGCTAGCTTGAGGTGCTAGTGCCCTTTATCGGGCGTGGGGGTTCAAGTCCCCCCTCGGACACATGTAGGGATGCTCGCAAGATCGTCTCGGCAGATTCCAAGTTACCGGTGAGTCATATGGCTCGCCGGTAACTTTTTTTTATTCCTGGGTCTATGCGGTCGGACGCTCGGTGACGGAGCGGTACGGGATGCATCAGCCTTGTGACGTGAGCTTGACCGCCACGGTCTCTGTGTCGAGCGCGTCGGGGCGGGCCGCGGAACCAGGGGCTGCGCGATGAGGGCCGAGTGATCCGGCGAACCGGCGCTCTCCGGAGGTGCGTGCCGTAATCTCCGGAAGCAATGTGCATGAAGCAGGCTCGCCGGCGGGGGCGCGGGGCGTAGCCTGCGGTAATCAGCCGTCTGCGTGGTGGGGCGACCCGCAGGTGGAGGGGGTGGTCATGAGCATGGAAGAGCGGGTTCCAGCCGCGGTCCGGAAAATCGTGGAGCTGGTCCGGGGCTACCCGGAGGGCATCACCCGTGACAGGCTGGCTGCTGAGGCACGGCAGCGGTACGAGACGCTGCCCGAAGTGCGTCTGTTGAAGCTGGTCGAGCAGGCGGTGGCTGCCGGGCTGCTCGTGGACGCCGTGGACGGACTGCTGACGGCAGCCGGTAAACCCTCCGTGACTGCGGCCGCCTCTCCGTGCAGGGCGTCCGAATGGCGAGGCCGCAGGTTCGTCGCCTTGGACGTGGAGAGCCTTGTGCTGACCGGTCCTGCGGAGCCCTACCTGGAACGGCATGTCTACCAAGCTGCTGCTGTGCGTTTCGGGACCGACGACGAGTGGAACTCGGATGCGCCGCTCTGGGAGCGGCACATCCGCCTCGCCTGTGACGAGGAGGAGATTCGGGCCGCGGCTGTGCGGGAGCGCGTCCGCGACGAAGGCGTGGCTCCCCGGCAGGCGTGGGCGGAGCTTGCCGGGTTTGTCTCCGAAGCGGACGTCGTCATCGCATACAACGGCACCGGACTCGACTTTCCTCTGGTGAGAGAAGCTGCGGCCCGTGTGGGGTGCGAGGACCCGCTGGAGGGCCGTGTTCTGGCTGACGGCCTGTACCTCGCTCATGCAGTGTGGCCGACGGCGTCATCGCACAGGCTTCACGCGATTGCCGAGGACGTGAGCCTTCCTATGCCGGGTCTGCACGCGCACTCGGCTCCCGACGATGCCGAACTGCTGATCCGGGTGCTGAAGCGGGCGTCCGTTGAAGTGGCCCGCTGGGAACCCGGATTGGCTCGACTGGTGGCTGCCGTCTGTGCCGATTCCCCCGGCTGGCAGGTGCTGAAGGAGCTGGCTCCGTCGGGGGTGTTCGGCTCTCATCGTGCCGAGGAGGTCTGGGACCGGCAGGGTGTCTCGCAGCTGCTCGGGGAGCTGCTGCAGTCCCGGCACAGGCCGCGGCGCGGGCGCCATGGCCGGGCCGCCGTCCGGGTGCCCGGGACGCTGCGTGGTGCGGACGGCAGGGTGGCTCCTTCGCGGCTCGCCGCCGCGGTGCACGGGGGCAGGGCTGAGCCGCGGTCCGCGCAGCAGCGTATGGCGGACACCCTGCACGAGTGGACTGCCCAGGGCGTCGCAGGGCTGTTGGAGGCACCCACCGGTACGGGCAAGAGCTACGCGGTGCTCGCAGCGGCTCTCGAGTGGCTGGCGGGGGCTCCGGAACGCACCGCTGTCATCGCCACGTTCACCAAGCAGCTTCAGAACCAGATGGCTGCTGACCTCAAGGACCTCGAACGCGCCTTTCCCGGCATTCTCGGTATCGCGGACCTGGTCAAAGGGCAGAGCAGCCGGCTCTCGCTGGCGGCTTTGACATCGGTGCTCGCCGAGGCCGCATGTGTACGCCCCACAGGGCGCGGCCGGACCCGCGTCGTGGAGAAGACCCGTTTTCGCGAGTTGGCTGTCTACCTGCTCACACGATTACGGGCGTGCACCGAAGCCCCGTGGTCCTGGACGGCAAGGTCCGTCGACCCCGTCGATCTGCCTCCCTTCTTTTCTGATTACGCGGGTTACGAGCTGACGCTCTGGCTGCAGGCGTTGTCGCAGCGTGACGGCGACTACCGGTCCGGGGCCGACACCCCGCTCGCCCCATTCACGGACACCGTGCGGGAGGCCATCTCCGGGCACCGGCTCGTCCTCGCCAACCACGCGCTCGTCCTTGCCCACCTCGACGACCTGCGAGCTCTCGGGCCGGAGGCCCTGCTCATCGTCGACGAGGCTCACGAACTGGAGAATGCCGCTACCTCGGCGCTGAGCGTGACAGCCGACTACCGCGACATGGAGGATCTGCTCGCCGAATGCCGCTCCTGGCTTGCCGATGCACGCAAGGGCGATTCCCGTGACCGGGTTGTCCATGCTGTCGCCGCGCTGGAGGAACTGTTCGACGACGAGCGATTCCCTCGCCTCGTTGCCCGTGCTTTCGACGCCAGGGCCAAGGGAGTCGGCGTACGAGTCGGCAATCGCACGGCAGTACTGGCCAGTCCTTACGCCGGCACAGCGGGAACCCAGGACGCCCGCCGCATCCAGCAGATGTTGGTCCGGGTCTCGCGCGCGGTCAGTGTCGTCGGTGCCTCGCTCGCCCACTACCTCGCCGAACACGTGGCGGAACTCGACATGCTCGTCCAGGAGCGGGTGCGCGGCCTCGGTCGGCGTGCCGGGGACTGCACAGCTGCCCTTGACCGCCTCATCTCCGATACCGATGCCCTGTTACGTCCTGCCGCGGTCGCTCTCGACGGAACGCGGGGTGATGCGGCGCCATCGCGGGTGGTGTACCTGGAGGAGCTCGGCGAGCCGGAGCCGGGACTCCGCTCCTATCGCTTCCGGATCGCCTCAAGCCCCATCGATCTGCCGGCCGATCCCGAGTGGGGGCGCTACCTGGAGTCCTTCAAGCGCGTTCACTATGTCTCCGCGACCTTACGTGTTGCCGGTGAATGGACCTTCGTGCGCGAACGGCTCGGTCTGGCCGAAGACCTTCCTGCCCTCGCTCTCCCCTCCCCGTTCAATCTGGCGCGCCAGGCGGAGCTGGTGTGCTTCTCCGATTTCCCTTCCTGGGCGGAGCAGGAAAAGGGAGCCATGCACACGGTCGCTCACCAACTTGCCGGATATGCGGAGGAGATGACCTCATTGCGTCCGGCCGGGGACGGGCACGACGGCGGGGCGATGGTGCTCACCACGGCCCGCGCCACTGCGGCGGGTATCGGCGACCTGCTGGAGCGGGAACTGCGCGCGCGTTCCCTCACGGCACCGGTCCGCAACGCGCTGGCTCTCGGCAACGGCCGTGCCTTCGCGGAGTTCACCGACACAGCCCGTGGCGGCGGGTTCCTCGTAGGCACCAAGGGGCTCTGGCAGGGCGTCGATGTCCGTGACGAACAGCTGTTGCGCCTGGTGTGGATCAACAAGCTGCCCTTCGCCCCTTTCGCCGCACCCGTCATCGAAGCGCGGCGAGCCGCGGTACGGGAGCGCGCCGACGAAGCGGGGCACCCTGATCCGGACGGGGCAGCCACAGAGGGTTATTACCTGCCTCTGGCCGCGCTCCAACTGCGTCAGGCTGTTGGACGCCTCATCCGTTCCGAACGGCATCGAGGAGTCATCGTCCTCAGCGACCGCAAGCTCGGCGGCCACACCGGCCTGCGCCGTGCCTACCGTCGTGTGTTTCTCGGCAGTCTCGACGAGGGACTGCTGCACCCCGACCCGGTCACCCGGGAGGCAGGCGGCGGCAATGTAGCCACCATGGCGGACGGCTGGCGCCGCATCTGGGGGTTCATGGCTCGCGAAGGGCTCCTGTCTGCTGACAGGGCATCCGAGCTGTGCACGGACGCCGCACTCGACCGCCATACGTTGCTGCCGCACACGCGTCGTATCCGGGACTTGGCGCTTACCCGGGACGAAGTCGAGCGGCTGTCTGGCGACGGCCTGCTCACCGCCGAGGTTCTTCGCCGTGCCGCACTTGTCGGTGGACTGCTCGGTCTCTCGGACGAGCCCGTCGCCCTCAAGCCTGCCCAGCAGAGGGTGATCCGCGCAGTCGCCGAAGGACGCAATGTCCTGGGGCTGCTGCCCACCGGCTTCGGGAAGAGCTTCACCTTTCAGCTGCCTGCTCTCGTTCTCCCAGGTGTCACCATTGTCATCAGCCCTCTCGTGGCGTTGATGCACGACCAGGCCCTCGAACTCAACCGGTCCATCGGTGGAGCGGTCCGAGCATTGATTTCGCCGCTGCGTGAGTCCAGCAGCCGGGCTGGTAAGACCGAGGTCGCCGATCAGCTCCAAGGGCGTGAGGAACACGGCATACGGCTGGTGTACGTCAGCCCCGAACGACTGTGTCAGCGCCGCTTCCGTGAGCTCGTGCGGCAAGCGGTGGCCCGGGGAACGGTTACCCGCATCGCCGTGGACGAGGCGCACACCATGGCTCAGTGGGAGGACTTCCGGCCCAGTATGCGGAGGGTCGGCCGCTTCCTCACGGAGCTTCGGGAAGAGTTCGGACTTCCGGTCACCGCGGTCACCGCCACAGCCAATCGCTCCGTCCATGGGGCCTTACGGGAAGGCCTGTTCGGCATGGCGCCGGAGCCGTCCGCCGCCGGTTCGGCACAGGAACGCGCCGAAGCGGCCCGGCCGGCACGCGGCGGTCTGGTGACCGTGCGGGAGAACCCGATCAGGCCCGAACTGGCCGTATTCCGGAGGTCACTGAA
Source organism: Streptomyces sp. UNOC14_S4 (assembly GCF_020740835.1). Lineage (GTDB taxonomy): Bacteria > Actinomycetota > Actinomycetes > Streptomycetales > Streptomycetaceae > Streptomyces. The sequence continues at coordinate 8,571 of NZ_JAINFC010000192.1, forward strand.
GCAGCCCGGCTCCGGTGGTGTGGTGGGTCTTGCCGAGCAGGTCGTGGACACTCTCGACGGTCACGCGATCTTCTACTGCCTCACCGTCAAAGAGGTCAACGCCCTCCATGCGCACCTGGCCGAGTACGTGGGCAACAACGGTGTGCGGGTGCTGCGGTTCCACGGCCGGCTGACGGAAGCGGAGAAGTCCGCAGTCATGACGGAGTTCCGTGAGACCCCTCGGCAGGGAGCCGAAGGGTTCGCTCCCGTTGTCACCGTGGCCACCTCTGCCTTCGGCCTCGGAGTCAACCGGCCCGATGTCCGTACGGTGTTCTGCGTGTCGCCGCCCACTGACCTGGCTGCGCTCTACCAGCAGATCGGGCGGGCGGGCCGCGACAGCACGGGCCGTGCCGCCGAGAAGGACGGACCGGTCAACACGGCTCTCGCCCTGGCCACCAATCGAGGACTGCGCACGGTGCGGTTCATGACCGGACAGGACTTGCCCGTGCCGGTGCTGCGTCGAATGGGACAAGCGGTGCTCAGCGCACGGAGCAGCCTGGACGCCACCGCAGTGGCCGAGGACCTCATGATGGAGGATGTCGCCGCAGGTGTGCTGAACGAGAGTGAACTTCGCAGCAGTCATGCCGTGGAGCGCTACAGAACGGGGGTCATGCGCGCTTTCAGCGCCTTGGCCGACCTCGGGGCCGTCACCGACTTGGGCGATTACCCGCCGCTCTGCGTCGTCAAGGCCGGTGAGACCGCCCACGGGCGGGGAGACGCCGTGGAACAACGGCTTGTGTCCGCCGTGCTCGCGATGCCGACCCACTCACACCTGCGTGTCGAAGCAGTCGACTCCTGCCTCGCGCGGTACATCGATGACTACCGGGATCTCGCGGATGGCCCTGCCGGAACGTGGGAGATTCTCGCTGACCTGCATGACCGAGGGCTGCTGGACGTGTCCGCTGCCCCCAGCCGTCGGCTGGTGACCGGCCTCGCCGTCCATCATCGGCGCCTGCCCGGTGGCTTCCTCCCTCTCCTCGCCCGCCGCACTGCCCGGGCGGCCGGGGAACTTGCTCTGCTCAAGGACTTCTTCGAGGACACCACCACGTGCGCCCACCGGAAGTTCGCCGACTACTTCGGTACGCCGGAACTCCCCGAGGGCTGCTGCGGCAACGCGCGCTGCCGGTGCTCGGCCTGCTGGGTCGTACCTGACTGGCCGGCGAACGAGCGACGCCCCGCTGTAGCCCAAGCGTTCGAGAGTGCGGCTCCCCAAGCCGGTGGCAGCGCTGACAGCACCATGCGCACCCGACGCCTCGACCACCACGTCTACCGTCTTGTCCGGCTGATGCGCGGAGGCATCCATCCGCGAATGCTCTGGCATGCGCTGCGCGGGGAGGAAGCGCCCTACCATCCACTGCGGCAACGGCGGGTGCCGTTGCCCAGGACGCTGCGGGACAGCAGGCACTTCGGCGGGCGCGTCGACCTTTCCTACGGGGAAGTCGAGAAGAGCCTGCTCCGGTTGGCCGAGACAGGAGCCGCGTCGAGTACTGAAGACGGCCGATGGCACGCCCGCAGGACCCTGGGGCCGACCGCAGCGCAAACCCACACCGGGAGGGACGAGAACGAAGGCAGGAAACGATGACCGAGGCGCCGGACAGCGGTTCCCCAGGACTGTGGCAGCCCTACGTCGACGAACCGCTGCTGACACCGGCGATGACTGACGGGTATGACGCCGTACCGGCGGCCGAGCTTGAACGCCTGCGGCACTACCTGGAGGGACTCTCCGCGCTCAGACGTGCCCCCGTTCATGTGTCGGTCGCCTTCAACGCGACCTATTTCGGTTACGACCTCGGGGGAGAGGGATACGGATCGAGTCCGCTCGATCTGGACGCGTTCCCCATCGTCTCCTTCGGAGGACGCTCCCCGGCTCTGCCCGTCGGAGCCATGGTCCACATCGCCACCGGGGCGCAGCCGCTGTATGCGGAGATCGTGTACAAGGAAGGACGACATCCGGGAGTCAGCTCCCTCGGTGACGTACCCGCCTGGATATCCGGGGCACCAGCCGGCGCCTCGGGGCCGGGCCTCCTGAACGTCCACGAGGATGATCCCGTACGTCGTGAACTGCTCATCCCTGATTTCCACGCCTTCGGCAGCGCGCTGAGCCCGAGCCCGGCCCAGCTGAACCGGCTGCGCGACCAAGCACGTTGGCTCGACCGGCAGGGACACCTCCTGGTCGACGCCGTCCATCCGTCCCACGAGGCGGCGAGGGCGGATGACGGCGCGACGTATGCCGACTATCTGCTGACCGCGGCCCGTGAGCAGTTCCTGAGCCCCCTCGTGCCCGTGCCGCTCACCGATCTGACGGGCGGGAAGGAGGAGCACGTCCTGCGCGGTGCGTTGTCACGGCTCCTGGCCGTGATCCGGCGCGTGCTCGTATCGAGCGACAAACTGCGGATGTGGCGGTCCTACGCCATGACGTGCGAGGCCCTAGCCCAATGCTGGAAGGACCGAGGCCCGCTCGGGGGCGACGACATGGGCACACTCGCCGCAGCCCTGCAGCGGGCCGCCAAGCCCGTCACCAAGCGACGCCATGGAATGCCGAGTACGACCACGGTGTACACCGCGGTGGGCCCGCGGCTGTACGACTTTCCCGAAGCCGATCCGCTGCTGACCGGCGTCGGTTATGCGGCAGCCGTGTGCAGAGCCAATCTGGCACTTGCCGACGTGCTGCGGGGGGAGAGCGAGAACGGTTTTTTCGCCGATGGAACGCGAGTCACCCTCGACGACGCGTTTGAAGGAGGCGGGGTGTGGCGGTCGTGCCACCCGGCCACGCACGAGCCGATGAGTGACCCCCTGACCCCCGCTGGGCTCGGCTGGCGCACGTCGGTACAGCCCGCAGCCCCGCCGAGGGGATCGTCCGCGATGCCGGGAGCGGCCGAGGAGAAGCGCCACGAGCCTGCGGAGCAGGTGGCCGGGGCCATGGACGTTCCTCATCTCGAACCTGTCGACCAGCCCCTGGACGACGCCGGACTCGTGACGGGCCAGCTGCTGCGGATCAGCGACAGCGAGGTGGCATGGCGGATGTCCTTGAGGCTCACCCACCTGATGGACTGCTCCTTCCCGCTGCGCCCGATCGTCGCTGACGAACTGCGTGGTCTGAGCGGGCAGTCTCCAGTCCGCCTGGAGCTGGCGCATCCGGGAGGTGAGCTGGATGAGTCGGAGGCGGTACAGGACATCCTGTTCGACGACGCGGGAGGAACGGGCCGATTGCTGGGTGTCGAATGGCCTCTGGACTTCTTCCCTGGGCTCGAACTCCGCTTCCAGTGGCCACGAGGCGGACGCGTCATCCGGGCGACCACCAGCCTGCTCGAGGTCCCCATGGTGGTGGATGGACGCACCATCTCGCACCGGTACGACGCGGGGGTTCTCACTCGCGAAGACGTACCCGGCAGTACACGTACCCACGACTCCCCGACCGGTCTCGGCCCTGAGCAGCTGGTGATGCGTGTTGTACGCCGCTGTGGCCTCCTCACCCTTGACGGGCACGCCCTGCTGGACCGGACCGCCCTGCCCGTCGCCGTCTATGGCCGGCCTCCGGCGGCCTCTCAGACCACCGGCCTGGAGGCCGCGGTGGTACAGCTCCTTACCAAGGGCGAGCTGTACTCCGCCGTCGGCAGCCATGACGCCGACGGACATCTCCACTTCCCCGCTTGGGAGGGCGAGCCACGGATTCCGCTCGTCGGCTACACCCCGAACCCCATGCCTGTAGAGCACCGTGCCCCGACCGGCGACGTGATGAGACGGCAGGCTCTGCCGACACCGGTAACGCCCTACTGTGTCTTCGGTCACTTGCGGCGCCTGCAGCCGGGGAAATCTCCCAGCGAGGCGCAACGCGCCGCTTTCCGCGAGCACTGCCGCAGGCTCGGCAAGGCTGACGGCTGGGAGCTGCCGCCCGGCTACACCTTTGTCACCCAGCACACCCGGAGTCGCTGAACTCCTTGCGCCAACCCCGCCGCACCATGAATGGAGCACGCATGCACGATCGGTACCGCGTCAAGGCGGATGCCAAACTGAATCCACCAGGAGTTCCACTGGAGCCGCTCGGAGCATTGGCGGCAGCTCTCAATGCCGCGGGGACACCCATAGCGGACGCGCTGGAGGAGCTCATGTCGGCGACGGTCGAACTCTGACCCTTTGACGGCGTGTCAATACTGACCCATTTGTGGATCTTCATCTCATTCTGGCCTTGCTGATCAAGGTCAGGAGGAAAGGGTGATCCTCGTGGAAGACTGGG
>NZ_JAINFC010000193.1 GCF_020740835.1 Streptomyces sp. UNOC14_S4
CCGCTCCCGAGTCCGTCGCCCCAGACCGGCTCATCGACCTCATCACCGTCAACAACACGGCCCATGGCGAGCGCAACCCGTATGTCAAGGCCGAGGTGGTCTGGCCGCTGGAGCTGTGCCGTCACAATGTCGTCCTGGTCGATTCCCCCGGGCTCAACGACCATGAGAGCCGGGACGAGATCACCCTCGGCTACCTCCCCAAGGCCGACGCAGTGATCTTCCTCCAGCACGCCATCGCCGCCATGAGCATCGACGAGTCCAAGTTCCTGACGTCCCATCTGGACGCCCACGACCCGTTCTTCGTCTTCACCTACTTCGACGCCGTCGACGATCACGAGCGCGACGACGTGGTGACGGCCGCCCGGCGGCGCATCGTCGACCTGCGCGGCGAGGGGCGTGACGAGGGCCGCTTCTTCTTCGTGGACGGCAAGACGGCACTGCGGGCCAGGGTCACGGGGGACGACGACGCCTTCCAAGCCTCGGGCGTGGCCGCCCTGGAGTCCGCGCTCGAACGCTACCTGGCCACCGAGCGGCACAAGGCCAAGATTCTCGCCCCTGCCCGTGCGCTGCGCGGTCTCGCGCGCGAACTGGACCGGAACGTCCCGCACGAACTCGCCATGCTCGACTCGCGGACCGGGGAGCTGGAGCGCCGTTGGGAGGCCGCCCAGCAGCCGCTGCGCGCACTCCAGAACCAGGCCCGGCAGATCACGATGGACATCGGCAACCAGACCCGGCTGCTCCAGGAGCGGGTGGAGAACCTGCTCGGCGGCTTTCTCGCGGCGGTCGCGGACGAGGCCCCGGTGGTCGCCGCCGACATCACCCTCACCACCCAGATCGGCGCGAACCCCCTCAAGCTCAAGGAACGCGTCGAGCAGGTCGCCGGAGAGATCGCCGCCGGCACCGCGAAGAGCATCGAGGAGAAGGTGGCCCAGTGGGTGTCCGGTTCGCTGGAACCGGTCATCACCCAGGACCTGGAGAAGTTCGCCGAGCGCATGAACGCCGAACTGGGCTCCTTCGAGGCCCGACTGGACCGGCTGCGGGTCGACCTCACCGGCGTGACCAGCGCCGCCGCGGCACCCGGCGAGCGCCAGCAGGAACCCCCGCTGACCCGGTTCCTGGCGGGTGTGGGCGGCTTCTTCCTCGGCGGGGTGGCGGTCGGCATGGTCGGCGCCCAGTTCGGCGCCAAGGAGGCGTTGCGCAGCCTGCTGCCGACCCTGGTCATCGGCATGGCCTGGATGTTCACTCCGTTCGGGCTGCCCACACTGGCCGCCGCTCTGGTCGTCCAGGGCATCTGGCAGAGCCGTTCGGCGAGCGGCCGGCTGGAGGCCAAGATGCGGGAGGCCGTCGGCCGGGAGATGACCACGCAGATCCGGCTGGCGGCCCCCAAACAGGCCCGTGAGGCCGCCACGTCCTTCTCGGCCGGCACGATGCAGCCGCTCGCGGAGGCGATCGCCGAGGGGCTGTCCTCCCGCATCGAGGAACTGACCCGCAGCGTGGAGTCCGCACGGGAGACCCGGGAACAGGGCGAGGAGACAGTCGAACAGCGCCGCTCCGAGCTCGAGCACCTGGACGACCTGCTGCGCCGCAGCAGCGAGGACCTTGACGACCTGGTGGACGAACTGGTGAGGATGTGATGGCCCGTTACCGCAGGCGGCTGTGTCTGGCCGTGGACCTCCGCCACTACAGCCGTCATCACACCTACCCCGAGCAGGGCGATGCCCAGTACCGGCTCCGGCTCGTGGTCGAGTACGCCCTGCGCCGGGCCCGGGTGCCGCGGGTCCGTACCCAGCAGCAGTTGCAGGGCGACGGCCAGCTGATCGTCTTCCCGGTCCGGACCGATGCGGTACGCACGGTCCCGGCGCTGGTCCTCGGGCTGCGCGACGGCCTTTACCAGGCGAACCGCGCGCCCGGTGCGTTCGGCCGGCTGCGGATGCGGGCCGCCCTCGGCCAGGGGGCGGTCTCCAGGGCCGACCGGGGGTATCTGGGCGACTGCGTGGTGCTGGTCAACCGGCTGGTCGACGCCGACCAGGTGCGTGACGCGCTGGAGGCCGACGACGGCAGCGACCTGGCACTGGCTGTGCCGGACGACGTCTACCGGGACGTGATCCTCCCCCAGGCGCGCGGGCTGTCCGCCGCCGAGTTCCACCGGATCGACGTGGTCGTCCGGAAGAAGGACTTCGCCTCGAGCGCCTGGCTGCATGTGCCCAAATCAGCCCCGGCCAGGGACCTCGGGGCGAATCCGGTGATCTGGGGCCACTCGCCGGGGCGCACGGCGATGCGGGAGTTCGTCGTCCCGGCGCTGGGCGCGGCGCATGTCGCCGCCACCGTGGTCTCGCACGGCGGGGCGCTGTGTGAATGGGTGCTGACCGGAGGCCACGGCGAAGGGATGCGAGCCACGGCCGGGGTGAGCGACGGCGACTTCGACGGCCCGGACGACACGGCGGTGACCGGCCTCCATCACGCGGATGCCCGTCACGGGGACGGGCCTCACGAGGACGACCACCACTCCGGCCCGCACCACCCGGATGCGCGCCACCCCGACCTGCTCCACCCGCGCCACGACAGCCACCACCTCCACCACTTCCACCACTTCCACCACGGCGGGAACTGAGCAATGGCCGAGCACGACCGGGCAGCGCAGGACATGGCGGCGGCGGTCGCCGCGATGACCTCATTCCAGCAGGTCACGCAGCAGGCCGACGCCAAGGCCGGCACGATGGTCACGGTGCATGTCGGCCTCGCGGCCGTCGTCTCCGCCCAGGTCGGGCAGGTCGGCGCCCCGCCGCCCACCCAGCCGCTGGCCGTGCTCTTCTGGCTCGCCACACTCGCCTACGTGCTCACGTTCACCGTGTCGGGATATCTGCTGGTACAGGTGATCCGTCCACGCACGGCCCGGTACGCCGCGCCCAACCGGTTCTCGCTGGACTCCGCCGACCATTCCGGCGCGAACGGCGAGCAGTTGGCGGCCCAGATGTGGGCGACGGCGGACGCCCTCGCCCGGATCGCCGACCGCAAGAACGGCTATGCGGCCCGCGCCGTCATCTGGGTCTCCGTGATGGTCCTGTCGGCGGTGGCATGGCTGGTCCTGGCAGGGAGGGCAGCATGAGGGGAGGGGTGCCCCAGACGGTGCCGGCGATCCGGCTGAGCTCGGGGAAGTCCCGTACCAGGATGCGCCGGTAGCCGGTCTCGATGATCTCCTGCTCGCGGAACGCGCGTAACACCCGGTGCACACTCGGTTCGGAGGCCCCGACCAGCTCCGCCAGTTCGGGCTGGGTCAGCGACACCCCGATCGCGATGCCGGTGTCCCCGGCCTGGCCGTACACCCGGGCGAGTTCCCCCAGGACCCGGGCCACCCGGGTCGGCACGGCACAGCTTCCGAACTCCTGACGCCGCCGCGTCGCCCAGCGCAGCTTTCCCGCCACAGCGCGCATCACGGCTTGGGCCGCCTCTTCGTGGAACGCCAGGAACGCGAGGAAGTCCTGGCTGCTGATCCGTTTGGCGGCACCCGTACCGGCCGCCACGACCGTGGCGACACGAGGCTGTGCGTCGAAACAGGCCAGCTCGCCGACGATGTCGCCGCCGGCCCGGACCGCCAGCAGTGCATCGCGGTCGTCCTCCGTCCTGGCCAGCACCTTGAACCAGCCGCTGAGCAGCAGGAACACATGCGAGCCCAGTTCCCCCTCGCGCAGCAGCCGCTCTCCCCCGGTGAAGCGCGCCGGCTGCCCGAGAGCGATCATCCGGTGGCGTGTCGTCGCCGACAGCCCGCCCAGCAGGCTGGCCGCCGGCCAGTGACCCCTTCCCGGGCGTAAGGCGGGACCGGTGCGCGTGGTGAATGGCGTCACGAATGGGCCCCCTCGAATTGCCGTTCATTTTCAGCCAGAGCGACCCTGGGACACGTTAGTACGTCGAGTGGTGCCCTGCCCATGACTTGGCCTTGTCCCTACGGATTCGAGGAGGCCGGTCCCTCGGCGACCGGGCAGGCCACGGCTCCGGTTCCGCGCTGGTACCGGGCCTCGGCAGGCCGCAGCGGCGTCGTGCCCCGTCGGCCCACCGGAAAGAAGGTCCGAACAGGCACGGCATCCGGCCCCGGGGCCACACTGGTCTCGACCACCCCGTCTCCCGGCAGGTGCAGTGGATGAGCAGCCAGCCCGGTGTCCCCCAAGGGCCCGCGGTCTCCCGCGAGGAGTTCGACGCGCTCTTCGCGGCGGTACGGGCGTGGGGCCGGTGGGCGGACGCGGACGCGGGCCGGGGCGCCTGGAACAGGGTGACCGCCGAGGGCGTCCGCCGGGCCGCCTCGCTGGTCAGGGACGGCACGGTGGTGCCGATGGCCCGACCCTGGGACACCGTCCCCGGGCCCGACAACGCCAGGCCCGCGCTGCGCTACATGTCCGACCTCGGCGATGTCGAGGCCCCCGAGCCCGCCACGCACAAGGACTTCATCGGCGTCGACTACCACGGGAAGTCCGTCAGCCACCTGGACGCGCTCGCCCACATCGCCTACCGGGGGCGGCTCCACGGCGGCGGCGCGGCCCGGGAGCTCGTCGGCGCCGGGGGCGCCCGCTTCGGTGACGTGGCGGCGCTCGGGCCCCTGGTGACCCGGGGCGTCCTCCTCGACCTGCCCGCCGTCGAGGGGACGGCGTGGCTGGAGCCCGGGCGGGCCGTGGGCGCCGCGGACCTCGCCGCCGCCGAGGCCGCGCTCGGCGTGCGGATCGGCGAGGGCGACGCGGTGCTGCTGCGCGTCGGCCGGTTCCGCCGCCGCCGCGAGGTGGGCCCGTGGGATCCCGGCGCGGCCTGCGCGGGCCTGCATGTGACGGCCGTGCCGCCGCTGGCCGCGCGCGGGATCGCGCTGCTCGGCAGCGACGGCGACAACGACGTACGCCCGTCGCCCGTCGAGGGCGTGCACTCCCCCGTCCATGTCCTCGCGATCAACGCGATGGGCATGCCTCTGCTCGACAACCTCGACCTGGAGGCGCTCGCCACCGCCTGCGCCGGGGCGGGACGCCACGCGTTCCTGCTCGTCGTGGCACCGCTGAACATCCCCGGCGGTACGGGCTCGCCGGTCACCCCGCTCGCGATCCTGTGACGGTCCCGGACCACCGAGATGGATCACGCACCGTGCCGGGTGACCACCTGTCCGCGACCGGAACCCCAACCAAAACCCCAATTCGGACAAAGTTCTAAAATGGAACATCGGCGTACGGGTGCGGGTGAGGGAAGTGATCCGGATGGGGCTCGGGACAGGTGACGTCGGTCCCGCACTCGCCCGCGAGCGTTTCCTGCACGGGGAGGCCCTGGGCGGCCGGGACGCGGAGCACGTACGGAGCCCGATCCTCGGTTCCTGGGAGCGCAGCCGGCAGCTGGGGCTGTCGCCGGACGGCTGCGAGCTCCCCTTCACCCAGGACCTCGACCTGGACGGCCGCCTCGCGCACGCGGCCGGTCCCGTGCTCGACCGGCTGCGGTCCCGGTTCGCGGGCATGAAGATGAACGTCTCCCTCGCCGACGGGCGCGGCGCGGTGCTCCAGCGCCGCTTCGGCGACCCCGCGATGGTCCGGCACCTGGAGCCGGTCCAGAGCGTCCCGGGTTTCGTCTTCGACGAACGGTACGGCGGGACGAACGGCATCGGGCTGGCCCTCGTGGAGCGGCAGCTGGTCACCGTCTACGGCGCCGAGCACTTCGCGGAACGCTCGCAGAACAACGCGTGCTCGGCGGTCCCCGTCCGGGATCCGCTCAGCGGGCGCATCGAGGGCGTCCTGTGCCTGGGCTATCCGCGCGCCGACGCGGGCACGGCGCTGGACGTCGCGGTCAGCAGGGCGGCGGAGGCCATCGAACGGCGGCTGCTGGAGGAGAGTTCGGCGCGGGAGCGCTCCCTGCTCCAGGCGTATCTCGACGTCCGGCGCGGCCTGCCGGGCGGCGACGGCCGGGAGCCCGACGATCTGGCCACCAGTGGCCTGGACCGGCGCGACCGGATGATCCTGGAGGAGAAGGCCACCGAGCTGATCTCCTCGGGCCGCCGGGCCGCCGTCGAGGTGCCCCTGCCCGGCGGACTGCGCGTCACCCTGCTGAGCAGGCCGGTGACGAGCCTGTCGGGGGTGGAGGGCCTCGTGGTCGAGGCGTTCCTCCCGGCGCGGCAGCAGCGTCTCGCCGTCACCACGGTCGAGCTCCCTCGCACCGCCCCGCCGGACTTCGCTCCCCGCCCCGGCACCGTCCCGCCGGCTGTGCGTCCGCCCGGTGCCGCCGTACCCGGCCTGGCCGCCGCGGCGGCCCACGGGCCCGACGCCGCCGACCATGCCCCTGGTCCCGGTGGTACGACGCGGGGCCTGGTGCTGGTCGGCGAGCCCGGTGTGGGCAGGTTCGCCGTCGCGGCCCGGCGCCGCCTGGAGCTGCTGTCCGAGGCGAGTACGCGCATCGGCACCACCCTGGACGTGGCCACCACCGCCCGGGAGCTCGCCGAGATGGCGGTGCCGCGGCTGGCCGACTACGTCACCATCGACCTGCCCGAGGCGGTGCTGCGGGGCGACGAACCGGCCGACCCCACCAAGGACCTCCACCGCACCGTGGTGCACGGCATCCGCGACGACTGCCCGTTCTACCCGGTGGGGCAGCGGGTCCGCCTCCGCCCGACGACGCCTCAGCTCCGCTGCCTGACCAGCGGACGGACGGTCCTGGAGCCCGATCTGCGCACCTCCGAGAGCTGGACCTCCCAGGACCGCGTCAACGCCAAGCGCATCCTGGCCCACAACGTCCACTCCCTCATCACCGTGCCGCTCCTGGCCCGCGGCATCGCCCTGGGCATCGCGAGCTTCTACCGCGCGCGGGACCCCGCCCCGTTCGGCGACGACGACCGCTCGCTCGCGCAGGAGCTCGCCACGCGCGCCGCCATCTGCATCGACAACGCGCGCCGCTACACCCGCGAACACGCCATGGTCCTGGCCCTGCAGCACAGCCTGCTGCCGCACGGCTTCCCCGAGCAGAACGCCGTCGAGGTGGCCCACCGCTACATGCCCGCCGAGTCCGGCGTCGGCGGCGACTGGTTCGACGTCATCCCGCTCTCCAGCGCCCGCGTCGCCCTCGTGGTCGGGGACGTCGTCGGCCACGGGCTGCACGCGGCCGCGACCATGGGACGGCTGCGCACCGCCGCGCGCAACTTCGCCGAGCTCGACCTGCCTCCGGACGAGGTCCTCACCCACCTCGACAACCTCGTCGGCCGCCTCGACCGCGAGGAGTGCGGCGACAACCCCTTCGCGGGCATCACCGGCATCATCGGCGCCACCTGCCTCTACGCCATCTACGACCCGACCTCGCAGCAGTGCACGATGGCCCGGGCCGGGCACTGCCCGCCCGCGCTGGTCCGCCCCGACGGCACCGTCGTCTTCCCCGACCTGCCCGCGGGCCCGCCGCTGGGCCTGGGCGGGCTCCCCTTCGAGACCGCCGAGTTCGAGCTCCCCGAGGGCAGTCAGCTCGTCCTCTACACCGACGGCCTGATCGAGGACCGCGACCGCGACTTCGACGAGGCCCTGGAGCGGCTGCGCCGGACCCTGGCCCGTCCCGGCCGCCCGCCCGAGGAGACCTGCCAGGCCGTCGTCGACACCGTGGTGCCCGACCACCCCACCGACGACATCGCCCTGCTCGTCGCCCGTACCCACACGCTGGACCGGCACCGGATCGCCACCTGGGAGCTGCCCGCCGACCCGGCGCTCGTGACCTCCGTCCGCGCCGCCGTCACCCACCAGCTGTCCGAATGGGGGCTGGACGAGGCCGGCTTCGCCGTCGAGCTGCTGCTCAGCGAACTGGTCACCAACGCCATCCGGTACGGCTCGGGACCCATCCGCGTACGGCTGCTCTACGACCGCGCCCTGACCTGCGAGGTCGCCGACGGCAGCAGCACCGCCCCGCACCTGCGGCACGCCGCCACCACCGACGAGGGCGGGCGCGGCCTGTTCCTCGTCGCGCAGCTCTCCCAGTCCTGGGGCGCCCGCTACACCGCCGACGGCAAGGTCATCTGGGCCGAGTGCCCGCTGGAGATGCCCGCGGGCCGGGACGGGTCCGCCGCCGATCCCGCTGCCGGGATCGCCGCCGGGATCGACTTCGACGACATACCGGCGATCTGATGGACCGTCAGGGGCGCGGGGAACTGCGCGAGGAGCCCACGACGGCCCGCAGACGCCGGATGGGCGCGGGTGGCCGAGCTCGCAGGCGGCTTGGGGGCGCGGGGCCGTGACGTGGTGCGGCTCCTCCGCGCAGGCGCGACCAGCCACGACGCACCCGCAGATGACACACCGGAATTCCAGCGGAGCGCTTAGCATGTCTGATATGCGGTATGTCGTCCGCATACGCGGCCTCAGTAAGCGGTTCGGTGGCACGCTCGCGCTGGACAGGGTCGACCTCGACATCCGCTCCGGCAGTGTGCTGGCCCTGCTCGGCGCCAACGGCGCCGGGAAGTCCACCCTCATCAAGGTGCTCGCGGGCGTCCACCGCGCGGACGAGGGCGAGGTGACCGTCGCCGGGCACCCGCTCGGCAGCGAAGCGGCCTCCCGCGCCATGTCGTTCATCCACCAGGACCTGGGGCTGGTGGACTGGATGACGGTCGCCGAGAACATCGCCCTGGGCACCGGTTACCCGCGCCACGCGGGCCTGGTGTCCTGGCGGCGCACCCGGCGGCAGTGCGCCGCCGCCCTGGGCACGGTCGCCGCGCACCTCGACCCGGACACCCCCGTCGCCGCCCTCACCCGGGCGGAGCGCTCCCTGGTGGCCATCGCCCGCGCCCTGTGCACCAGGGCCGAGCTGATCGTGCTGGACGAGCCGACCGCCAGCCTCCCGGCCGCGGACTGCGCCCGGCTCTTCGACGTCCTGCGCACCCTGCGCGACGACGGCCGCGCGATCGTCTTCGTCACCCACCGGCTCGACGAAGTGCCCCGGGTCGCCGACGCCTTCGCCGTCCTGCGCGACGGACGCGTCGTCAGCCACGGTCCGCTCGCGGGATACGCGACCGCCCGGCTCGTGCGCGACATCGTCGGCGTCGAGGCGGAGAGCGTACGACCCGGCGGCACCGCTCCCGCCACCGGACCGGCCGTCCTGAGCCTCACGGACGTGGGGACGGAGGAGACGGAACCGGTCGGCCTGCGCGTGCGCGCGGGCGAGGCCGTCGGCCTGGTGGGCCTGACCGGCGCCGGTCATGTGCCGCTCGGCCGCGCCCTCGCGGGCCACGGTCCGCTCCTCGGTGGCCGGGCCCTGCTGGACGGTCGCCCGTACCGGCCCCGCACGGTCGCGGCCGCCGTCCGCGCGGGCGTCGCCCTCGTCACCGGCGACCGGCAGGACGAGGGCTGCGCCGGGCTGACCGTACGGGAGAACCTCCTGGCCAACCCCGGCGCGAGCCGCCCCGCACGCGGCCCGCGCTCCATCGGCACCGCCCGCGAGCGTGCCGAGGCCGCGGCCCTGATCGACCGGTTCCGGGTGCGCCCGCCGGACGGCGAGGCCCCCCTCGCCACCCTCTCCGGCGGGAACCAGCAGAAGGTCGTGCTCGGCCGGTGGCTGGGGCCGGGGCGGCAACGGCGCCTGCTGATCCTGGAGGAGCCGACCGCGGGAGTGGACGTCGGCGCCAAGGCGGAGGTCCACCGCCTGCTCCGGGAGGCCCTGGCCGGGGGCCTCGCCGTCCTGTTCGTCTCCGCCGACTTCGAGGAGGCCGCGGCCGTGTGCGGGCGCGCCCTGGTGTTCGTCCGCGGGAGCGTGACGGAGGAGCTGGGCGGCGAGGCCCTCACCGCCGCCGCCCTCACCCGTGCCGCCTCGGCGATGAGGCCGCTCACCGGGGCCGACGGGTGACGCCGCGCTCCCCTACGGCGCGCCGCTTCGGGCATCTCGTCGGCGCCTACGGCCTGCTCGTCCTCGCCGTCCTGCTGTTCCTGGCCTTCTCCCTCGTGCTGCCGGGCACCTTCCCCACCCTGGACAACGTCTCCGCCGTCCTGTCCAACCAGTCGATCCCCGCCCTCCTCGCGCTCGGCGCGACGATCCCCATCGCGACCGGCCGGTTCGACCTGTCCATCGGCTACGGGATCGGGCTCGCGCACGTCATGACGATGCAGCTCGTCGTCACCGAACGGTGGCCCTGGCAGGCCGCCTGCCTCGTCGTGCTGCTCGGCGGGGCGGCCGTCGGGGCCCTCAACGGAGCCGTCGTCGAGTGCGCGCGGATCGACTCCTTCATCGCCACGCTCGGCACGGGCAGCGTGATGTACGCCGTGACCGGCTGGGTCACCGAGGGCGCCCGGATCGTGCCCGGCCCGCACGGCCTGCCGCCCGCGTTCACCGACCTCTACGACTCGCGCTTCCTCGGCCTGCCCGTCTCCGCCTGCTACGTCCTCGCGCTCACCGCCGTGCTGTGGGTGCTCCTCGAACGGCTGCCGCTGGGGCGGTACCTGTACGTCATCGGCTCCAACCCCCGAGCCGCCGAGCTGGTCGGCATCCCGACGCGGCGCTACGTCGTGCTGGCCTTCGCCGGTTCGGGCCTGGTCGTGGGCGCCGCCGGGGTCCTGCTGGCCGCGCAGCAGGAGATCGGCAACCCGAGCGTGGGCATGGACTACCTGCTGCCCGCCTTCGTCGGCGCCCTGCTCGGCTCCACCGCGATCCGGCCCGGCCGGGCCAACGCGGCGGGCACCCTGGTCGCCGTCACCGTACTGGCCGTCGGGCTCGCGGGCATCGGCCAGCTGGGCGCCCAGTTCTGGGTCACGCCGCTCTTCAACGGCGCCACCCTGCTCGTCGCCGTCGGCCTGGCGGGGTACACGGCCCGCCGCCGGACTCGGCGACGCCGTACCGGGGCCACCGCGTGAGAACCGCGCTGACGGCCGCGACGGTACTGGCCGCCGTCCTGCTGGCGGGCCTCACGGGATGCGAGCGCGGCTCGTCCGTCGGCACCGGACCCCCGCCGCCGGGCCGTCCGACAGGGAACGGCTGCCCGGGCGTCCTGGCCTCGGCCGAGGAGGACGTACGCCGGGCCGAACGCACCGACACCGAGTGGGACGGCCCGGCCGACGGCCCCCGGGCTGCGCCCCGCAAGACCCTCGTCTACGTCGCGCAGACCATGACCAACCCCGGCGTCGCGGGCATCGCCAAGGGCGTGCGGGAGGCCGCGGGCGTCATCGGCTGGGACGTCCGGGTGATCGACGGCCAGGGCACCCCGGCGGGCCTGCAGGGTGCCTTCGGCCAGGCCGTCGCGCTGCACCCGTCGGGCATCGTCGTCGGCGGCTTCGACCCGCTGCTGACGTCCCAGCAGATCGCGCATGCCAGGGCGGACCACATCCCGGTCGTCGGCTGGCACGCCGTGGCCTCCCCCGGGCCGAGCAGAAGTCCCGCGCTCTTCACCAACATCACCACCAGGGTCGAGGACGTCGCCCGGATCAGCGCGGACTGGGTCGTGGCGCAGTCCGGCGGCAGCGCGGGCGTCGTCCTCTTCACCGACGCATCGATCCCGTTCGCCCGGCACAAGTCCGACCTGATCGCGAAGGGGCTCGCCGCCTGCTCCGGCGTACGGCTCCTGACGGAGGAGAACATCCCGCTCCCCGACACGAGCCGCCGCACCCCCGAGGCCGTCGGCGCGCTCCTCGCCCGCTTCCGTACCGCGTGGACCCACTCCGTCGCCATCAACGACGTCTACTTCGCCGACGCGGCCCCCGCCCTGCGCGCCGCCCGCCACAAGGGCGCCGGGGCCCCCTACAACATCGGCGCGGGCGACGGCGACCCCTCCGCCTTCCAGCGCATCGACAGCAGACAGTTCCAGGCCGCCACCGTCCCCGAACCCCTCCAGCAGCAAGGCTGGCAGATCGTCGACGAGTTCAACCGCGCCTTCGCGGGTGAGCCGGCGTCCGGGTACGTCGCTCCCGTGCACCTCACCACCGCCGTCAACAGCGGCTGGGCGACGACGTGGGACCCGCCGGGGTACCGGGCGGCGTACCGCCGTATCTGGGGCAGATGAGGCGGGCGAAGCAGGCAGCGGCACTTTCTCCCTTTTCTCCCTTCCGGCTCAGGCGGACCGCCCGTGCCGCGCGTCCTCACCCGCGTACGGCGAACGAAACGAAGCGACGAGAGGACAGCCGTCCGATGGACCTGACGATCGACATCAGTGTGGAGGACGGCCGCGATCCCGACGTGGACGCCCGCCTGACCGAGGAACTGTTCGCCGGCCTGCCGGTGCCCGCACCCGATATGACGGAGACCGACGCCCGGGAACACCCCGCGTGGTTCGTCGTCGCCCGGCGGCCGGACGGCGGCGGCCTGCTCGGCTGGGCGGAGGCGTACGAGCGGCGGGACGGCACGTCGGAGGCCGACGTCCAGTGGTTGGTCGTCTCGCGTGAACGGGAACGCGTCGTCCAGAGCCACAACGTCACCCGTGCCGCCACCCCGGAGGAGCGGGCCGTGGCGATCCGGCTCGTACGCGGCGCGGCCGACCACGCGCGAGCCGCCGGGCACACCGCGCTGTACTGGGACGACCCGGAGAACCACCTCGACGCCCGGGCCACCGCCGAACTCGGTGCCGCGGAGTGCGAGGAGATCGGCCGCCGCTGGACGGTGCGGCCACTGGCCGCGTGGACCGTTCCGGCCGGACTGCTGCCGGCGACGATCCGCACGGTGCCGTCCGAGTCGCCCGAGCCCCCCGACAGCGGTGCGCTGACGGCGTACGCCGACTTCTTCACGGACGTCACCGGGCAGCCCCACACCCCCGAGGCAATGCCGTTGCTTTTGTGGTTACTGCCACCTGTGGTTGAGCGTGATGATGACCGGCGAACGGCGGTGGCTGGGTGGCTCACCGGGGGCTTTGCTGCTGTACGGAGTGATGCACGACCGCACTTTGC
>NZ_JAINFC010000194.1 GCF_020740835.1 Streptomyces sp. UNOC14_S4
GTACGGGGGCGGGCGGGGTGCGCTTGTCCGCGAAGAGCCGGTCGTCGATGCACAGGGCGTCCATGGTGGAGGTCAGATAGAGCCGGAAGGCCTGTTCGCAGGTCTGGACGAGGGGTTCGCCACGGTCGTTGAAGGAGGTGTTGAGCAGGACGCCCAGGCCGGTGCGCCGTTTGAAGGCCGTGAGCAGGGCATGGAACCGCGGATTCTGCTCCTCGGTGACCGTCTGCACCCGTGCGGTGCCGTCGACGTGGCCGACGGAGGCGAGCTTGTCCCGCCACTCCTCGCGGATCGGCGCGACGACGGTCATGTACGGCAGGTCCTGGTCGGCCTCGAAGTACTCGGCCAGGTCCTCCCGGAGCACCGAGGGGGCGAACGGGCGCCAGTTCTCGCGGTGTTTGATGCCGTCGTTGATCCTCCGCTTGATGTCGGGGGCGACCGGGCTGCCGAGGATCGAGCGGTTGCCGAGGGCCCGCGGGCCGATCTCGGAGCGGCCCTGGACCCAGCCCAGGGTCTTCCCGGCGGCCAGGAGACGGGCGACCGTGTCCCAGTCGTCGACGCGTACGCCGTGCTGGCCGTGGCGGGCGGCGACGCGCGGGAGGTTCCCGGTGTCGATCGCGCGTCCGTGGTAGGCGTGGGTGATGTGCCACCGGCGGCGGGGCCCGGGGCCGGTGAGCCGGTGGTGGGCGTAGAGGGCGCCGCCGAGGGCCGTGCCCGAGTCGTTGGCCTGGGGGTAGACGTCGATCCGCTCGAAGAGGCCGCTGCGCAGGAGCCGGCCGTTGGCGGCGGAGTTGAGGGCGACTCCCCCGGTGACGAGGAGGTTGGCGGACCCGGTCGTCTCCCTGAGGTGCCGTGCGGAGTTGAGCATGATCTCCTCGCAGACGGCCTGGACGGCGGCGGCGACGTCCTGGTGCAGCGGGGTGAGGGGCTCGTCGGGCCGCCGGGGCGGGCCGAAGGCCCGGGTGAAGAAGGTCGCGGCCAGTTCGGTGGAGGTGTAGGTGTGCGTGCCGCGCCGCCGGGCGGGCAGGAAGGCGTAGTCCCCGGTGGCGTCCACGTGGAGGAAGGCGTCGAGTGCGCTCCTGCGCCGTTCCGGGTCCCCGTAGGCCGCGAGGGCCATGGTCTTGCCCTCTTCGCCGAAGCCCCAGCCCAGCCACATGGTGGCGCCCTGGTAGAAGAGGCCGAGGGACTGCGGCAGCGGGGTGGTGCGCAGGACGCGCAGGTCGTCGCCGGTGCCGTGGGCGAGCATCGAGGTCTCGGTCTCGCCGCTGCCGTCCACGCTGAGGACGGCGGCGTCCTCGTAGGGGCCGGCGTAGTACACGCCCGCGCAGTGGCAGACGTGGTGGGGGATGTTCACGACGCGGTCGGCGGGGAAGCCGGCGGCGAGCAGGGTCTTGTGCCAGGTGGGGATGCGCCATTCGAGGTGGCGTTCCATGGCGTCCGCGGCGGCGCCCGCGAGGAACGTGCGCGCCTGGCGTTTGCGGGCGTCCAGCCGGGCCGGGTCGATGCAGTTGGTGACCAGGTCGATCTGCCGGGGCGCGATGGAGTGTTCGTCGAGGGCCTCGAAGAGCACGGACAGGTGGCTGGACATGCCGTGCTTGACGCGGTTGAAGCGCTCCTGCTCGTAGACGAAGAGGGGTTCCCCGTCCCGGATCAGGGCGAAGCAGGCGTCGTGCTGCACCGGTTTGGTACCGAGAATGATCACGCGGACCCCGTCCTTCCCGCCGGACCGGTCACCCTGCGGCCCCTTCGGACAGTCGCAGCCAGCTCCGCTGGTCCCTGTTGAGCAGGGCGTAGGCGAGGTTCCGGGCGTAGTGCAGCACCTGCGGGTCGATCTTCAGGTTCCGGAACGGCGAGGGCGACTGGGCCTTGGAGAACCCCATGTCGTCCGGGCGCACGGCCGGGTCGAGCTGTCCGTTCGCCACGGCCTGGTCGTAGATGGCGGTCCCGGGGAAGGGCTGGACCATGAAGAAGCCGCAGCCGTGAAGGCCCGCGTCCATGGCGCGGCGTGCCAGCCAGAAGGTGCGGGTCAGTTCCTCGACGGTCTCGTCCGGGTAGCCGACCATGAAATTGCCGTTGATCGTGAAGCCCATTGCGCGCATCACGCGGACGAGTTCGAGGACATCGCATTTGTCCAGGCGCCATTTGGAGGTCGAATAGGCGTCGAGCACCCGCTGGGAGCCGGATTCGAAGGGCAGGCCGATCCGGCGGAATCCGGCCGCGTGGAGGTGCTCCAGCAGTTCCACGTCGACGACGAGGCGGTCGCTCCTCCCGTCGCGCCGGAAGAGGTGCCGGATGTTCACCCCGTTGATGTCGGCGAGTTCGAAGTCGTACCGCCGCATCAGGTCGAGGACCTGGTGCACCCGGTGTTTCCAGGCGAGCAGCGAGTCGTCGTTGATGTAGACGAGATCGACCCCGAGGCCCTTGAGCGTGTCCAGTTCGCGTTCGACCCGTTCCACCGAGTGGAAGCGGAGATCCCCGATCTCCCCGGCCTCTCCCCCGCGTTCCTTGGAGATGTGGCAATAGGTGCAGCGGTAGGGGCAGCCGCGCGAGGTGAGGATGGAGGCGAAGTGGGGTTTCTGGCCCTCGTCCATCCAGCCCTCGCGCCCGCCCCACAGCACGCTGATGTCCCAGTACTGCTCGTTGGGCAGCGCGTCCCACGAGGGCATGGGGTATTCGTCCAGGTCGGTGACGAGCCGGGTGCCGCGGGTGGTCACGGTCCGGCCGTCCCGCCGGAAGCTGATCGACGGCACCGCGTCGAGCGCGGGCGTCCCGGAGCGCAGGTGTTCGGCGAAGGCGACCAGGGGTTCCTCACCCTCCGAGAGGAAGACGACGTCGTAGCCGCTGTCGAAGAACATCTCCTTGAGGCTGCGGGCGTTGACGCCACCCGCGACCAGGATCTTCTCCGGGAAGGCGGACTTGACGAGACGGGCGAGGTCGAGGCAGCAGGCCGTCTGCTGCGTGAAGATGGAGCTCACCGCGACGACGTCGAACGCCTCGACCTCCTCCAGGATGCGTTCCGGCCTCAGACCGATTCGGAACAGATCCTTCCCGAGCTCGGGCATCGGCTCCTTGCGGTAGAAGGTGTCCTCCAGCCGGTCGCGCCCGGGGCGGCCGATGCTGGTGTCGAGGAGGTCGGCGTCGAACCCGGCCGCGCGCAGCGCCGCGTGGAGGTACGGCAGGGCCAGCGAGCAGTCGGGGCGGTAGACCTCGTCCGGGTAGTACTGGAGCGGTGGGTAGAGACACAGGACGCGGGGATCCCGCGGCCGCCGGTCGAGCACGCTCATCGCGGTTCCTCCCCGCTGTCGCGCCCCGCCGCCTCCCCGAGGGCAGGGCCGTCTCACCGTCCGGTCGCCTGTGCCCGCCGCGCGTGCCGGTTGTAGGACTCCGAGACCGCCGGGTCCCGGCACGCGGAGGTGCCCTGGAACCACATGGCGAACGCCGCGCGCGCCCGGTGCTCCGAGCGGTTGGCCGGGGCGCGGTGCACCGTGAGGGGGTGGTGGCAGACGAGGTCGCCCGGGTCGAGCTCGACGGGCACCTCGCGTTCCTCGTCCGCCGGGCCGAAGTCCGCGGCCACGGCGAAGCCGCGCACCCCGCTGTAGGTGTGCCGCCGCATGCCCCAGCGGTGCGAGCCGGGCACGTACCGCAGACACCCGTTGTCCTCGTCGATGCGCTCGTCCGTCGCCAGCAGCATCTCCACGCCGCTCGGCGGGTCGAGGCCGAGCGAGCAGTTGTCCTGGTG
This sequence comes from Streptomyces sp. UNOC14_S4, assembly GCF_020740835.1. Taxonomy (GTDB): domain Bacteria; phylum Actinomycetota; class Actinomycetes; order Streptomycetales; family Streptomycetaceae; genus Streptomyces. The sequence continues at coordinate 3,737 of NZ_JAINFC010000194.1, forward strand.
CGGTGGCGTCGGGCTGTCGGCGGCGGGCGGCTTGTCGAGGTAGATCGGCGGCTCGGCGGTGGCCGGTTCGCCGAGCAGGGCCTGTGCGAGTGACGTCCATTTCGGGTGGGAGCGGTAATTCTCGAAATACGTGTCGCAGTTCATGCGCAGGACCATCCGGACCCGCCGGGCCCCGTTCCTGCCCCGCACGTGGAATACCTGTGTGTCCGGGAGCGCCGGCACCACGTCGTCGAGGAACCGGTGGATGTGGAAACGGAGTTCGGCCAGCTCGGCCCGTTCCAGGAAATCACGGACGACGACGTATCCGTCCCGTTCATAGGCCACTTTGTACGGCAGACAGTCCATATCCCACCCACTCTTCGGCCTTCTTCCTCAGCTGAGCACAGCCCGTGCCTCGATCGCAAGAGGAGATTTCCGGTCGGCCACGGCGAAGTCCCCGCCCGTCCCTGTCCGTCGTACGGCGGCCGTGGCACACTGCCCGTGAAGTGCCCGCGACCGCGCACGCCCGGAGCACCCGGTCCTTTCGCACCGTTCATTCGCTGCCGTCACGCAGACGTTCCACTGTGAAGCCATAAGCCATGAAGTCATGAAGAGGGCGTATGGAGACGACGTTCGACCCGGAGAGGCCCGACCGGGAACGTTTCGATCCGGAGAAACACATCCGGCACCTCGGCGCCGAGCCGGTGATCGGCCTGCTCGACCCTCGCGGCCGGGTGCTGCCGGGCATCAGCGGGACGGCCGGAGTCGCCGAACGCATCGCGGCGGGCGCGGAGATCGGCATCGACCGGATCATGATGAAGCCCGGTTCGGCGTTCGCGCTCCACACCCATCCCGGCGCCCACATCCTCTATGTCCTGCGCGCCCGGGGCATCATCCATGTGGACGGCACGGACTACGCGATGGCCGAAGGCGACACCGTCTACGTACCGGCTCATTACGCCCACGGCGTGCGGACCCTCGGTGATTCCCGCACCCCTCTGGAATTCCTGGCGTTCGGCGTACCGCACATGCCCCTGGACTCGTCCCGGAGGATGAGTTTCGTCGAGCCGTGAGGCCGCGAGCAGCGGAGCGGGGATCATGCATCTCTTCGACGCGCGTCCCGCCGGACGCCGCCCGTCCGTGCCGCCCGAGGCGCGGGCCGCCGCGGCCCCCGGCACGGCCGACGACGGCCGCGTGTTCGTACCGTCCGTGGACGAGCGGACGCTGGACGTCTACGCGCGGGCCCTCGACCCGCGGGACGCCTTCGAGCTGCGGGACCTGTGGCTGGGGCGCGTCGAGCACGAGACCGGCGGCGACGGACGCCCCTGGCTCGCCGAGGGCTGGCGCCGGGCCCCGGTCCGCCGGACGGTGCACCCGGACGAGGTCCTCTCGTCCCGCGCCACCGTGCGCTTCGTCAAGGAGCTGTTCAACTGGTACTTCCGCGACGACCTCTACGGGCGGCTGCGGCCGCGGGTCGCGGTCATCCTCTCCAGCGGCTCCGTCAGCGAGGAGGCGTGGGGCCTCCCGGAGACCCTCAAGAGCTGTCTGCACCACGCGCTCGACGCGGACTGGTCCGGCCGCGCCGCCCGGCGGGGGCACCGTACCGCCCGCGAGGCCATCGCCGCCTACGAGTCCGCGCGCATCGCGGGCCCCGGCTACACGGCGGACAACGTGGCCGTCACCCTCGGCGGCACCGCGTCGATCGCCTCGCTCGCGGACCACGTCCTGCGCGGGGACACGCGCCGGCGGCCCACGCTGTGCGGCATTCCCAACTACCCGCCGCTGGTGGAGTCCGTCGCCCGGCGGGGCGCGGTCCGTCTCGTGCCCCTGCCCTGCCGGTCCGGGCGGGTGCGGCTGGACCCGCTGATCCGCGCGCTCGGGCCGGACACCCCGATGGTGCTGCTCCAGACGGTGACCAATCCGACCGGCGCGCTGGTGCCCGAGGACGAGATCGCCCGGCTGGTGCGCGCCGCCTCGCCGACGACCGCGATCGTCCTCGACGAGTGCCACGAATGGCTCGGGCCCGTGGGCACCTTCGCCCCCGCGCGGGCGGCGCCCAACGTGATCCGGGTCTCCAGCCTCTCCAAGACGTGGTCGGTGCCGGGCCTGAAGGCGGGCTGGCTGCTGGCCGACGCCCGGTTCGTGGCCGGCTACCTCTCCCGCGCGGACGCCGTCGGCCCGCCGCCCCTCTACGACACGCTCCTGGAGGTGCTGGCCCGGATGGAGCGATGGCTCCTGGCCGGGGTCGAGTCGCCCGGGGCCGGGCACGTCGCGGAGGTCGCGGCGTCCCACGCCGTGGACGGGCGGAGGCTGGCGGAGGCGTACCGCGACTACCGTGCCGAGCGCCTCGCCCGCGACCTCGCCCTGCGGACCCTGCGGGACGCCGCGGTCGCGGGCCTGACCGGGGCGACGGCCGCGGTCGTGCCGCCGCACTACTCCATCAACGCGGCCGTCGAGTTCCCCGGCTGGGACGACTCCTACCGGTGCTTCCGCGATCTGCTGGCGGAGACGGGGGTCTCGGTCTTCCCCGGGATCCTCACGTTCTGTTTCTCCGGCGGCGTCGTCCGCGTCACGACCGCCCGCTCGTGGCCGGACCTCGCGACCGCGCTCGCGCTGCTGCACGCGCGCTTCGCCGCGACGCCCGTCCCGCGCGCGGGCTCGGCGCCGGGCCCGCCGCAGGGGCCATCGGCTCGATGAGTGAGCCGCGGCCGCAGTGGTACCACCGCACACACCACCCGTCGAGAAGGGACCGCCCGTGCCCGGACAACCCGTTCCAGCGACCGTGTGCCTCCGCCGGGCGGTGGTGACGGGCGCGGCCGGTTTCATCGGTTCCCGGCTGACGCTGGCCCTGCTGCGGAGCGGCGTCCGCGTGGTCGGCGTCGACCGCCGCGACCCGGCCGACGACCCGGTGGCCGCCTGCCACCTCGCCGCGGTCACGGACGCGCCCGGCTACCGTCACCTCCACGCCGATCTGCTGGCCTGCGCCCTGGACGCCCCGCTGCGGGGCGCGGACGCGGTGTTCCACCTGGCCGGGATCCCCGGGGTGCGCCCGTCCTGGGGACCGCGGTTCGCCGAGTACGTCCACTGCAACGTCCTCGCCACCCAGCGCGTGATGGAGGCGGCCGCGCGTACGGGGGTCCCCCGGGTCGTCGTCGCCTCGTCCTCCAGCGTCTACGGCGCGACCGACGGCACACCGAGCTCCGAGCGCGACCTCCCGCGCCCGGCCTCGCCGTACGCCGTGACGAAGCTCGCCGAGGAGCAGCTGTGCCTCGCGCACGCGGCCCGCGCCGACTGCCCCACCAGCGTCGTCGCCCTGCGGTACTTCACCGTCTACGGGCCCGGCCAGCGCGCCGACATGTTCGTCCACCGCGCCCTGCGCGCGGCCCTGACCGGGGAGCCGCTGCGCCTGTACGGGGACGGCGGGCAGCGGCGCGACTTCACCTACGTGGACGACGCGGTGGCCGCGACCGTCACCGCGGCCTCGGCACCGCGCGGCAGCGCCGTCGTCAACGTGGGCGGGGGCTCCGGCGCGTCGCTCCGCGACGTGGTGCACATCGCGGAGAGCCTGACGGGACGGACGGTCCGGCTCCTCCACGACACCCCGCGCCCGGGGGACGTCCCGGCCACCCGCGCCGACATCACCCGCGCGTACCGCCTCCTCGGCTGGCGGCCTCGCGTCGGCCTGCGGTCCGGCATGCTCCGGCAGCTGCGGACACTGAGCCGTCCGGAGGGCCGGGTCACGGCGTGAGGGGCCGCACACGAAGTCATGTGCAAAGGGACATACGAAGGGGCCGCGCGCCCTGGGCGGAACCCAGAGCGCGCGGCCCGCCACAGGCGTACGGCCCTCCTGTGGCTCCCTCGGCGGCTGGTGCCGAAGGCTCAGTGGTTGACGAGGGTGTTGCCCTGGCTGAGGTTGCCGACACCGATAACGGAGATCACGTTGCCGCCGACGTTCGGGGAGACACGCGGGGTGACCTGGACGACGTTCCCGGCGGCCACACCCGGGGACATCTCGGCGTGCCCGACGGCCTGCCCGTCCGCGCTCGCGGCGGCGGCACCGGCGCCGAGGGCCGCGGCGGCGAGGGCGGTGACGGCGGCGGCGTTGCGGATGCTCATGACTTCTCCAGTGGTTGGGGGGTTCAAAGGGGGGAGCCAGGCAAAAGCTCTGGCAAGAAGGAGTCTCGCGTAGGAAAAACCGCTGGAGCTACAGCCTGCCGGTATGTTCATCCTCCTCCGTGATCATGCATCCTGCATTGACCCCCTGTGAGTTCACGCACATCAACTCACTGACGAACAGGGCGAGTTGGGAAGATGCGTACGGCGATCACCTGTACCGGCCGCCCGGCTTGCCGCACACGCCCGCCGACGGGTACCCAGCGTCACCCGTTCGCCCCACACCCCCACCACGTCCGGGTGCGGGCCCGGGCGCACCCCCGCATGGTGGGTACATGGCCGCGCCGATCTCCGTGCACCGCCTCGACGCCGGGGGCGGCCGTCGCGTCACCGCCCGCCGCCAGGACGGCGAACACATCCTGGGCATGGCCTACCGCGACGCCGACGTCGTGGAATTCCTGCGCAGGGCCGGTCTTCCGGAGGCGGAGGAACTGCTCGACGACCCCGAAACGGTGGAGTGGCTGGTGGACCGGCCCCACGAGTGGACGGCGGCTTAGTTCCCGCCCCGCGTCCCCGCGTGCTCTCCGCTGCCCGCCAGGCCCGGCTCCCCGACGGTCGGCCGTCGCGCGGACGGGGTGGCGAAGCGGCGCATGCAGGGGCGTTCCACGCGCGTGTGCAGCAGCCAGGACACGAGGAGGGTGGCGACGAGCGCGATCCCGGTGCGCCCCGTGATGCCCAGAGCGCTGCCGAGGTAATGATTGACCGTCAGAATCACGATGAAGTGCGTGAGATAGACGGCGTACGACAGCTCGCCAAGGCGCCTCATGACCAGGGTGCGCAGGAGTGAGCGGCGCCCTGCGACATCCGCGGCCGCCAAGGCCAGCAGGAGCAGCGCGAGCGGAAGCACCGTCACGGCGGCGAGCGCGAACGGCGAGGGCAGCAGCCTGCGACCTGCCGCCAGCGCACCGAGCACGAGCAGGGCCGCGGGCAGACTGCCGACCCGACGGGCGATCCGGGCGATCCGGGCGCCGGGCCGCAGATGGATTCTGGCGAGGATCATGCCGAGCACGAACTCCGGCAGGCGGCCGGCCGGGAAGAGATACGCCAGCCCCACCTGGGGCAGGGTGAGGTCGAAGCCCGGGATGAACTGGTGGGCGGGCTCAGGACCGTCCAGGGCGAGCGAGGCGAGCGGCACCGCCCAGACCGCCGCCACGGCGGCTCCCGCGGCCAGGGGCAGCCGTGCGGGCCGGATGGCGTCGATCCGGGCCAGCAGGAACGGGAAGAGCAGATAGAACACCACCTCGCAGGTGAGCGACCAGGTGACCGGGTTACCCCCGGCGGCGATCCGCTCCACGGGAATGAGGGTGTTCACCAGGAGGGCCCCGGCGAGGTCACCGGGAACCGAGGCGTCGTATCCGTCCCCCCGGGGTACGCCCGCGCACCGGACGAGCAGGACGAAGCCCGCCCAGACGACGAGGTGGCTCGGACAGATCCGGAAGAGGCGCTTTCGCAGGAAGGACCGGGCCGTGTCCGCCGGTGACGCGGTACAGGTCAGGACGAAGCCGCTGAGGAGGAAGAAGAGGGAGACAGCCGTCGTTCCCAGGGAAACGGCGAAGACCGGGAGAGAGAGCCGACCACTCCTGTCGTCCTGACCGGCGAAGTACACGACATGCGTCAGGAAGACGACACTTGCGGCCACACCCCTCATCCCGGTGAGGGACGGCAGTCGCTCGGGCATGGCGCCACCTCACGGTGCGTCGTGCCGGACGAGGCGGCACGCGGTCGGGGCGGACGGCAGACGGAACGGGTGAACGGGGCCACGGCATATCCACCACAGCCAGGCGGCGTAATCCGTACAACCCCGCGCCGGAGCGTGCCACCCGGCACGGCCGCCGTGGGCGGTGAGGCGTTCGCCCAGGGCGCGGGCGGCGACATGCGCGACGGCACCGGCCAGTGCGGCCGTGCTGTGCTCCTCGGCGCACAGCACCCGCATCATCCGCTCGCGCTCGAAGGCGCTGTCACGCAGGACGGCGTACATGCTCCTGCGCAGCTCGGCGGTGGCCCGCCCGGGGTCGCAGAACATGCGGTGCATGGCCGCGGCGAGGTGTTCGTTGGCACGCCCGGCGGCCTGACGGCGACGGCCGTGGCCGGTGACGTCGTCGCTGTGCGCGAGGCACTCGGCGTCGCGCAGGGCGAAGGTGAGCCCGGACGCGATCAGTGGGTGGCAGATACCGACGGCGTCTCCGACCAGGGCGTACGGGCCCCGGCCGTGGAAGCCGCGCGGCCGCAGCCGGTTGGCGGCCCACCGGATACGCCCCCGGGCCAGGACGTCCCGGAACGCCGCGGCCAGCTCCCCGGGCAGGAAGGGCGCGTAGGCGTGGTCCAGGAAGGCCAGGAGGGCGGCGGCACGCAGCGGCAGCAGGGGGACGTCGAGCGTCAGCCGGACGGTGTCGGGGTCCAGGCGGTAGGCCAGCGCGGGTCCGGGGCCGCCCGCGAAGACATGGCCGTAGCCCTCCAGCGGCAGCGCGACGCCGTGCAGCAGGATTCCAGCCGTGCGCGAGACGGTCGTCGCCGGGGCGGGAGCGGGGCGGAGCACGCGCCGCACCGCGGAGTTCTGCCCGTCGGCGCCGACGACGCGCCGTACTCGGGCACGCCGCCGGGGGCCGTCGTCCTCGGTCCAGGTGAGGGTGGTGCTCTCGACGGAGCCGACGCGTGCGCCGAGGAGCAGGGTGATGCCCGGCCGGTTCGCGGCCGTGGCACGGAGGGCGGTGACCAGGTCCGCGTGGGGCACGACGGCGGCCAGGCCGCCGTCGGGGCACGGGAGCGCGATGGGCGGGTCGCCGTCCTCGGGGTGCAGGACGAAGCCGCGTGCGGAAGTGGCACGGGCCGTCGGCAGGTCAGCGCCGAGCCGTCGCAGGACGTCGACGCCGCGGGGGTGAAGCCACTCGCCGGCGAGCCGTGCCGGGGGCGTGCGCGAGGCCTCCAGGAGCAGGACCCGCCGGCCCAGACGGGCGTGGGCGAGGGCCGCCGCACAGCCTGCCGGACCCGCGCCGACGACCGCCACGTCGTAGGCGGGCGTGCTCATGACGTCCTTCGCCGGTAGCGCACCAGGCACGGCTGACGGGGCGGCATGAAACTGCGCCGTGCCACGCGGATCCCGGGGTCGACGAGTTCAAGGTCGAAGGTGCGCAGCACGACGCTCCAGAGGGACTTGACAGCCATCTGGGCGAAGGACATGCCCAGGCACGGGGCGCGCCCGCCGCTGAAGCCGATCAACGGGCTCGGTGTGCCGTGGTGTTCCTCGCGCCCCGGGAGGTACCGGTCCGGGTCGTAGCGCTCCGGGTCGCGGAAGAGGTGCGGCAGACGGTGCGAGGCCGCGGGGCACAGGAGCACCAAGTGGCCGCGTGGTACCGCGTACCCCTCGATGACCAGGTCGCGTGCGGCCGTGCGGGGGATCACGACGGCGGACGGGTGCAGGCGTTCGGCCTCCAGCATGCAGTGGCCCAGACGGTGCATCCTGTGCAGCAGTCGAGGGCTCGCCGACGGGGAGTCGGTGAACAGCTCTTCTTGTTCCTCCACCAGGACGGGCAGCCACTCGGGGTGCTGGAGCAGCAGGGCGCCTGTCCAGGCGCCGTACACGGCCGTGGTCTCGTTGGCGGCGTAGAGCCAGGCGATCACGAGGTCGGCGGCGTCGTCCGCGTCCAGTGCGGGCTCCTCCGACGGCGCCTTGCCCGTCAGCACGTCGAAGGGGCTGTGCGGGAAGCCGGACGGCCGGTCTCCCGGGGCGAGTTCCTTGATGGCGTGCCTGAGCGTCTCCCGCGCGCGGTCACGCCGCCGGTAGCACGGCAGGGGTGCCCTCGGATCGATGGCGAAGGACACCATGAGGGCCGTCTCCAGGTGCCCCAGCAGGGCGGGGACCCGTACCCCCACTGCCTGGCCGAAGCCTGGGCCGATCAGGCAGTGCGTGGTCATGAGGGCCGTCATCTCGCGCACGGCCGTCACCAGGTCGACCGTGCCGTGCGCACCCCAGTCCGCGGTGTACCGCTCGGCGACACGCGCCATGGTCACGGCGTGGTGGCCCATGGCCTCACGCTGCAGCGCGGGCAGCAGCCTCCGGTTCTGGGCCGCCATGACGTCCTCCGGGGCGTCGAACGCCACGCGGGGGCCGAAGACGATGCCGAGGCGGCGTCCCAGCGCCCGGCGGTCGAGATCCTCGTGGGAGCGGTTCAGTACGGCGGCGTTGACGCGCGGACCGCAGAAGGAGGCCACTTCCGTGCCCGCGACACGAAAGGTCAGGGCCTCACCGAGAGCGAGGTGCTGGCGCAGCAGGAAGCCCACGAGGTCGCGCAGGAAAGGCACGGCGTGGCCGATCAGCGGACGGCCTCCGGGTACGCGGGGCAGTTCCCGGGCCGCCTCCGGTTCCTGCCCGGGCGGGGCTTCCCGGCGCGCGCCGTGGACCGGGCAGCCCTGCGCGGGACGCGAGGCACGGTCGGTGGTCATGGCCACTCCTCGTGGTGTGCCGGACGTGTCGTGTGCCGGATGTGTCAGGTGCCGGACGTGTCGGGTCGGCGGGGGCGCGCGGCATTCATGACTGCTCGGCGCGGGACGTGTCCGTCCGGACCAGATGTGTCCGGACGGAAAGGGCTCCCCTTTGCTCCCGGGGAGGACAGCGCGGTGCCGGGCGCCGACACCGCACTTCACTGGCGCTCTCCGTGGCGGAGCGGAACGTTCTGCTCTTCTTTCATGAGGATGGGGAGAGATGAGCATCCGCAAACGCACTCCACGTGATGCCGTGGTAAGTACGACTACCCGCCCGATGGCCGTTTGCGCGGAGCCGGAACCGTGCGCACGGCGACGGTACGCGTCACCCGCTCAAGCCGCCGGAACGGCGGTGTGCCAGGCCGCCAGCGCCCACAAGGGGAAGTAGTGCCGGTAGCCGTCGTAATTGATCATGCTGGTGCGGTTGAAGACACCGGCGAAGCCCTCCCTCCCGTAGCC
>NZ_JAINFC010000195.1 GCF_020740835.1 Streptomyces sp. UNOC14_S4
CTACTGGGCTGCCCCTTGAGCCCGGCCCGCGTCTGCGGGCTGTTCGTGGCCGGTCGCGCAGTTCCCCGCACCCCTTTCAGGGGCGCATGCCCGGGCGCAGCATCGCGCCCCCGCCAGGGGCGCGGGGAACTGCGCGAGCAACCCCCACCGGCCCGCAGTCGCGCGTGGAGCGCAAGTGGCAGCCCAGTGGGCGAAGCGGGGCCGGGGGCGCAGCCCCGGACAAGGAATCACCACTCACGGCAACCCCACCCGGCCGCGCCCGCCGCAGGCGGTACGTCAGTCCGGCGCCCGGTAGCGGTACCCCAGGCCGCGGACCGCTTCCAGCGGATCCGCCGCTTCGTCGCCCGCCGCCTGTCGCAGCTTGCGCCGCAGCCGGAGGACGGCGAATTTGACGCGCTCCCGGCCCGTCCCCTCGGGGTCGTCCCAGACGCGGTCGAGGAGCTGGTCGGTGGTGATGACGCGGCCGCGGTTGCGGACGAGGACCTGGAGGAGGCGGTATTCGATGTCGCTGAGCCGCGCCTCGTGGCCCTGCCAGATGGCGGAGCGGCGTTCGGGGACGAGGCGCAGGCCGTCGTCGAAGGAGTCGCCGGCCCAGCGCGTGGGCGCGGTCCGGCGCAGCAGGGCCTCGACGCGGGCGAGGAGCTCGTCGTTGCCGAAGGGCTTGGGGAGGTAGTCGTCGGCTCCGGCGCGCAGGCCGCGTACCCGGTCGGTCTCGGCGCCGCGGGCGGTGAGCAGGAGGACGGGGAGGTCGCTGAGGTCGCGGGTGCGTTCCAGTACCTCCCAGCCGTTGAGCTGGGGCAGGCCGACGTCGAGGAGCATCAGCGCGGGCCGTTCGGAGAACAGCAGCCGGAGCCCGTCGCGCCCGTTGTCCGCGTGGATCACCTCGTAGCCCGCCCGCTCCAGGAGGGTGCGCAGCGCGAGCGCGAGGTCGGGGTCGTCCTCGACGACGAGGAGGCGGCGGCTCATGCCCCGGCCTCCACCGGGCCCGGTCCCTCCACCGGGCCCGGTCCGGACAGCGGGAGCCGGATCAGGAAGACCGCGCCCTCACCCTCGGTGCCGCCCGCCGTGAGCGTGCCGCCGTGCAACTGGACGACGGTGCGGCTGATGGCGAGGCCCAGCCCGGTGCCGGGGTAGCCGCCGCCGGTCGCATTCGGGGCGCGGACGAAACCGGTGAAGATCTCTTCGCGGAATTTCTCCGGGATGCCGATTCCGGTGTCGGCGACCTCGATCTCCCAGAAATGGCCACGGGCGGTGGCCGTGACAGTGATCCGGCCATCCGTAGGAGTGAATTTCGCAGCGTTCTCCAGCAAATTCGCCAGCACTTGCTGTAGACGGTGTCGGTCGCCTCGGAGGGCGGGGCCGGGCGCACAGTCCAGCACGGTGAAGACGGCCGCTCCTTCCGGGGTGGCCAGCCGGTCCAGGACGGCGTCCCGGAGCATTTCGGCCATGTCCACGGAGTCAAATTCCAGTTCCATCGCCGAGGCCCGCATCCGGGTGGTCAGCAGCAGGTCGGCGATCACCCGCTGCATCCGGTCGGCGTTCCGCCGGATGGCCTCCAGGAAGGAGAGCTGCTCGGTGGCGAGGCCGCCGCGCCCGGCCGGGGCGGTCAGCAGCTCGCAGAAGCTGATGATCGAGGTCAGCGGGGTCCGCAGCTCGTGCGACGCGGCCGCGGTGAACGCGTTGCGCTGCCGCGCGAGCTCGGTCAGCGCGAGGTTGTCGCGCTCCAGGTCGTGCTCCCGGCGCTTGCGGGCGGTGATGTCGTGGAAGGTCCACAGCGCGCCCAGGTGCCGCCCGGCGTGGCGCAGCGGCTCGACCTCGCGCCGGACGGTGCGCCCGTCCGCCAGGGGGATCTCCGCCGTCCGGTGGATGCGGTGGTGCCCCGTGAGGATGTCGCCCGCGGTGCCGGGAAGCCCGTACCCGTCGGCGAAGCGGGACTGCACGAGGGGGACGACCGGCCGCATGGGGGCGCCGGGGGAGAGGTCCACCAGCCCTTCCAGATCGAACATGTGAATGAAGCGCTGATTGGCGGCCAGCACCTCGTCCGCCGGGCCCTGGACGAGCGCGCCTGCGGGCAGCGCCTCCAGCACTGCCTGGAGCCGCTCCCGGTCCTCGGACGGCGGCCTGCTCACCGGTTTCTCACCCAGCTCTCATGGAGTCGGGGAACACTAACTCCGCTTAACGGAGTTTTCGGGAAAACCGTATGCCAAGGAGAGGGACCGCGCCCCCGATGAACAAACCAGTCCGGCACGTCGCCGTCTTCTCCCTGCTGCTGGTCTTCGCCGTGCTCGTCCGCGCCACCTGGGTCCAGGCCGCCCAGGCGGGCAGCCTCGACGACAACCCCCACAACCGGCGCCTGGCCATAGCCGCCTACTCCCGGCCGCTGGGCAACATCCTCGCCGGGGGCGGCACCCGGCTGACCGGCTCCACCACGACCGACGGCGACCTGAAGTACAAGCGCACCTACACCGACGGCGAGCTCTACGCGCCGGTCACCGGCTTCTCCTCGCAGATCTACGGCAGCACGCAGCTGGAGAACCTCTACAAATCCGTCCTCACCGGCACGGACTCCCGGCTGAAGAGCCCTTCCGACGTCCTGACCGGCAAGACGCCGACCCCGGGTGACGTGATCACCACCATCGACCCGGCCGTGCAGAAGGCGGCCGCCAAGGCCATGGGCGGCAAGACCGGCGCCGCCGTCGCCATCGACCCCGCCACCGGCGCGATCCTCGGCCTGGTCAGCACCCCCTCGTACGACCCGGGCGCCTTCGCCGGGTCCTCCGGCGCCGACCAGAAGGCGTGGGAGGCGCTGGAGAAGGACAAGACGAAGCCGACGGTCAACCGGGCGCTGCGGCAGACCTTCCCGCCGGGCTCGACCTTCAAGCTCGTCGTCGCCGCGGCCGCCCTGGAGAACGGGCTCTACCACTCCGTCGACGAGCCCACCGACAGCCCCGACCCGTACCTCCTGCCGGGCACCCGCACCTACCTCCCCAACGAGGACGCCGGCGCCCCCTGCACCAACGCCAGCATCCGCACGGCGCTCCAGTACTCCTGCAACAACGTCTTCGGCCACCTCGCCGAGCGCCTCGGCCAGAAGAAGGTCGCCGAGCAGGCCGAGAAGTTCGGCTTCAACGACGACAAGCTCGACATCCCCGTCCGCGCCGCCAAGAGCGTCTACCCGACCGGCGGCATGGACGCGGCCCAGACCGCGCTGTCCGGCATCGGCCAGTTCGACGACCAGGCCACCCCGCTCCAGATGGCCATGGTGTCCTCCGCCATCGCGAACGACGGCAAGCTGATGACGCCCCGCCTCGTCGACCGCGTCACCGACGGCAGCTCCGGCGTGCTGGAGAAGAGCGACCCCAAGGAGTACTCCACCGCGATGTCCGCCGACACCGCGCGCCAGCTGAAGTCCGCCATGCAGACGGTCGTCGACAAGGGCACCGGCAGCAATGCGCAGATCGACGGCCTGACCGTCGGCGGCAAGACCGGTACCGCCCAGCACGGCGTCGACAACAGCGGCACCCCGTACGCCTGGTTCGTCTCCTACGCGCAGAACAGCGAGGGCAAGCAGATCGCCGTGGCCGTCGTGATCGCCGACAGCGACGCCGCCCGCTCGGACGTCAGCGGCAACGGCCTCGCCGCCCCCGTGGCCAAGGCCATGATGAGCGCGGCCCTGGCCCCCGGCGCCTGAGCGCCGCGCGCCGCCGCACACCACCACGGCATCCGACGGGCGCGCCCGGGACCTGCCCCCGGGCGCCTGATGGCCGCGCTGTCAGTGCCCCTCCGTAGACTGGACCGCGTGACCGAGCGCCCCCTGAACGACGACAGCGACGAGACCGGCACCGGCGAAGAAGACCGGTTTGCCGAGATTGTCGACGCCGAGACCGACAGAGACCCCGACCTTGCCGTGATCGAGGCCGGCAGCCGCACCCTGCGCACGCAGGGCGGCCCGCCCAAGGGCGACGGCATCCCGGCCCGCCCCGAGGACCCCGAGGTCGACCGGGCGCTGCGCGAGGTGGAGACCGAGCTGGCCGGGCGCTGGGGCGAGACCAAGCTCGACCCCTCGCTGCGCCGCATAGAGGCCCTGATGGACATCCTCGGGCAGCCGCAGCGCGCCTACCCGGCCATCCACGTCACCGGCACCAACGGCAAGACCAGCACCGCCCGCATGATCGAGGCGCTCCTCGGCGCCTTCGAGCTGCGCACCGGCCGCTACACCAGCCCCCACGTGCAGTCCGTCACCGAGCGGATCAGCCTGGACGGCGCGCCCATCAGCGCCGAGCGCTTCATCGAGACGTACCGCGACATCCAGCCGTACGTGGAGATGGTCGACGCCCAGGAGGAGCACCGCCTCTCCTTCTTCGAGGTGCTCACCGCCATGGCGTACGCGGCCTTCGCCGACGCCCCGGCGGACGTCGCGGTCGTCGAGGTCGGCATGGGCGGCACCTGGGACGCCACCAATGTCGTGGACGGCATCGTCTCGGTCGTCACCCCCATCGCGCTCGACCACACCGACCGCCTCGGCGCCACCACCGGCGACATCGCGGGCGAGAAGGGCGGGGTCATCAAGCAGGGCGCCACCGTCGTCCTCGCCCAGCAGCCGGTCGACGCCGCGCAGGTGCTGCTCAAGCGCTCGGTCGAGGTCGACGCGACGGTCGCCCGCGAGGGCATGGAGTTCGGCGTCGTCTCCCGCGAGGTCGCCGTCGGCGGCCAGCTGCTGACGCTGCGCGGCCTCGGCGGCGAGTACCCCGGCCTCTTCCTGCCGCTGCACGGCGCCCACCAGGCGCACAACGCCGCGGTCGCCCTGGCCGCCGTCGAGGCGTTCTTCGGCATCGGCTCGGAGCACGCCCGCACCCTCGACATCGACACCGTCCGCACCGCGTTCGCCGCCGTCACCTCGCCGGGCCGGCTGGAGGTCGTGCGCAGCAGCCCCACGGTGGTGCTCGACGCCGCGCACAACCCCGCGGGCGCCCTCGCCACCGCCGAGGCGATCACCGAGGCGTTCGGCTTCAGCCGCCTCATCGGCGTCGTCGCCGCCAGCGCCGACAAGGACGTCCGGGGCCTCCTGGAAGCCTTCGAACCGATCTTCGCCGAGGTCGTGGTGACCCGGAACTCCACCCAGCGCGCCATGGACGCCGACGAGCTGGCCGCCATAGCGGTCGAGGTCTACGGCGCCGAGCGGGTCCAGGTCGAGCCCCGGCTCGACGACGCGCTGGAGGCCGCCATCACCCTCGCCGAGGAGGAGGGCGAGTTCTCCGGCGCCGGTGTCCTGGTGACCGGCTCCGTGCTCACGGTCGGCGAGGCCCGGCTGCTCCTCGGAAGGGACTGACCATGCGCATGCTCTGCTCCAGCACCCTGATCGGTGAATTCTTCATCATCGGGTTCGCCGGTCTGGTGGCCATGCAGACCTCCGACGTGCCCACCGGCACGGTGTGGGCCGTCAGCGGTACGGCGATGGTGCTGAGCGTTCTGCTGTGCGGGATGCTCGGGCGGCCGGGCGGCGTGCAGCTGGGCTGGCTGCTGCAGATCGGGCTGATCGTGAGCGGCTTCGTCGTGCCGATGATGTTCATCCTGGGCGTCGTCTTCGGCGGGCTGTGGTGGGCTTCCGTGCACTTCGGAGGCAAGATCGACGAGGCGAAGCGCCGCTTTGCGGCGCAGCAGACCGAGGTGGGTGACCCCGCGTAGTGGGGTTCGCCTCCTAGCCCGGTTCCTTCTGCAGGCTGGCGACTGCGGGCCGTACGTGGCCGGTCGCGCAGTTCCCCGCGCCCCTTCAGGGCGTGCGTGGCCCCTCGTCTGCGGGCGCGTCGTGGTTGCGCGCGCAGTTCCCCGCGCCCCTGACGGGGCGCACCCCGCCCCGGCCCAAAGGGGCGCGGGGAACTGCGCGACAAGCCCCCACCGGGCCGCAGACGCCGTACAACGCTCAGGCCCGAGCTCGTAGGCGCAGGCAAAGGAAGACGGCCACCCATCCGGGTCAAGATCCGAGGTACCCTCGCCGCACCGAGTCAGCACCCCGCAAGGAGAGCCGCACCATGAGCCAGCGCACCCTCGTCCTCCTCAAGCCCGACGCCGTGCGGCGTGGCCTGATCGGCGAGATCGTCGGCCGTATCGAGCGCAAGGCGGACTGGACGATCGGCGCGCTGGAGCTGCGCACCCTCGACCGCGGCACCCTGGAGCAGCACTACGCCGAGCACGTCGGCCGCGACTTCTACGAGCCGCTGATGCAGTTCATGTCCTCCGGGCCCGTCGTGGCCATGGTGGTCGAGGGCGAGCGGGTGATCGAGGGGGTCCGTGCGCTCGCCGGGCCCACCGATCCCATCTCGGCCGCCCCCGGCTCCATCCGTGGTGACTTCGGCACCATCACGCGCGAGAACCTCATCCACGCCTCGGACTCCGAGGAGTCCGCCCAGCGGGAAATCAAGATTTTCTTTCCGGGCCTTGCCTGATAGTTCATCAGAGACGCACCCATTCTGATCAGGGGCGGCCGATTTTCTTTTCGGTCGCCCCCTGGCATATGCGCGGCGAACGAGGGAACCTCTCACTCCGACACGACGTCACCATTACTGGGGCGCGGTTGCGTTCCGCCGACAATGGCGGAGGAACCCTCGCGCCGCGTACGACCGGTCGAGACTACGATGAAGGTTCCGCGCACCGCAGCGCCCGCACACCGCACACCTGCCGACCTCAAGTAAGCATTCCGCTCCAGCTGGGAAGGCCAGACGTATCCTCATGGGGAACAACATGTCGTTCATCGGCCGTGACATGGCTGTCGACCTCGGGACCGCCAACACGCTGGTGTACGTCAGAGGCCGCGGCATCGTCCTCAACGAACCGTCCGTCGTCGCCATCAACACCAACACCGGCGGCATCCTCGCCGTGGGTGCCGAGGCGAAGAAGATGATCGGCCGTACCCCGGGCAACATCGTCGCCGTCCGCCCCCTCAAGGACGGGGTGATCGCGGACTTCGAGATCACCGAGCGGATGCTCAGGTACTTCATCCTCAAGATCCACAAGCGGCGCTGGATGGCCCGTCCCCGCGTCGTGGTGTGCGTGCCCTCCGGCATCACCGGTGTCGAGCGCCGCGCCGTGATCGAGGCCTCCACCCAGGCCGGTGCCCGCCAGGTGCACATCATCGAGGAGCCGATGGCCGCCGCGATCGGCTCCGGCCTCCCCGTCCACGAGGCCACCGGCAACATGGTCGTGGACATCGGCGGCGGCACCACCGAGGTCGCCGTGATCTCGCTGGGCGGCATCGTCACCGCGCAGTCCATCCGCGTCGCGGGCGACGAGCTGGACAACGCGATCATCCAGCACATCAAGAAGGAGTACAGCCTCCTGCTCGGCGAGCGCACCGCCGAACAAATCAAGATCACCATCGGCTCGGCCTACGACCTGGAGCAGGACGAGCACACCGAGATCCGCGGCCGGGACCTGGTCAGCGGCCTGCCCAAGACCGTGGTCATCTCCGCGGCCGAGGTCCGCAAGGCCATCGAGGAGCCCGTCAACTCCATCGTCGACGCCGTCAAGACCACCCTCGACAAGTGCCCGCCGGAACTCTCGGGTGACGTGATGGACCGCGGGATCGTTCTCACGGGCGGCGGCGCCCTCCTGCGCGGCCTCGACGAGCGGCTGCGCCGGGAGACCGGCATGCCGATCCACATCGCCGAGGACCCGCTGGACTCGGTCGCGCTCGGCTCCGGCAAGTGCGTAGAGGAGTTCGAGGCGCTCCAGCAGGTGCTGGACGCCCAGCCTCGTCGTTAAGGCCGTACGTAAAGGCCGTCGTATGGCCGTGTCCGGCTGCGGTTGTCGCCGCCCAACAACCTGATATACAGGCAGAACGCTCCCGATGACCGGTCCGGACCGCAGCCGGCCGGTCCGACGAGAAGGGCACGCCGCCGCACGTGAGGGACACACGAGAGAGCCGGCTGCTGCTGGTGCTGCTGGTCGCCGTCGCGTTCGCGCTGATCACCGTGGACATCCGCGGTGGTGAGCAGTCCCCGCTCGACGGCGTCCGGCGCGCCGCCGCCTCCGTCTTCGGGCCGGTGGAGGAGGGCGTCGCCGACGCCGTGGACCCGGTCGGCAACGCCGTCGCGGCCGTCCGGGACTCCGGCGGCCGCCACAGCCGCATCGCCCGGCTCGAACGCGAGAACGCCGACCTCAAGCAGCGCCTCGGCAGCGACGACCGCAACCGCACCCGCGTCCGCGAGCTCGACTCCCTGCTCAAGACCGCGGGCCGCGGCCAGTACGGCATCAAGGGCGCCCAGGTCATCGCCATAGGAGCGGCCCAGGGCTTCTCCTGGACCGTCACCATCGACGCGGGCAGCGACGACGGCATCAAGCGCGACATGACGGTGCTCGACGGCGACGGCCTCGTCGGCCGCGTCACCACCGTCTCCCGTTCCACCGCCACCGTCCTGCTCGCCACCGACCCCAAGTTCACCGTCGGCACCCGGATGGAGAAGACCGGCGAGATCGGCTTCGCCACCGGCCAGGGCGACCACTCCGTGCGGGTCGAGCTCCTCAACGGCAAGGCCGCCGTCCACGAGGGCGACCGGCTCGTCACCTTCGGCTCCAGCAGGGACAAGCCCTTCGTCCCCGGCGTCCCCGTCGGCGAGGTCACCCGTGTCGAGCCCGCGGGCGGCAGTCTGACCCGCACCCTCCAGGTGCGGCCCTTCGTCGGCTACAGCCGGCTCGACATCGTCGGCGTCGTCGTCGAGGCCCCCCGCTCCGATCCCCGCGACAGCGTCCTGCCACCGAAACCCGAGGTCAAGCCGACCCCGACGGTGACCGTCACGGTCACCCCCTCCACGTCCGCGAGCGCCTCTCCCCAGGACTGAACCGATGCGCATCAACCGGATCCTGCTCTCCTCCGGGCTCGTGGTCATCGCCCTCGTCGTCCAGGTGACCGTCCTCGCCCGCCTCCATCTCCCCGGCGCCGTACCCGACCTGATGCTTCTCGTCGTCGTCGGCCTCACCCTCGTCTACGGCCATACCAGCGGCGCCCTCATCGGCTTCGGCGCCGGACTGCTCGCCGACCTCGCGCCCCCCGCCGACCACGCCACCGGGCGCTACGCCCTCGTGCTGTGCGTCGTCGGCTATCTGGTCGGGCTCACCAAGCCGGAGACCGGCCGGGTCCGCTCCGTCGCCCTGCCGATGTTCGTCGTGGTCGCCGCGGCCGTCGTCTCCACGCTGCTCTACGCGGGCGTGGGCTCCCTCGTCGGCGACACCGCCGCCCGCCACGTCGGCCTCACCGGCCTCGTCGTCACCGCGACCCTCTACGACCTGCTGCTCGCCCCGTTCACCGTGCCGCTGATCATGGCGCTCGCCCGGCGCACCGAGAACGACCCGCTCGCGGGCGAGGGCGGCCCCGCCACCATGGGCGGCGGTGGCGAGGGCGTCTACCCCCGCCTCGGCGGCCGTACCGGAGGCTTCCTCGGGGGCAGGTCCGGCAGGCGGCCGGGTGCCCGGGCGAGCGGCGGCCGGGGCCTCGGTGGTGGCCGGGGGCTCGGCGGCCGTGTCAAGGGAGTCAAGGGGGTCAAGCGGCTATGACCGGCGGCCTTCCCGAGAGCGGGCGGGGCTCCCGCGTCACCATTCGCCTCGTCACCATCCAGATCATCGTCGTCTCCCTCCTCCTCACCCTCGGCGGACGCCTCTGGTACCTCCAGATCCGCCAGGGCGCCCAGTACACCGCCGAGGCCGCCGACAACCACATCCAGCAGGTCGTCGCCCCCGCCACCCGCGGCTCGATACTGGACGCCCGCGGTGTCCCCCTCGCCGACAACGAGACCCGCCTCGTCGTCTCCGCCAACCGCACCGACCTGCTGAAGATGCACGACCGCGGCAAGGCCGTACTGGCCCGTCTCGCGGGCGTCCTCGGCCTCAGGCCCGAGGACGTCGCCGCCAAGGTGCGGCTCTGCGACGCCAAGACCCCCAAGCCGTGCTGGGCGGGCTCGCCCTACCAGCCCATCCCCATCACCGACGAGGCCACCACCCAGCAGGCCCTCCAGATCCGCGAGCGCGCCGAGGACTTCCCCGGCGTCACCGCCGAACCCACCGCCGTACGCCGCTACGCCGGGCCCGGCGGCGCCAACGCCGCCCAGGTCCTCGGCTATCTCTCGCCCGTCACCGACGAGGAGATCACCAGGACCAAGACGGGACCCGCCCCGCTGCTCCGCTCGGACCAGGTCGGCCGTTCCGGTCTCGAGCGGCAGTACGACACCCAGTTGCGCGGCAAGGCGGGCGTCACCCGCTACGAGGTCGACAACCTCGGCCGGGTCATCGGCAAGGCCAAGAGCGACAAGGCCGTGCCCGGCGCCAACCTCGTCACCAGCATCGACGCCCGCGTGCAGGCCATAGCGGAACACGAGCTCGACCAGGCGATGAAGGACGCCCGGAAGGAGCTCGACCGGAACACCGGCGTCAACTACAAGGCCGACGCGGGCGCCGTCGTGGTGATGGAGTCGAAGACCGGCCGCGTCGTGGCCATGGCCTCCAACCCGACCTACGACCCCAACGCCTGGGTCGGCGGCATCTCCGCCAAGGACTACAAGGCGCTCACCGGCAAGGACTCCAACTACCCGCTGCTCAATCGGGCCATCCAGGGCCAGGCCGCGCCCGGCTCCATCTTCAAGGTCATCTCCGCGACCGCTGCCGTCCGCGCGGGCTACCCCTTCGACGGCAACTACAACTGCTCCAGCTCGTACAGCATCGGCGGCCAGGTCTTCAAGAACTTCGAGTCCAAGGGCTACGGCCCGATCAGCCTCGGCAGGGCGCTGGAGGTCTCCTGCGACACCGTCTTCTACGACCTGGCCTACCGCCAGTGGCAGAAGGACGGCGGCAACAACCCCAAGCACCCGGCGGACTGGTTCTACCGCACCGCCCACGACTTCGGGCTCGGCAAGGAGACCGGCATCGACCTCCCCGGCGAGGTCAAGGGCCGGGTCCCGGACCGCGAGTGGAAGAAGAGCTACTGGGAGGCCAACAAGGACTCCTGGTGCAAGCAGAGCCAGGAGCCGGGCGCGGACGACTACGCCGGGAAGATCGCCAAGGAGAACTGCGAGTCCGGCATGCGCATGCGCGCCGGTGACTCCGTCAACTACTCCATCGGCCAGGGCGACACACTCGTCACCCCCCTCCAGATGGCCACCATCTACTCGGCCATCAGCAACGGCGGCACGCTCTACGACCCCACCATCGGCAAGGCCGTCGTCAGCGCCGACGGGAAGAACGTGCAGGAGCTCAAGCCCACCGCGCACGGCACGCTGCCCTTCGACCGCAGGACCCGCGACCAGATCGACGCGGCCCTCGCCGGTGTCGCCACCCAGGGCACCGCCGCCTGGCGCTTCCAGGGCTGGCCCCAGAAGGACATCCCCATGCACGCCAAGACCGGCACCGCCGAGGTCTACGGCAAGCAGACCACCTCGTGGTTCGCCACCTACACCAGCGACTACACGGTCATCATGACCATCTCCCAGGGCGGCACCGGCTCCGGCGCCTCGGGCCCCGCCGTCCGCAACATCTACAACGCGCTCTACGGAGTCGACGACAAGGGCCACGCCGACCCGGCCAAGGCGCTCCTGCCGCACCCCGAGACGGGCCTCCCGAAGATCGAGAAGGACGGCACCATCGAGGCGCAGAAGATCGAGCCGCCCAGCCCGTCCCCCTCACGGAAGGAGGACAAGCAGGAATGAGCGCCACAGACGGCTACAAGGTCCGCCGCTTCAGCCCCGAACGCGGCGTCTGGGGCAGGCTCACCGCCCGCGACTCCGTCCTGCGCCGCCTGGACGGGATAATGCTGCTCGCCGTCCTGGCCCTCTCGATGATGAGCACCGCGCTCGTCTACTCCGCCACGCGCAACCGGGCCGAGCTCAACCACGGCGACCCGTACTACTTCCTGCTGCGGAACTTCTTCAACATCGGCGCGGGCATGGCGATGGCCATCGGCGCCGTATGGGTCGGCCTGCGGGCGCTGCGCGGTGCGGTGGTCATCCTCTACGGCATCTCGCTGCTGCTCATCCTCGCGGTGCTCACCCCGCTCGGCGCGACCATCAACGGCGCGCGCTCCTGGATCCAGCTCGGCGGCGGATTCTCCATCCAGCCCACCGAGTTCACCAAGATCACGATCATTCTGATGATGGCGACGGTCCTGGCCGGGAAGGTCGACGCGGGGGACCGGGCGTACCCCGACCACCGCACCGTCGTCGAGGCGCTCGGGCTCGCGGCGCTCCCCGTCATGATCATCCTGCTGATGCCGGACCTCGGCTCGGTCATGGTGATCGTGGTGATCGTGCTCGCGGTGCTGCTGGCCTCCGGCGCGTCCAACCGCTGGATCGCGGGGCTGCTCGCGGCGGGTGTCCTCGGGTGTGTGCTGGTCTGGCAGCTCGGGGTCCTGGATACGTATCAGATCAACCGTTTCGCGGCTTTTGCCAACCCTGCGCTTGATCCTTCGGGTGTCGGTTACAACACCAACCAGGCGCGTATCGCGATCGGTTCGGGCGGGTTGACGGGGGCGGGCCTCTTCCACGGCTCCCAGACCACCGGGCAGTTCGTGCCCGAGCAGCAGACGGACTTCATCTTCACGGTGGCAGGGGAGGAGCTCGGCTTCCTCGGCGCCGGGACGATCATTCTGCTGCTGGGGGTGGTGCTGTGGCGTGCGTGCCGGATCGCGCGTGAGTCCACGGAGCTGTACAGCACGGTGGTGGCGGCGGGGGTGGTGGCGTGGTTCGCGTTCCAGTCCTTCGAGAACATCGGGATGACGCTGGGGATCATGCCGGTGGCGGGGATTCCGCTGCCGTTCGTCTCGTACGGGGGGTCTTCTATGT
>NZ_JAINFC010000196.1 GCF_020740835.1 Streptomyces sp. UNOC14_S4
CCCCCGACCCGACCGGCTACGCCTTTCCCACCCTCGCCGAGGACGTCGAGGCGCTGCGCGCCCACCTGGGTCTGGACCGGTTCGCGCTCCTCGCGCACGACGCCGCGTGCGCGACGGCCCAGGCGTACGCGGCGGCACACGCGGACCGGCTGAGCCGCCTGGTCCTGGTCACCCCCGGGTCACGGCTCCAGGGCGAACTCCCCGACGACGCCGAGCGGATCTTCGAGTCCCGGGCGACGGAGAAGTGGTGGCCGGACGCGTATGTCGCCGTGCGCCTGCTGCCGCTGACCTCTGACATGACCGAGGTCCACGACCTGCTACGCCGCGCGGCCCCCATGGCGTACGCCCACTGGGACGCCCCGCAGCGCGCCCACGCGGCGACGGAGATCGAGCAGCTGGGCCCGGTCCCGCGAGCGGGCTTCTGGCAGGGCGTCGACGAAGCGACCCGGCCGGCGATCCTCACCCGCCTGCGGGAGGTGACCGCCCCCACCCTCGTCCTCGTCGGCGACCGCGACGCGGTCACGGGCATGCGCGCGGGCGAACTCGTCGCGGCCTGCTTCCCCAACGGCACGCTGCGCCCGCTCCACCAGGTCGGCCACTACCCCTGGGTGGACGAGCCGGACCTGTTCCGCCCGATCGTCGAGCAATTCCTGGACACGGGCGAGCCGTAACCCTCCGAGGTCTCGGCCCAGCCGGCCCGCCGCCCCCGCGGGCGAGGCGGACTCCACACCCAAGACATAGGCATAAGTGTTACAGTTATGTCGTTGATGCGGGCCGAGCCCGCCCATGGGGCGGCGCCCTCGCTCCCTGCCCCGGAAAGGCAGGCATCAGCGATTCAGGCATGACGCGTTCGTACGCCGGTGCCCAGCAGGGGCGGTCGGGCGTCGGCGCGGACAGGAGTTGTCCACCGTGAACGAGAAGATCCGGATCGCCAACGTCACGGACGATGTCGAGGTCCAGCCCTGGACCAGGGCCTTCGCCGCCAAGGACGCCGAGGCGTTCGCCGCCGCTTTCGCCGAGGACGTGGTCCTGGAGGCGTCCGCCCTGCGCCGTCCGGTCGAGGGCCGCGACCAGGTCAAGCAGGTCATGGGCGCGGCCAGTGGGATTTACGAGTCCCTGGTCTTCACCTCCGAGGTATCCGAAGGACCGCGGTCCTGCATCGAATGGGAGGCCAGGGCTTTCGGCGGCAAGGAGCTGCGGGGCAGCACGATCCTGACGGTGAACGACCAGGGCAGGATCGTCCGAGCTGTCATCCAGCACCGCCCGCTGGACAACCTGCTGACTTTCTCCGCCGAGCTCGGCAGGCGTCTGAACGGCCGGATCGACCCCGGCCACTTCCACATCACCACCTGAGCCGTTCCGCGCGCCGAGGACGGCCCGGACCCCGAGCAGCCTTCACCGGTGGCCCAGGCGGGCTGCCCGCCGCTCAACGCCCCGGCCCGACACCGTGCGCATCAAGGGTCAGCAACAACCTCATGCGAAGGAGGCAGCCGCCATGACCGCACCCACACCCACACCCACACCCACACCCACACCGCTGTCGTACGAGGTCTTCGTATCCGACGGCATACCGAGAGCCGGCGACCAGCGCATGCCGAACGGCGAGCCGATCGTGTCGTCACCGCTGGCGTCCACCCTGATCCACGGGGAACAGGACGCCGTCCTGGTCGATCCGCCGCTGACCCGCGAGCAGACCGAGAAGGTAGGCGACTGGATCGAGCGCTCCGGCAAGCGGTTGGCGTACGTCTACGCCACCCACGGGCACGGCGACCACTGGTTCGGCACCGCTCAACTCCTCGAGCGCTTCCCCGGCGTCACCACCTACGCGACCGAAGGCACCATCCGGCTCATGCGCCGACAGGCGACGCAGGGCCGCGAGCAACTATGGGACAAGATCTTCCCCGGCCTGATCGGCGACACCACCGTGCTCGCCCAGCCCATCCCCGAGCAGGGATTCCTGCTGGAGGGGAACACCGTCAGGGCGTACGAGGCCGGGCACACCGACACCGACGACACCACCTTCCTGCACGTACCGTCGATCGGCCTCGTGGTCGCCGGTGACATCGCCTACAACGGCGTGCACCCCTACATACTCGAAGGCGGCGACGGCGGCCTCGACGCATGGCTCAAGGCCATCGACCGTATCGCCGCGCTCCAGCCGCGCGCCGTTGTCGCGGGGCACAAGGACAGAAACCGCCCCGACGACCCGGCCGTTCTGGACGAGACCCGGCAGTACCTGCGCGACGCGCGACGACTGCTCGCCCAGAAGCCGGGCCCTCACGACTTCTTCGACCGGATGATGCAGCTCCACGGCGACCGGCTCAACCCGGGCCCGCTCTGGTACGGAGCGCTCGGCCTGCTCGGCTGACCGTGTTCCGCGTCCAGCACTCGTCCAGCACTCAGGAAGGGGAGACGCACAGCATGCCGCAGCGCACCGACATCGAGTTCACCGCGGACGGACAAGTGACCCTGCGGGGCCTGCTGTTCCTGCCCGACGGTCCCGGACCGCACCCGGCGATCACCATGGCGCACGGATACGCCGGAACCATCCACCACAAGATCGAGAAGTTCGCCGGCGCCTTCGCGGAGGACGGCTTCGCCGTCCTCCTGCACGACCACCGCAATTTCGGCACCAGTGACGGCGAGGTGCGCCAGGACATCGACCCCTGGCAACAGCTCGCCGACTGGCGACGCGCCATCTCCTACCTGGAGAGCAGGCCCGAGGTCGATCCCCTCCGGATCGGCATCTGGGGCACCAGCTACGCCGGAGGCCACGCCATCGTCCTCGGTGCGACCGACCGGCGGCTGCGCTGCGTGGTCGCGCAGGTCCCGACCATCAGCGGCTACGAACAGTCACTGCGTCGCGTCCCGCCGGAAGGGGCGGCCGCACTGGAAGAGCTCTTCGCCGGGACCGAACGGGCGGAACTACGTGGCGAACCTCCGCACTACCAGGCCGTGGTGAGCAACGACCCGTCCATACCCGCGTCCTACCGCGACCAGGACGCGATCGACTTCTACCTGCAACCCCTCCCGGACGGGCTCTGGGAGAACAAGGTCACCGTGCGCTCCACCCGCGCGGCCCGGATGTACGAACCCGGCGTCTGGATCGGCCGCGTCTCGCCGACACCGCTGCTCATGGTGGTCGCGGGAAACGATACGGTCACCCCCACCGACCTGGCCCTCGCCGCGTACGAACGCGCCCTCGAACCCAAGCGCCTCGAAATCGTCCCCGGCGGACACTTCGACCCCTATGAATCCCAGTTCCCCAGGGCCGCCGACGCGGCCCGCGCCTGGTTCCGCGATCACCTGACCCGATCCGGGCCCGGAGCACGCACCACGGACACCCCGGCGAGGAGCACCGCTCCCGGTCCATGACACTGGTACCGGACATGTACGGGCCGTGGTGGCCGTGATCGCCACGGCAGACGAAGGAGGCCCCGCCCATGGACTGGCCCGCAACCGCGCGCGGCTCCCTCACCCCTGCCCCGGGCGGGCTCGCCTTCGTCCAGGACCTGCTCAACACCATCGCCGCGGGCAAGCCCCGCATGCCGGATCTCCTGGACCGCCCCGACGACGCGCAGGAATGGCTCGACGCGGCGCTGGCCTGCTGGAGCCGGGCGACCGGCCGTCCCCACGCCCCCGTCCCGCTCGACAACCACGACGTGGAGGAACTGCGCGCCTTGCGCGCCGACCTCCAGCACGTGATCCGCGCCGGCATCCCCCTGCCGGAGGAGCCCGCCTCCTCCGGGCCCGCGCTGCTCACCGCTCCCGCCACGATGAGACTCGGTCCCGACGGCCGGGCCCACACCGACCCCGAGGGCACCGGCTGCGGGCGGGTGGCCTCTGTGATCCTCATCGAGATGTATGTGGCCCAGCACACCGATCTCTGGCGTCGGCTCAAGTCCTGCCGCAACGACCGGTGCGCGGTCGCGTTCTACGACCGCTCCCGCAACAACAGCGGTGTATGGCACGACGTCCGCGTCTGTGGCAATGCCGCCAACCTCCGCGCCTCCCGCGCCCGGCGGAAACCCCCCACCACCTGACCGGCCGCCCGACGGCCCTGCCGTCCCCGGGTCTCCTCCGGCCCTCATGAACACGGTGTGTCAGTCCCATGGCACCCATTGCCCGAGCCGGAACGGGACGCCTATGGTCGAGGAGTCGACAAGCAATACGACATGGCCGTGTGCCCGAGTGGTTGAGGGACTCGCCTGCAAAGCGAGTTACGCCGGTTCGATTCCGGTCACGGCCTCTGTGGATGCTCATCCTGAGGATGAGTCGCGGTACTCATGTTGGTGGCGGGGCGTCTGACGCAGGATGCGCCGTATGTACATGACGCAGCCCACGACCGCTCCGCGCCCACGACGCCACCTGATCTCGAAGAGCCTGGCGGCGGTCTTCTGGGGCACGACGGTGCTCTCGCTCTACGCGTGTGCGCCGTACATGCTGGTCCTCACAGTGTGGGCTGCGGCGGAGGGCGGGAAGACCCTCGCGCACGTCCTGCTGCTGGTGGGACGTCCCGCAGCTCTGGACGCGGCCCTGGTCGCAGCGGTCTGGTACAGCCTGAGCTTCTCCCGCCTCTCCCTGCCCACACGCTCCGCCGTCGTCGGCGCCCTGGCTTTCCCGGGCCCGCTCTGGTTCGCCCTGGCCTTTTACACCCGCGGCGGAGCGTCGTAGCCCACCGTATTGCTGGCCAGCTCCTCCGCCGTGATCTCCGTGGCCCACCCCTCGGGCGGCTCCTGGTAAGGACTGCACGCTCCGCAGTTGGGACAGGTCCACCGCCCGTGAATCCCCTGCGCGACGGACCCGCACCCACTGCACGTGTCCGTCGTGTAGTACGGCTCGCCGGGGAGGGCATGAGGGCGCCAGGACTGTTCTTCCATGGCGCCCAGAGTGCCATGCCGTGCGGCGCTACGCGGGGTGGGCCGCGTCGAAATGCGCGACGATCTCCCGCCGTACGGCCATGGCACTGTCGGGGAGATCCTGCCGCCAGGCGCTCTGGAGGGCGGCGACCAGCTCCGCGCACGTGACGCAGGGAGGCTGCCACTTCTTCGTGGGCACGGCGGGCGGCCCGGCGCTGTGCGGCAGCGGAATGAAGTCCGGCGGCATCATGGGAGGAATCAGCACGCGACCCACTCCCCTCGCGCCGCCGCCCGCGCCTGCTTCAGCTCATCGGAGTGGGCGAGCCGCAGCACGTCCGCGGTGACCCGCCACTCACCCCCTCCCCCAGGCGCCCGGAGCCGCACTCCATGCTCATCCGCCTCGACAATCTCCCCGAGCTGCCCGCGTCGCGTGTCCACGACGTAAGCACCGGGCCGATAGGTGAATACCGCCACTGTGTTCGAACCTCCATGTGTCGCACCCATAAGGAACGGGCAAGTCCGTCAAGGACAGCCAGAGTTGCTCACGAGAGGCCCGAGCGACAGAGTTGAAGCCATCACAACTCACGAGTGATCCAAGGGGCGTTGAGCGTTGGCGAAGTCGTCCAACAGTTCGGGTTCATCGTACGGCGAAGAGGTACGGGCCTGGCGCACCCAGCGCGGCATGAGCCAGCGCGAGCTGGGCGCGGGAATGCAGTACGGGCAGTCGTACGTGGCCATGGTGGAGAGCGGCGACCGCATCGGGAGCCCCGATTTCGCGGCGCACTGCGACAAGGTATTCGGCACGCCCGGCACGTTCATGCGGCTATGGGAACGCGAATCCCGGCGGGGCCGACATCCGGAGTGGTTCCTGCCTTACCTCGACCTGGAGGCGAAGGCGACCCACATCCTGGACTTCAGCTCGTACCACATCCTGGGCATGTTGCAGACCGAACGCTATGCCCACGAGCTGTTCCGAGCCGCGTTCCCGCGCGAGGCGCCCAGCCTGACCGCCGAGCGCGTACAGGGCCGGATGCGGCGTCGGGAAGCACTGGAACGAGAGGCCCCTCCCTTCCTGTGGGTAATCCTGGACGAGTCCTGTCTCCGACGCGCGGTCGGCGGGGCAGTCGTCATGCGTGAGCAACTGGCATACCTGTTGGAGGTGGCGGATTACCCTCATGTCACCATCCAGGTACTACCGTTCGCAGCAGGAGCAACGGCCGCAGGAGAATCATTCACACTGCTCCGGTTCGACGACCAACGCCCAGCCCTCTACACAGAAGCACGCGGCATGGGACGAGTCGTCGACTCCACAGAAGCTGTCGAGCTGGGCAAGGAAGACTACGAACGACTACGCGCAGACGCCCTCTCGCCGGCCCTGTCTTTGGCTGAGATGCACAAAGCGATGGAGGAAATGGCAAGATGAGCGGAACTCTCGCCCCAAGCATCACGGTTTGGGCCAAATCGAGCTACAGCAGCGGCCAGGGCGGGCAATGCCTGGAATGGCCATCACAGACCACCCCACAACACACCCCTCTCCCTATACGGGACAGCAAGCATCCCCAAGGCCCGGCGCTCACCTTCCCCGCACACACCTGGTCCTCATTCGTCGAGGCCCTCGCCGAGGACCGAATAAGCACCGGCCGACTTTCCATGAACCTTCCATAAGTACGAGCACAGGGGTGCTCTGGGTATCCCACCCGATGCGTGCTGCCGTCAGGCGCCCGTACGGTCCGAGCATGGCAACCCGAGAGATGTTCCCGCCCTACCAGCGCCCGGCCGCCGCGCCCGACCGTGACGGCGCCGGCACGGCGGCACTGGTCCTCAGCCTGCTGGCCCTCCTGCTGACCTGCCTGATCTGGGGCATCGTCTTCGCGGTCCCGGTCGGCGCCGCGGCGGTCCTCTACGGCGTGGTCGGCGTCGACAGGGCGAGACGCGGCGAGGCGAGCAACGGCGGCATGGCCCTGGCCGGGCTCACCCTCGGCGCCGTCGTCACGGCCGCGGCGGTCGGCTTCCTGGCATGGCTGATCAACGGGCTGGGCAATGCCTACCTGTGAGAGGGCAACGCCGCGTACGCAGGCGGAATGGGTATCCGTACGGATGTGCGGGACGGGTGGCGCTCCTAGCGTGGCGGCGTGACCTCGACCCCGGACGTACCGCAGCATCCGCCGACCGCTCAGCAGGCCGTCAGGCTGGACCCCGTCGTCGCATTTCTCGGGTGCGCACTCCTGTGGGCATTCGCGGCTGTCGTCTTCATCCTCCTTCCCGTTTCCGTGATGGGAGTGACGGCTGCTACCCAGGCCACGACACCCAGCCCATATGCTCCGCCGGGGTCCAGAATTTCGTCGCCTTCGGCCCATGGATCACTGCCCCGATCGCCGCCATTCTCGGCACCTGGGGCCTGTACTCCCGCTGAGAACTGACCCCGATCGCGTGGGTGGTCGCCATGCTGATGCTCGGCGGCATGTGTGTCGCGGTGCACGACGTCCTCAAGTAGCGGGGGCGTTCTGCCGCGAGACGCCCTCGGGGAACCTGGCCGTGAAATAAGGAAGCAGCATGCCGACAACTCGGCCAACCAACATCCACGGCGTTAAAATCTCATATCAACCAACCTTTAAACACTGCTAGTTGATACGTTTGCGCAGCGCAGGCAATGACACCCGTCTAAACCAACTGACCTTGACGAGGGCAGGAACCATGTCGTTCGAGGAAGAGTGGGCACAGCACAAGGCCGACGCGGCGAAGAACAACCTCGCCCCCATGCATCTGAACACGGCCTCGACCGAGCCGGGACGCGACGGATCAGACCCGTCGGAGCTGATCGTTCGCGCGGACGACCTCGGCGGTATCGGCCATGACGCGTACGAACTTCACGACCATCTCCGGAAGGCCGGTGATGTCGCCCGCGGAGCAGAGGGCGTTGGTGCGACGGCCGGTGCAGCAACAGAGTTGAAGCGGGAGAACTTCGCCACAGGGGCTGCGCTGAGCACGACCATCGAGGTCTGGAATTCCCAGCTTCACACGCTGATGCAGGCCTGCGCCACCATCTCCAACCATCTCGATTTCTCGGTGGCATCGCACAATCGGGACGACGTGAAGGTAGCCACCTCCATGAGCTGTCGCGATGGCCGGCCCATGCCGGTCTCCGAGATATCGAAATACTTCAATTGAGGCGGACGCATGGGCAAGCTGACCTACCGCAACATCATCGATGTCTCTCTGGACAACCTGGCCAGGTCCGTTGCCGATTGGAAAGAGATGGCGACTCAGCTCGGCCAAGCATCGAAAGACGCGCAGGACGGCATGTTAAGGAAGGCCAACCAGGCGCGATGGGCCGGGGTGAACTCCGACGTCACCAAGGATTTCATACGCAAGACCGTCAAGGAGTTCCAGGACGCCCATACCGAGGCGACCAGTATCTGGGCCGTCCTCGACCAAGCTCACACAGACCTCGTCTGGGCTCAGACGAACATCAAGGATGCTGTCAAGACAGCCCAGGAGCACGGCCTCACGGTACTCGACAGCTCCGACGGAACGGTGCAGTGCATCTTCTCCGTGTGCTCCGTCGGCGACGCGCAGCCCACCCAGGCCGACCAGGACAGGAAACAGAGCCTGGAAGACCGGATCAACAGCCTGATCGCCATGGCACAGGAGACGGATGAAGGCGTCGCTCGGGCACTGGGCAAGAGCCACGGTGGCGCGGTCCACGACTTCGGCCACGCGAAGTACGAGTCCATCGAGGACGCCCGGAACGAGACGAAGACGAACCTGGCCTCCGAGGACTCGGAGTACACGCACCCGAATAAATTTGGAAGCGGCACCATCAAACCAGCAGCCGAATTCCTGAGCTATCGCTCATGGCTCAAGAGCGGAGAGGCCGCCTTGCAGGGGCACTTCCATAAGTCCTGGGAATACTTCCTGGGAGGCACCCCTTCATATTCCGGCGGGCTTGTCAGCAAGGGGCTTGAGAAGAACATCGGCGGGGGCGGACGGCACCGCAAGCCCTCGGCCGTGAACATCCTGGGCAAGACAGGAGGAAGGATCTTCGGTATTCCCGTCGCACTCGCGGCAACCGCAGTCGACTTCTACTACACACCTCCTGGAGAGAACAAGGAGGGACCGACCAGCGTCGTGGCCCCGAAGGAACCGGGTCGGGTGAAGTACAAGCCGTGAGAGCACGCAGAAAGTCCCCGACCGGCCGACGCAAGCCGTCTCCCTGGGCGTCGGTGCTCCTGACGCCTCACACGTTCGTTCTCGGGTTGATCGCGTCCGTCTCCGGCCTCGCAGGTGCCATCAGGGGCGTGATGACAGACGCCGGAGCCCCGCAGACGATGGTCCTGGCAGGAATCGGGATCCTCGGAATCCTTCTCACCGTCGTCTGTGTCGTGGAGTACGGAAAACGGTGAGTCTCCAGGCCGCGGACAGCTACCGCCCCGCCTGGCGGCGCCTGCTACGACGTGCGAACACGATCAGCGCTGTGACGGCCGCGGCGAGGACCGCCGCAGCGCCGACTCCCGCGGCGAGCCACCTGGTGTCCAGGCCGCCGCTGTCGCCTTCGTCGTGGGAAGGCGCTGTCGTCGGCTTCTGCACCTTCCCGGCTGCGGATTTGGATTCCGAGACACCTGGGAGCGGGCTCACGTCGGCCGGTCCCGGGTCGCCGGGGTTCTTTAGGGCGATGCGGGGGCGGACGGCGCCGTAGCCGAGGAAGTCGCTGCGCTCCTTCTTTCCGTCGTTGCCGCCTGCCGTGTTGATGAGGACGCGGGCGATCTGGTTGGCGGTCCAGGTGGGGTGCACGGACCAGATGAGGGCGGCGGAGGCGGAGACGAGGGCGGTGGCGGCGCTGGTGCCGTGGCCTTTGCAGAGCTCCGTGCCACCCACGCATGCGGTGACGATGTCCTCGCCTGGTGCGGCGAGGGCGACCTGCGGTCCGTGCTGTGATTCCTTGGTCGCGTAAGCGTCGCGGTTGTTGGCCGCCACGCCCAGGACACCCGGGAAGCCCGCTGGGTACTCGACATCGTTGCCCTTGTCCCCGCTGTTCCCCACGGCAGCGAAGATCAGTTTCCCCTTTTCCAGAGCGTATTGAACGGCCTGCTCCAGTTCCGGGCTCTTCTCCTGGTTCCCCATGGAGATGTTGAGGATCTTGGCGTCGCTGTCAGCCGCGTAGCGGACGGCGGCGCTCACAGTCCTGGCGAAGTTCTGCTTGTTTTCGGCCTCATTCCTGGCTTCCGATCCGTTGGTGACCCGCAACGGCAGAATCTTGGCGTCGGGTGCAAGGCCGAACGAGCCGTTCGCGGCCGACCGCTTCCCTGTCCCGGCGATCAGCGCAGCCATCTGCGTACCGTGATTCTCGGGATCGGCATGCGCGCCACCGGGCTGTCCCGAGAAATCCCGGCCTTCCAGGACCTGGCCTCGGAGATCCGCCAGGCCGTCGTCCACCCCGGTATCGATCACCGCGACGGTGACACCCTGACCGGTGCTGGTCTCCCACATTTCGTCAGCGTGCATCGCGTCGAGGTGCCACTGCTGCGAGCGAATGGATTCCGCATGCGCCGGAACCGCCGCCACGCCGACAAACAAGCAGCCGACGGCCCAACTCGCCGCTCGCAACGCCGTCGTGCGCCGTCGCCCTTCCATGGCCTGCATGCACATTCCCCTCGAATTCGGCCGCACGGTGAGTTCACTCGATGACCGGCGGCACCACTCTGCGACCGCCCTGACGCCAGGTCTCCTCGTCCTCGACGAGGTAGTCGGGGCGCTGACTGCCACGCCGCTGCTTCGCGTTCGCTCCGGACACCCCTGGAATCGGGGCCATGGCGGAAGCGCCACTACGAGGGAGACCAGTGCCACCCGGCGTGAAAGCGCCTCCCGCGGATGCACCTGTACGGCCTCCGGGGCGCCCGCCCACGACACCGCCAGGCTCGGACGCGTAGATACGCCCACGCGGGCCGGATGCCTGCCGACCGGGACTCATGCCACCGATGCCGCCGGCAGCACCAGGCCCATAGGCGCCCGACGGACGGCCCGTACCTTGACCAGGCTCGGTCCCGATGACCGTACCGCGAGGAACCGATTCCCCGGGGCGGCCCGGAGGGCCGACTACCGGACGGCCACCGACAACACCCGGCTCGGAAACGCGCGGCGTCGATGGCGCAGGGCGCCCGTTCACCGTTCCCTGGCCACTGGTCGCAGGAGGCCGGTTCGTTCCGGGAAACCGACTGCCGATGTCGGGCAGCCCGCGACCGGGGTCGGGACGCGGTACCGGCGGCGGCACGGGAAAGCGGGTCTGCGATGCGGGATCATGCACCGGCCCGCCGTCGGACGGATGCCCCGGCACGGTGCGGGACGGCCTGTCCGGAACGGTCGGCGTCGGGGGCAGGCTGTCGATCTCGGTGTGAGGATGACGCTCAGGAGGACGAGGGATCGTACGCTCACTCCCGTGAGCACCGGGGCGTGGCACCGCCGTACCGTGGCTCGGCTGCTGAGACCCCGACGTGGCGCCGCCCGTCGACTGACCGGAAGCCGCCCCTGAACCAGCACTGGCCAGACCTGGCGAGCCATCCGCTCCGGCCGTCTGCAGATGGCCGGAGTCTCCCCTGTGATCGCCCTGCCGCGGCATCACCACATCCGGCATCACCGGAAACTTCGGCCGCTGGACCCGGGAGATCTGCACCCCCGTCTCGTGGTACTGCTCCGAGAGCGCCTTCATCAGCTCGGCCGCCGCCTTGTGTTCCTCGTCCAGCTTCGACTTGGCTGCTTGTACTCGGTATTCGTCGAAGGGAGTGTCCACGACCCTGGGGCGGAGGGTGCCGACTTTCAAGTCCTCGACGGCCTGGGCGATGTCCAGCTTCGGGTGGCGTGCGGCGTAGTCGGCCAGGACGGCCTTCGCCCATTCAGGGACCTTCGGCATGCGCTTGGCGCTGCCGAGTGTGGTGCCCGCGTAGCCGATCCACTCGGAGGCCTTCTGCGCGTAGTCGCTCAGATGGAGCGTGGCGTTGGCCATGTCGGAGCCCCAGAGGCGGAAGGTCTCGCCGCCCTGGCCCTGCCAGTGGACCTCCTCCATGTGCTTCTTGAGGTCCTCGCTGAGCTTCTTGATGGCGTTGGCCGCGCCATTCAGTTTGAGGGAGATCGCGTTGACGCGGTCGACGTCCGCGTGCTCCACCATCGCCAGGAGCTGCTCGTGCGAGAAGGAGTTGAAGTTCTCGGGGGTGAAGGAGAGGTCGGTCATGCTGTCTGGCTTCTCCCTTCTCTACATGCCCGACTTGGGGGCACTGCCGTGCTGATCCGTGTTCTTATCCGCCGCCGTCGGCAACGTTCCTCCCCGCTGCTGCTTGAGCTTCTTCTGGACCTCCCACATCCGGTCGCGCCGCTCCGTGTCCGTGTTGGCGTAGTCGCCGTGCGCCTCCAGGACCGCCAGGCCCATGGCCTCGATCTGGTCGTTGAGGAGGCGGGAGAGGGTGGTGAGGTCCTCGTGGACGTTGCGGTAGACGCCGTACAGCGCGTCCGCCGCGCGGAAGCCCGTGCCGAGATTGGCTGCCTGGAGGCTGTCGTCCGCCATGCGGGCCGGAGCCGCGTCCGAGTCACCGAGGTCCGTGAGGAGGTCGTCCACCCGGCCCTTGAACTTCTTCAGGGACGTCAGCTCGGCGAAGAGCCCGCCGTCTCCGCTTCCGTTCCCGTTCGCGGAAGGGTTCCCAGTCACGCGCGCACCACTGCCTTTCCCCCTGCCCCCGTGCGGCAGCACAGATCACTTCAGTGTGCACACACTACGGGCAGGAGCCGACACCACGGATGAGTACGGGTACTCAGACCGCCCC
>NZ_JAINFC010000197.1 GCF_020740835.1 Streptomyces sp. UNOC14_S4
CACCGACAGGCCTCAACCCCCACTGACAGGAAGAACATCCATGTCCGCCGTCGAACTCACACCGCCCGAGGCCGCCCGCTGGGCCGCCCGCGCCGGACTCGACCTGCCCGCCGAGCGCCACGCCGCGGTCGCCGCGGTCGCCAACCACATCCACAGCGTCGTCTCGGTCCTGCGTGAGCTGGACTTCGCGGACGTCCCGCCCGCCGCCTACCACCCCGTACAGGAGAAGCACGATGCAGCCGTATGAGCTGTCCCTCGCCGCCGCCGCGGACGCGATACGGGACCGGCGACTGTCCCCCGTCGAACTGGTCGACTCGGTCCTCGACCGGATCGAGAAGGCGGAGCCGCACCTCGGCGCCTACGTCACGGTCACCGCGGAGCAGGCACGCCGGACCGCACGCGAAGCCGAACACGAAGCGGCGCACGGCCGCTACCGGGGACCACTGCACGGCATCCCGATGGGACTCAAGGACCTCATCGATGTCGACGGGATGGCCACCACGGCCAGCTCCCGGGTCCGTGCCGACCACCGCGCCACGGCGAACAGCACCGTCGCCGTGCGTCTGAGCACAGCCGGCGCGATTCTGCTCGGCAAGACCCACACCCACGAATTCGCGTTCGGCCTGACCACCCCTCAGACCCGCAACGCCTGGGACACCGGCCGGGTCGCCGGCGGCTCCAGCGGCGGCTCCGCGGTCGCCGTGGCGTCGGGCACCGCGACCTTCGCCCTGGGCACCGACACCGGCGGGTCGATCCGGGTGCCCGCCGCGCTCAACGGCGTCGTCGGCCTCAAGCCGACCTACGGTCTCGTCCCCCGTCACGGCGTCACCTCCCTGTCCTGGTCACTGGACCACGTCGGCCCGATCACCCGCACCGTCGAGGACGCGGCCCTGGTCCTGACCACGCTGGCCGGACACGATCCGCGCGACCCCGCTTCGCTCGCTCTGCCCGCCGTGGACTACCGGTGTGAGTTCTCATTTCTCTTGCGGTAGAGGGATCGCTCTGACCTGCGAGGATGCAGATGGCTGAGGGATGCCTCGCTATGCTTTCTCCGTGCGGATCAGGACCTTGAGCTGCAGTACCGCAGGCCTAATGAGAATCCCGCAGGTGTATTGAGAATTCCGGTAGCGGCCAGGGGTGTCTGCATGCCTTCGGCTGACGAACCCTTGCCGGTGGGCGTCTGTCGCGGACTGGGCATCAAGTGCTCCGACGCGTATAGAGCAGTGGCTGGGGGAGCGCAGATGCCCGCTCTGCGCCCTTGATCTTTGCAAGCTGGTCAGCGTCGGGCGGGCCCGAGAACGCCGTCGTTCAGCCCGACGGGCTTCCAGCGGTTGATGGGCTGGGCGCGGGGAGGGCTCGCGGGTGATGGTCTGCTCGTTGGCTGTGGTATGGCGGCCGCTCGAGTGGGAGACCGTGTTTCGTGCCTGACTTGCCTGCCCCGAGTTCGACGGGTGTTCGTATCGCCGGTGACCGGTACCAGTGGCTGGTCGCGTGGCAGGGTTGTGTCACGGCGGTGCGTGACGCGGCGCTGCGCGTGCCGAACCCGGTGGTGGCGGTCGGTGTTGAGGTGGACGGCGTGGGAAACGTGGATGACGTCGTCTTGTACCGCGAGGAGCCGCCGCACACCTACATGCAGGTCAAGTACGCCGCAGACAGTTCCTCACCCGTCAACGAGGAGTACTTGCTCAAGCCAAGCGACCAGGGCGGCCCGTCGATCCTGCACAAGGTGGCGCAGGCCTGGCAGCAACTCGTCGGGGACGGCACTCCGGTCGATCTTGCCCTGCTGAGCAACCGGTCCCCGGATGCCGGGGATCCGCTGATCTCACTCAGGGATTCCCGCACCCAGTTGCTCGTGCCGAAGGCGGCGCAGCAGGGACCGCGATCGAAGAAGGGACAGGCGCGCAGCCGTTGGGCCGCCGGTATCGGGCTGAGCGAGGACAGGCTGCTGGATCTGTTGAAGGTGCTGCGCTTCGACCTGGCACGGGACGTGATGCACCTGCATGAGCACTTGCAGATGCTGATGTTCGCTGCCGGGCTGCGGTTCGATGCGGAGGCCATGCACGCCGGCGCGGACTGGGTGGCCCGCCGAGTCGCCGATGGGCAGCGCAGGCTGTCCCTGGCGGACGTCAGGGAGGCGATCCGGTCTCTGCGTCTGGAGGCCGGCACGTCACGGGCGGTGCTTTCCGTCGCCACTTTGAAACCGGACCCGATGGCGGAGGACGCCGACTACATGGTGGACTGGGCGGACCGCTTCGAGGGCGCCTCGCCCTACGTGAAGCGGCGTCCGCTTGCCCCGGCGACCTGGTCGCAGTTGCAGGCGGACATCGAAGCGGCACCGTTTCGGATGCCGCCGGGCACGACCTCCATCGCCGTCACCGGCAGTCTGCGTCTGGCGCCCGCGTTCGTGGTCGGCGCGGCTTTCCGCATGGTGACTGGAGTCGACTTGGCCGTGGCCCAGCGCGGACAGGTCTGGTCGTCCGCTGCCGGGTACGACGCTGTGCTGGCCCCGGAGGTCGACGAGCACGCTCTCGGTCAAGGGCCGGAGCTCGCCGTGGCCATCGCGGTCGCCATCGACCCCACCGAGGATGTGCTGGACTTCCTGCGGGAGCAGCGCGTACCCGTCTCCCGGCTGCTGGTGCTGCGCCCGCCCGGTGGCGCCAAGGACAACTCCGTCCCGGATGCGGCGACGGCCAGCGCCCTTGCCGTCGGCATCCGGGATCTGCTGCGTCGTGCCTGCCGCGCGCATCCTGCGATCCACCTCTTCCAGGCTGGCCCGATGGGCTTGGCTCTGCTGCTGGGTAACCGGTGGAACCGCCTGCGCCCCACCATCGTGTACGAGGACGTCAACGCGCAGCAGGTGTATGAAAAGGCGTTCGTCGTCGACGCGTAAAACCCGCCTGCCTCTCCACCATCACGCTGCCCGGGTGAAGCCGTTGCTCAGCGCGCCTCGTGCAGGTCGTGGGGGACCAGGGTGAGGCGGTCACGGGCCGTCAGCCAGCCCAACGCGACAGCGTTCGGCAGCGGGCCATGGAATAACAGCAGCTCCTCCACTGGGGTGGCGTCGCCGAGTTGCGCTGCCCACTGCCGGCGTGCCGTCTGCCAGCACTCCCATATGTGGGTGGTGACGGCGGCATGGAGCGCGGACCGGGGCAGATTCCTGACCACCCCGACGCGCTGCCCCCGGCAGCCGGATCGGCGACAGGCACGGGACAGCACCTCACCCTGAAGATCAACGCGGTTTGATCCGAAGGGCGTTGTCAGTGGGGGCCCGTACCGTGGCAACGAGCAGCCATCGAACGTCCTTTTTCGACCGCGCACCACAGAGGTGCCGCGTCCAGGGCGTGCACCGAGCTGAACGGCGAGCCCGAGGAGGCACACCGCATGAGGATCGACGAGGCATTCGACGCGCTGCAGAAGACCGTCGACGAGGACATTGAGAAAACGAGACTGGCCCGCGGACGCCGGGACCTGTTCAAGGAGGCGCTGCTGAAAGAGCCCGACGTCCTCGAGACGTTCGGATCGGGCTCCTTGAGCCGCAGCACGCAGCTCAAGCCCATCCACGACGTCGACATCGTGGTCGTCTACGACCCGCACGAGCACCCTGGGTGGGGGAGCAGCGGGCCGAGCGCGGAGGAGGCCCTCGAGCACATCCGCTCCCAGGTCAACCGGCTGCTGAGCCAGAGCAAAGGCACCCACGCCACCGTGGTCCGACACACCCTGCTGCGCAACCACGCCGTCAAGTGCTTCCTCGACGACCCCGACGACCCGGAGGCCTTCACCGTCGACGTGATGACCGCGCTGCGGCAGCCCGACAACTCTCTGCTCATACCCGAGAAGCTCAGCGCCAGGTGGGTGCCGGCCAACCCCGAATCCCTGATCGAACTGGTCGCCGAACACCAGCGTTCCTGGCCATACTTCCGGCCGCTGGTCAGGCTGCTCAAGCAGTGGCGGCTCGACGCACCGGTCGAGGGACGCGTCAAGTCCCTCGTCATGGAGGTCCTCGCCCTGCAGTGCCTGCCCATGTCCGGCAACCGCTCCCAGGGGTTGAAGACGTTCTTCACCGCCGCCGCGACCCGGGTCAACGAGGGCGTGTGGGACCCGGCCGGTCTGTGCGGCGAGGTCCAGCCCGACCTGGACCGCCAGGGCCTGTCGGCTGCGTTCGCCAATGCCGCGGACCTGGCGGACCGGGCCTGCGCGGCGGCGGCCGAAGGCGACACCGGCGAGGCGTTGCGACTGTGGCAGGAGATCTTCGGCGAGGACTTCCCGGCGCCCGCCCCTGCTTCCAAGACCACCTCGCTGATCGGCGCGCCCGCGCTCATCACTCCCCGCCCCATCAGGGACGCACCCCAGGGATGACGACCGCACCTGCTCGCAGCACCCGCACTTCCATCACCTGGTGGGAGTGCGAACCCCGCCGACTGCGACGAGACCAGGAGGAGATCCCCGCCCACTTTCCCCACCTCGTCTTCAGCGACGAGGGAGCGGGAGGATGGGAGGGCATGCTGCCCCGCTGGCCGTTCGACCGGCCCGAGCCCGCCCACCTCACCGACTGGATCGGCGAGCGCGGCCTCCGGCTGCGCCTGGAATACGGCCAGGCCTACCCCATGGTGGCTCCCCGGATCTTCTCTCTGGACCCGCTGCCCGAACCGTTCGAGTGGACTCAGCACCGCTGGCATGTCAACGGCGACTCCAGCCTGTGCCTCCTGCGCGACGACGTATGGACGGGCCGCGAGTCCGTTGGCGACCTGCTGTTGAAGGCCGCCGGCTGGCGGATCGAGTACGCGCTGATGAAGCACCAGACGATCGAGGAGATGACCGGCAGCGGAATCGTCACCGACAGTCGCCTCGACCACTTCCTGGCCCAGTCCCCGACACCTGCGGACACCACCGGGCACGGTGAGCCGGACACCGCCGGGCAGGACGGTCCCGCGTGCTGATCCTCATCCCACAGGGCGCCGCGACCAGACTCCGCACTGCGGGCCCATCGGGCCGGCTGTCGTTGCGCATCAGCCGGCCCGACGACCTTGCCGTCGTGAGCGGCATCTCCGACGGAGCGGACGGATCCATCATCTCGGTGGATCCCGCACCCGGAAACCGGCTGCTGGCGGGCTGCGACTCCCTTCCCACCGGCTACTGGTACCGGGCCACCGGCGAACTGCACGCGCTCTGGTACCTCCTGCGAGTACGGCGCGGCACGTCCTTGAAGCTCGATGCGTTCAAGGACGCCGTACCCAGCGGTTTCAAGACGCCGGGCGATGGCGGCTATGTGGCCATCACCCACGCCCCCGGCGTGAAG
Organism: Streptomyces sp. UNOC14_S4; assembly: GCF_020740835.1. Lineage (GTDB taxonomy): Bacteria > Actinomycetota > Actinomycetes > Streptomycetales > Streptomycetaceae > Streptomyces. The sequence goes on from NZ_JAINFC010000197.1 coordinate 5,297, forward strand.
GACGCGTTTCCCGAAAGCGGTTTGCCCGACCTCCTCGCCTGGCACGTCACCCGTGCGGGCATCCAGCCGCTTGAGGTGTCGGTCGAGCCCGAAGTCACCGGGGTTCTGCAGCTCGAGGGTCACTGGCCCGTCGAAGAACTCCGGAGCACCCGCGTCATGTTGATCGGAGCGGGGAGTATCGGCTCGGCCACCGCGCACGCGCTGGCCGGCTATGGCGTCGGCCACCTCACCCTCGTCGATCCCGACCGCCTCCAATGGCACAATCTCGTCCGACTGCTGATTCTCGCTTTGGTGTCGTGCGGGATTCTCGTTGGAGTGTTCTCAGGCTTGAGGTGTGATCTGTGCTTTTTGGGGCAAGGCTGCGCGATGAGTGAGGAGGTGACTAATAGTCATGTGAGAATGCCCAGCGCGTCGGAGTGAGAATCGCAAAAAGAAGTGGTGCTTGACCTGCGAGATTGCGATCTCGCTGGGGCGGTTTCGCCGGGCCGGTGGCGGGCGTCATCGGGGGCCTGGCTGTAGGGAGGCATCCCTGCTTTCGCAGGGTGGGTTCGATGTCGTGGTGGTCGACGGCGGAAACGCCGAGTCACCCCTGCTTGCGCGGGGCCGAGGCCATCCAGTCCGAGATCCTCAGTGTGGAAGGCGAGTCACCCCTGCTTGCGCGGGGCGGAGGCTTCGTGACCTGCATTGTAGCGGAGGTATAGGGGCCTGTCCTGGTTGGTCCGGACGTGTGATGACTGGGGTGTGGAGCAGGGGATTGGACTGTGGTGCAAAGGCGCGGGCTTGGAGTGTGTGCTGAATGGTGCGCTGTGGCTGGGGCGGCAGGCAGGTGATGATCACCGCCTTGCCGCTGGGGCGCTGCTGCGGGGGACTGTGCCGTACCTCGGTCGCTGCCAACCATGGCTCCACCGCCACGACTTCCGGATCTCAAGTGGTCGAGCTCGCTGGTATCTGCGGGTGGTTCCAGATATTGAGCACCGCGTTCACCTCCCTGCGGGGTGCCCAGCGCTGGCATAACCCCCTCACCTCGAAGAATAGGAAGACCACCGGCCACGACAGTGCTGCCGTGGCGATCGGATGACGTGCCCTCGGACACCCGATCCGGCGACGGACGGTACCGCCCCGCAGTACCAGAGCGATACTGCGGGGCATCGGACTGCCCAGGCCGGGCGCTGTGCCCGAGGGCGTGAGGAAGCCCGCCACTCCGTCACGGAGCGTGCACATGATGCACGTGGCCGAACGGAGGGCGTGTCCGGATGATCGTGTAAGTCCGTGATCTGAGAGTGTGGCGGGGTCTGTCTGGCCCCGTCCCTCCGGAAAGGCAAGATCGCGTGTCTGAGACCCACATACCTGAGCCTGCTGCCCGCGAGGCGGTCCCGGCCGAGCAGGTGGATGCTCTCCTCGAGCAGCTGATGGATTCGGCGGACGCCGCCGGTGCACGGCTGGCCGGCGAGGGCGGCCTGCTGCAGCAGTTGTCCAAGGCCCTGCTCGAGCGGGCTCTGCAGGCCGAGATGAGCGAACACCTCGGCTATGAGAAGGGCGATCCGGCCGGCCGCGGCTCGGGCAACTCCCGCAACGGCACCTCGGCGAAAACCGTGCTGACCGACGTCGGCCCGCTCGAGGTGGACGTGCCGCGGGACCGCAACGGAGACTTCGAGCCGCAGATCGTCCCGAAGAACGCCCGGCGGCTGTCCGGGTTCGACGAGCAGGTCCTGGCCCTGTATGCCCGTGGGATGTCCGTGCGTGACATCCGCTCGTATCTGGCGAAGATGTACGGCACCGACGTGTCGCCGGACCTGATCTCCAAGGTGACCGACGCAGTCAGCGACGAGATCACAGCCTGGCAGTCGAGGCCGCTGGACGCCCTCTGGCCGGTCGTCTACATCGACGCGCTCTGGATCAAGGTCCGCGACGGCAAGGTCGCCAACCGGCCCGTCTATCTCGCCGTCGGCGTCGACCTGGACGGCTGCAAGCACGTGCTGGGGCTGTGGATCGGCAAGGACGGCGAGGGCGCCCGCCAGTGGCTCACGATCCTCGGCGAGCTCAAGGCGCGAGGCGTCGACGATGTGCTCGTGGCCTGCTGCGACGGCCTGCCCGGACTGCCGGACGCCATCAACGCCGTCTGGCCCCGCGCCACGGTCCAGACCTGCGTAATTCACCTGGTCAGAGCGTCGCTCCGATATGCGTCGAAGGCCGATCACGGCAAGCTCGTGCCAGCCTTGCGCCGGATCTACACCGCGGCGACCGAGCAGGCCGCCGAGCAGGCCATGGAGGAGTTCACGGCCTCGGACCTGGGACGCAAGTACCCAGCCGTGGCCCGGACTTGGACCCAGGCATGGCAGGACTTCGTGCCCTATCTGGCGTTCCCGCCCGAGATCCGGAAGGTGATTTACAGCACGAACATGATCGAGTCGATCAACGCGCGGCTACGGAAAGTCACCCGCAACCGCGGGCACTTCCCGACGGAGCAGGCCGCAGTCAAGGTGCTCTACCTCGCCATCCGCGAGCTGATCGAGCCCAAGACCAGGAGCAAGACGCACGTCGCGCCGCACTGGAAGGCCGCGCTGAACGCGTTCTCGATCTACTTCCAGGACCGCATTACCCTCAACTAAACCCCTAGGACTTACACGGAGTGACTGACACGCCCCGAACGGAAGAATTGAGAACGCGGGCAACCAGTTGGGCATCCAAAACCGTTCGGGTGTCCGCAGTGAGCAGGCGTGGGTCCAAGACCCGTTCCTACTCAACTTACAAGGAACGGTTCTTGGTGAGCTGGCGCCGGGCCTGTTTGAGTGCTTGTGCGGTGCTGTGGTGGAACTGGTGGGCGGATTCCAGTGCCGTGGTGAGGGCGTGCTGGTCGTCTGGTCCGGTGCCGTGGCGGGTGAGGCGGCAGGCGTTGATCATGTTGGCTGCTGTCATGGCGGCGTTTTCCGCTGCCGGGGTGCAGGGGTCGCCGGGTTCTTCGTAGAGGGTGATGTCGAAGGCGGTTCTGACCAGTCGGAGGGTGAGCAGGCGCAGGCGTGCTTCTTCGGAGCGGGTGAGGGTGTGGTAGCCGCGGATGAGTGCGGTCAGCCCGTCGGGTGGGTCTGCTGCGGGGTCGGCGCGCACGGCGGCGTCGAGTTCTGCTTTGGCGAGGAGGATGCCGAGGAGCAGTGGGGCGTATTGCGGGCGTGGGCCGTGGGGGCGCCGGGCGTGGTCGAGGGTGGGGGCAGCGCCCAGTGCGGCCAGCGCCTGGTGCAGGGCCGCGGCGCTGGCCGGCCGGTGACCCGAGGACCGCGTCATGACGCCGGTGCCCGTTCATGCGGAGGGATCGTCGCTGTCATGTGGCGGGAGCGGCCGTGCGGCGGCGTCTTCTGGATTTCGTAGTTTTGACGGGCTGGGGCATCGAGGTGCCGAGGCTCCTGATCCTTTCGGACAGGCGCAGCATGTGGCCGATCTCCTCCTGGTACATCGTGAGGACCTCGTAGTTGGCGACGTCCTCGCCCAGGGGGTTGATCCAGCCGGTCAGCAGGCGGCGGAGTTCGGTGTTGATGCGGCGCAGCCGCCAGCCGACACTTTCGGCGATCTTCGTCGGGTCGGTGGTGAACAGGTATCCCTCGCGGAAGGCCAGGAATGCTTTGCCTTTTTCCATCGTGATGTGGTCACGGATGTAGCTCTTCAGGCGTGTGAACTGGCTTTCGGTGGCGTGGATCTTGCTGGTGATCTCTTGCTTGGTGACGATGACGTCCTCGCCTGCGTCTTCCAGGACCTGCCAGGCCATTTCGGCAAGGTGCTGAGTGGCGACGGGTGGGGTGCGCCGTGGCCGGGGCGCCTCCTTCGTCTTGCGTTCCGCAGTGGTCGCACGGGGTGGCATCGTTATTCATCGCCTTCGGAGAGGATGCGCGCCAGTTCCTCGTCCATGGTCTTTTCGCCCGTCGTCACGACGGTGTCGCACCAGTCCAGGGCCGCGCGGATGCGACGGTGGTTGTCCAGGACGGCGCGGACCTCGCGGTCGGTGAACTCCGCGACGTGGAGCTCGGGGATCAGGCGCTGCATCTCCACCAGGAAGGTCGTGCCCGTCCCGATCAGCTCGAGCACCTCGCTGGATGCCCTCGTGTAGTCCACGGCCGGCTCGCGGCGCCGCACCTGCTGTGTTGTGGTCTCTTCCCCCTCTTCTTCTTCCTCGTCATCCTCGTAGGCGGCTGCCTGGCGGGCTCCGGCGGCCTGCAGCCGCTGCTCGTGGTGGGCCCGGTAGAGGATGCGCTTGTTCGCGTCGTTGCTCATCACCCGGTGCGCGACGTCCGGCCGCTTGATCAGTTCGCCGACGGCCTCGGCGGCGTTGTCGTCCTGGTCCAGCAGGACCCGTACCCGGTCCAGTTTCTCGGCCTTGGTCAAAGGTCGGCTCGGAAGCCGCCCGGCATGGCTGAGGGCCTTGTCCTCCGTCCACTTCACGGTCCCCCGTGGCGGGTTACTGATCAGTTCGAAACGGTCATCGAGGGCGTCCAGCGCCCGGTGGATCGACCAGGACACATCCGGGGCGCGGTGCTCCGGCGGCCACTTGACGGCTACGTGCCGGTAGTCGATCAGGGTGTGGACATTGATGCCGATCTCGTCCGCGAACCTGTCGAGCACCGGGAACACGCCGCGCTGGCTGCTGTCGCCCGGGCGCTGGGACGGGACCATCTTCAGGGTGAGATCGCCGAGGCGGAACTGGATCTGTGTCTCTTCTTCCACCAGGCCTTTTCCCTGCTTGACGTAGTGCGCCCACTGGCGGTCCGTGAACCGCTGGGGGAAGGGGCTGGTGATCTTGCTTGCGGCCATGGTGCCTCCCACCAGGCGCGAAACTGCAGGTAGCGGGGCCGGGAAGATGAGGGCGACCATCCCCAGGCTCGCATTCCCGAACAAAATCGAACAAATATTTAATTTCATTGTGCCTCGGCCCCTCGGCCCCATCAAGCGCGCCCTGTACCCAGACCAGGGGCTTCCCAGCGCGCAGGTCCGAAAAGGGGCATCTGCCGGAACACCGTCCGGCGGACCCTCTGGGGCCGGATTTTCCCGCCTGCAGTGCTGCACATCCAGCTGCGTGAACCGGGCCGGAATCCGTGACGGCAGCGGGCGGATGCCTCGCGCGCCCACTTGAGTCCTGCCGGCCTGCGGCCGGGATGTCAGGGCCTCCGCCTACCCTGGTCCGGCAGGCTGACAGAGGAGGACATGCGTGGCATCCGATGGCATTGACCGGCGCGCCATTGAAAAGCTCATGAAGAACATGCAGCGCGAATTCGACAAGTACCCCATCAACGTTCCCCTGACTGCTGACGGGTCCGTGGTCCCGGCGGGAAGCACGGTCTACAACGGGCCGGTCTTTCACGGCAGTGCCGAAGGTGCCCAGCTTGCCTGGGGCAACACGAGCGTGGTGCAGACACAGAACCAGACGCAGCAGGTTGCTCCCGGATATGAAGGCATAGCGCAGGCGGTGACCGCGGCGCTGGAGAACCTCGATGCCGCCGGCCTGGCCGAGGAAGACAGGCAGGACGCCGAGGAAGCCGCCGGTGAAGTACTCACGGAAGTCACCCGGGCCGAGCCGGACCGTGGAAAGATCCGCCGCGCGCTGTCTGCCGTCAAAGGCGTGCTCGCCCCTGTGGCCACCGGCTTGGCCGCCGGTGCTGAGGAAGGCGCTCAGGAATGGGCGCGTACCGTGATCGAGCAGCTCAGCATCCCGTAGCAGACGCAATGGAGGATCCGCGGAGGGAAGGCCGGGCATGGCATGCGGGGTCTGGAATCCTGATAGCGCGCCACTTCCCTGATCTTGCGCTGTGTGACGGGGAAGCCGGTTTGTGTGTCCCCAAAACGGAGACTGTGCAGGGTAGGGAATGGCTTGCCCTGTGTAAGGAAGGAAGAGTCAGGGCTTGCTGGCGTCGGCCGGAGCCGGTCGGTCGGATGCGCGGGCTGTGCACACCCCGCTCAGGTGTGCGGTTCGGCGGGTCCCTGTTGCCGTAGGGCGGGGCATTGAAGAAGGTGGCTCCGGCTGGTCCTGAGTCACCCCCGCTTGCGCGGGGCGGACACCGAGTTCGGGTGGAGCCAGTACACCCCGTATGAGTCACCCCTGCTTGCGCAGGGCAGGTCGCAAGGCGCCTTCCACATCACGCGCATAGCTCGAGTCACCCTCGCTGACGCGGGGTGGACGAGGGAAAGCTCGCCTCGCTGATCGTGCCCGTAGAGTCACCCCTGCTGGCGCTTGGGAGAGGCGATGATGATCCACTTGTCGGCGTAGTCCGGCGAGTCACCCCTGCTGACGCGGGGCGGACGGGATTCCGCTCGGCTCGTTGCAGTGACCGCACGAGTCACCCCCTGCTTGCGCGGGGCGATGGTGTTGGCGCGCACCACACGGATCGGAGAGACGGAGTCACCCCTGCTGACGCTGGGAGAGCACGTCGGCTTTATGTCACCGCGACTCCGTACGAGGAGTCACCCCTGCTTGCGCAGGGCGGGCTCGTCGGCTGTATCTGACTGCGACGCCGCGCGTCGAATCACCCCTGCTGTCGCAGGGAAGGTGCGTCGGCTGTATCTCACTGCGACCCCGAAGGTCGAGTCACCCCTGACGGGTCAGGGTGTGGTGCCAAGGGTATGCAGCATTGTCTGGTGGGTCTCCCGTGTTGCTGCCTGCAGGATGCGGGAGCCGCCGCGGTGAGGCTGCGGCGGAGGGCGGGGCGGTGGTAAGCGTGATGCTGAGGCTGCGAGGTGGCCTGGTCCGGGGCTTGTCAGGGGGCTGGTTGTGGGCGTGGTGGAGGACGGCCGGTTCGGTGGTATCGATGTCTGCCCGTGGGGTGATGTCGATACCACGACGTTGACGGCGTATCCGTTGCTGTTTCGCATGATCGATGTCGCGGCGGTTGCGTCTGAGCTGTGGGACCGGTTCCTGGCGCCTGCTCAGCAGGCTCTGGTCGCCGAGGGGCTGGGGGTGCCGCCCGGGGAGGCGCGGTCGGCATCCGCGTTTGTGGCGGGGCTGCAGGGCATCGGGATGCTGGTGCCGTCTGTCCAGCGTGGTGTGCCGTGGGCGTGGGCGCGGCTCGGGGACGATCTGGCAGCGGACGCGGCGTCGGCCGGGGAGATCTCGGGTGAGCGGGCGTCGGCGCATATCGGCGTGGGACTGTTCGCACGGGCGGGGTTCGAGGTGGCGGGCAATGACAGCCCGGCAGTGCGGGCGGCGCAGATCCTGGGCGGGCACGGCGGCCGGTTCCTGCAGATCGATGTGGACCAGGGGGCGTCGCCGGGGCGGGTACGGGCCACGCTGGGCGGCCCCGCGTGGCGTTCTCTGCGTGAGCGGTATGCGCGGCTGCTGGGGCACCTGTGCGGGGC
>NZ_JAINFC010000198.1 GCF_020740835.1 Streptomyces sp. UNOC14_S4
CACGGGCGTGCCTTCCCGACCGACGCTGCGAACGTCGGCCTACTCGATGACCATCAATCGATCACCCGGGAAGGTACGCCCTTCGTACACCAACCCGGGTCCGATCCACAGGTCTTGAGCATTGCTCGCCTCCTGTCCGAAAGGGGCCTGGGGCACAGCGCGCGCGAAGCACTGGCCGGCGCCACAGGGATCTGTCTGGACGTAGCCCTTGCTGATCTCCGACCACCTGACGCCCTGACGCGCCAACCACTCCTGATCGCTGCCCAAGAGTCCCCGGAAAGCCGGGTCGCTGCCGGCCACCCCTCCTGCACCTTCCACTATCTGTTCCGCGTATCGGAGGGCCAGGCGGCATGCGCGCGGACCACGGCGACACGTATCAGATGGGTCCCCAGGTACGGGATGCCCGATACCATGCTGAAAAAGCGGATCAAGGCAGCGAGGACCAAGCCCATGGCGGCACTGCCAGCTGTTTCTCCCGCACCGGCCAAGTCCGCGGCAGCGTCGGGCATCGCTGAGGGAAGCGTACTCGGAACGTCTCCCCCTCCGACCGGACCGTCGCAAGGGGAGGAGTCCTTCGTGCTGACCTCTCCGGCAGAGTGCCCAGCCGTCATTCCGCTGCCTCACACGGGCGGACCACCCGCTGTCGAGGAAGCGTGGGCGCCTCCATGCGCCACGTGCCAAAATCTCGACCTCGCGGGCCGGGCCGCGCAGGAGCGGGACGACCTCGGCGAGCTGAAGGCGATCAATCGGCAAGAGGTGCTGCACTACCAGGCTCATCACCTCGGATAGGCGTCCCTGCCGTCAGGAGCGAACCCTCCGGAGCCCTGTGCCTGTCTCTCGTTGGGATGGGTGCGGGGCCTTTGATGCGCCCATCGGCCCTCTTGCGCCGACCGGCCGGAGAGGCGAAGGTCGAGCAAGCAGCCGCAATCCGATCGACACTGGGAGCGGGTAGGCATGAGGCTTCGGTTCCTCGGGATCATCCCGAACACGCCTGGCAACGAGTCTCCGACATCTGGCTGGACGAGGACAGCGGAGACCTGCTGATCCAGTCATACCGGGCCTCCGAGGAAGAGGTGAAAGCGTGCCAGGAGACCGGCTCGGTTCCCGGCCACGGGACAGATGTTCCGGATCACGAGACGATCATCCGGCTGCCGGAGGTCATGTTGCGGTTCATCCCCCGTCCCAACAGTGAGAGTAAGGCGAACGGTGCCGGCGAAGACGCTTGAGGAAGAGTGGGCCGGAGTCACCCTGAGCGCTGTCCACCTGGAGATGCGCGACAGCTACATCCGGGATGATCCGGGGTTCATCGCTTGGCAGGAGGGACGCACCGATGAAGCGGCAGCCAAGTACCAGGCGTGGACCGATTTGATGAAGGAGGCGACAGCGCGTGGCGTGGTTGTGCGCCGTGCCCGGATCGTCAGTGAGCCCCTGTCGGACTACTGCCGGTTCGAGTACGACGTGACCGCCCCGGTGAATCTCGCAGGAGGCGAACGAGTGCGTTGGCTGCCCCGCCGTCGCGCCTCGGGCATTGCCCTGCCCGGTAACGATTTCTGGGTGTTCGACGGGTCTCACGGAAAGTTCAACCACTTCACGGGCGACGGGACGTCCGCTGGTCCGGAACCGTTCGACGACCCTCGCGTGGTGAAGTTGTGCGTCGATGCGTTCGAAGACGTGTGGGAGCGCGCTGTTCCACATGAGGAGTACCGGCCCGTCTGAGCCATGGCAGCGTCATCGTCCTCCAGCGTCCAAGCGGCCCGACAGGCCCTCGCGGATCGGCTCCGAGAGCTGTGTCGGGACGCAGGGCTGGAAGGCAAACAGCTTGCCGCGCTGTGCGGCTGGCATCCGTCCAAGGTCTCCCGGATCTCGACGGCGAAGACCGCCCCGAGCGCTGACGACATCCGGGCTTGGTGCCGGGCTTGCGGTGCGGACGGCCAAGCAGCCGACCTGATCGCTTCCCTGCGTGCTGTCGAGGGCATGTGGGTGCAGTGGCACCGCATGGAACGCACAGGACTGCGACGCGCTCAGGAATCCGTCCTACCGCTGTATGAGCGCACCCAACGATTCCGAGCCTACTCCCCGAACTTCGTCCCCGGCCTGATACAGACCTCCGAGTACACCGAGGCCGTGCTACGCGCTGTCCAGCGGCGGAGGGTCACGATCGATGACGTGGCCGACGCCGTGGCCATCCGTATGGAGCGTCAGCGCGTGCTCTTCGAGGGAAGCCGCCGGTTCGCGTTCCTCATGGAGGAATCGGCACTGCGGAACTCTCTTGGAGGCACCGAGGTACAGCACGGGCAGCTTGAACACTTGCTATCGGTTGGCCGACTGGCCAACATCAGCGTCGGAGTTGTTCCAGACAGCCATGTCCGGACTCGCATGCCAGTAGAGGGGTTCTGGATCTACGACAAGGCTCAGGTCAACGTCGAGTTGGTGAGCGGCTACCTCACGATCACCCAGCCCACCGAGGTCAGTGCATATGCCGACGCGTTCGCCACACTGGCCGACATGGCGGTCTACGGCTCGAAGGCTCGCCGGTTGATCGCAGCGGCGATCGATTCCCTCAGGTAATTGGTCCGCAATCACGCGCAATCGGCTGGGGGTTGAGAGGCCGTAGTTCCTAGCGTGGTGGGCATCGGACCACGTGAGGGGACGGCGACACCGTATGAAGGCCAAAACGTACCCGCAACCCTCGGTAGAGCTGCCGCTGAAGCTGGACAGCGAACCCGAGGGCGACCCCCATTGCGGCGTGTGCACGTCGCTGTTCAAGGAACGCAGCGAGGCGCAGGCCAGGGGCGACGGCTCGAAGGTCTCCGACTGCAACGTGGAACTTCGGAACCACCCCCACAAGGGCCACCAAGTGGCGGGGCGGCGATGACGGCTCCATGAGGAACCTACGCCCGCCCGGTCGCACGCCTCCTCGTTCTCGTGAGGCGGAGACGGTCGGGCGGGGTACCGAGAACCAGCCCCATTCGCTACAACCAAGGGAGGCCCGCGATGGGCAGGGATGAAGTCAACGGCTACGACGTGGCGGGCAACGAGATCGTCAGCGCCCCCGAGCCGGAGCCTGAGCCCGACGAGAACGGCGACGGAGATGACAAGTAGCGCCCCCGGTTCAGGCGACGGCAGCGCCCGCGCGACCGCCCGGCGGTTCCTGAAGCGCGAGTTTCCCGAAGCGTCCGAGCTGTCGTGGCTGTGCCCCGCGCACAAGGACCCGGACGCCATGAAGCTGGTGCTCCGGTCCAGGTACGTGTGCCTGCACTGCCAGCGCGAGCGCACCCGCGTCTGACACCCGCCCCGGTCGGCACCCCCCGGGCGTCGGCAGAGGCTTCCCCAAGCCCTGATCTGCGGCTCTGGCCGTAGTCTGCCCCCATGGACGCGACGCCCCGAGACCACCGACCGGCACCCCGTACAAGAGTCCTCCTCGCCGAGGACCAGGGCATGATGCGGGGTGCGCTCGCGCTGTTGCTGGGGCTGGAGGAGGACATCGAGATCGTCGCCCAGGTCGGCGACGGCGACGCGATCCTGCCGACCGCGCTCGACACGCGCCCCGACGTCGCCCTGCTCGACATCGAACTCCCCGGCCGCAGCGGCCTCGACGCCGCCGCCGACCTGCGGGCGAGCCTGCCCGAGTGCCGGGTGCTCATCCTCACGACCTTCGGCAGGCCCGGCTATCTGCGCCGGGCGATGGAGGCCGGGGCCTGCGGCTTCCTGGTGAAGGACGGCCCGGTCGAGGAGCTCGCCGCGGCGATCCGGCGCGTGCTCGCGGGCGAGCGCGTCATCGATCCGGCCCTGGCCGCGGCCGCCCTCAGCGCGGGCCCGAACCCCCTCACCCAGCGCGAACGGGACGTCCTCGCGACGGCGGTGGACGGCGCGACGGTGGCCGACATCGCGGCGAAGCTCCACCTCTCCCCGGCCACGGTGCGGAACTACCTCTCCGCGGCGATCGGCAAGACGGGAACCCGCAACCGCATGGAGGCGGTCCGCGCCGCCCGCCAGAACGGCTGGCTGTAACCCCCGACGACGAGACGACGAACGGCCCGCCGGGGAGAACCCCGGCGGGCCGTCAGGTCATGCTGCGCGACGGATCAGCCTCGCTGGATGCCCGAGGTGTCCTGGAGCACACCGCGGCGGCCGTCCTGCGTCTGCGCGACGAGCGCCTGACCGCGCTGCTCCACCGCGAGGTACCAGGTGCCGGGCGCGAGCTCGGCGACCGGCGTCGGCGAACCGTCCTCCGCGAACAGCGGACGCGTCACCGGCACGGCGAACCAGAACGGGGCGAAGTCACCGGCCGGGGCGGCGGCGGGCTGCGCCGCGCTCTGCTGGGCGGCACCGCCGAAGCCCTGCTGTTCCTGCTGCGGCTGGCCGCCGTACGAGGGCTGGCCGCCGTAGGGGCCCGCGGCACCGGCCTGCTGCATGCCGCCCGGGCCCGGGTAGCCGTAGCCGGGGTTCGGGCCGACGCCGTACGGGGACGGGGCCTGCGGACCCGCGGCGGCGAGCAGCGGGGCCTTGAGGGCCGGGGTGCGCGGCGTGAGGACCGCGACCACGGCGAGCACGAGGTTGGCGATCAGGCCCAGGATCTGGCCGATGCCCGCGGACACGCCGGAGCTGCCGCCCATGATCGTCCACAGCGAGGACCACGCGGCGAACACGGCGAGCGCGGTGCCCCACTGGTCCAGGCCCATGCCCGCGAGCTTGCGCCCCTCGGGCTGGAAGCGGGCGGCGACGATGAACCCGGCGGCGATGATCCCGGCGAGGAAGATCGACGGCAGTACGGGGAACAGCCCGGACTTCCAGCCGTTCGGCTCCGCCGGGCAGAGCGACGACTGGCCGCAGTCGTACGAGTAGAAGCTCAGGAACGAGGCGATGAACAGCAACACCGCTGCTCCGATCACCACGCCGTCGCCTCGAGTGAGGGAGCGGATGTTCACCTAAAATCCTTCGTCAGTGTCGATCAGTGTTGATCAATGTCGTCGCTGTCGCCGGTGCACGGGGTGCGGAAAGGCGCGGGGGTGAGCCCCCATCGTACGGGTGAACCTATCGCCTGCACGGCCCGGGCGTCTCCTTCGTATCTCCCTCGTGACATGCCCGTGGCCTGGCAGTATTCAGATCCGCACGGGCGGCCGGGCTACTTCCGCAGGAAGTCGGCGATGCCGTCCGCGATGCCCCGCGCCGCCTTCTCGCGCCAGGACGCGTCGGTGAGCAGGGCCGCGTCCTGGGGGTCACGCATGTTGCCGCACTCGATGAAGACCTTGGGAATCCTGGAGAGGTTGAGGCCACCGAGGTCGGAGCGGGTGTCCAGGCCGGTGCCGCCGCCGATGTAGTTGGAGGGCGCGCTCCCGGTCGTCCGGAGGAAGTTGCCCGCGACGCGGGCGCCCAGCTCCTTCGACGGCCCGGCGATCGGGCCGGTGTCCGCCGCGCCGCCCTTCACCGACGCCGGCAGGATCACATGGAACCCGCGGTCGCCGACGGCCGCGCCGTCCGCGTGCACGGAGACGGCCGCGTCGGCGTGCGCCTCGTTGCCGATCCGGGCGCGCTCGTCCACACACGGGCCGTACGGCCGGTCGCCGTCGTGGGTGAGCCGCACCGTGGCGCCCTGCTCCTGGAGCATCGTGCGGATGCGGTGGGAGACGTCGAGGCTGAACGTCGCCTCCGCGTACCCGGCGTCCGTGGACGTGCCGGTGGTGTCGCACTCCTTGCGGCCCGTGCCGATGTCGACGGAACGGTCGATCTCGGCGGTGTGCTCGCTGTTGTGGATGTTGTGGCCGGGGTCGATGACGACGACCTTGCCCTTGAGGGGGCCGTCGGACCGGGGCGCCGCGGACGACGGCTGTTCCGAGGAACGCTCCGGGGAGGGAGCGGCCGAGCGCGGGGCGGCGGAGGACGCGGACCGGGACGGGGACGAGGGCGAGGACGGCGACGAGGACGCCGGGGCGGAACTCACCGCGGCGGCCGTGGGGTGCTTGCCGTCACCCCCGGAACCGCCGCTCGCGTCCCACAACAGCCAGCCGCAGAAGCCCACGGGCACGATCGCCGCGGCGGCGATGAGGAGCGGGGTGCCGCTCAGGCGCCGGGTCACGCGGCCGTCGCCCAGAGGGCGCGGCATGCGGGGAAAACTGCCTTTGGACACCCCGCGATGCTAACCCGGCCTCTCAGAGCCCGGGTCCAGTATACGAAGTAATGGCGTCAAGCCACACGCCGCAGTACGTGCAGGGAGCGCGTTACCGAGACCTCGGTGAACGCACCGGACTCCAGAGCCCTGCGGTACACGCGGTACGGCGCCTGCCCGCCGTCCGCCGGGTCGGCGAAGACGTCGTGGATGACGAGCAGCCCGCCGTCGGCGACGTGCGGCGCCCAGCCCTCGTAGTCGTTCGTGGCGTGCTCGTCGGTGTGCCCGCCGTCGATGAACACGAGGGAGAGCGGCGTCCCCCACACCGCCGCGACCTGCGGGGAACGCCCGACGACCGCGATGACGTGCTCTTCCAGACCCGCCTTGTGCAGCGTGCGGCGGAACGTCGGCAGCGTGTCCATCCGGCCGACCTCCGCGTCCACGACGGTCGGATCGTGGTACTCCCAGCCGGGCTGCTGCTCCTCGCTGCCGCGGTGGTGATCGACCGTCACGACCGTCGTCCCGGCCTCACGCGCCGCGGCGGCGAGCAGGATGGTGGACCGGCCGCAGTACGTCCCCACTTCGAGGAGGGGGAGCGCGGGGTGCGTGGCCGCTGCCGCTTGGGCGGCGGCGTGGAGGGCGAGCCCTTCGTCCAAGGGCATGAAGCCCTTTGCCGCCTCGAAGGCGGCGAGTATCGCGGGCTGGGGCTGCATGGCGGGCTCCTGGCGTGCGGTGCGATTGGTCGCGGCCATGCTATGGCCGGGGGCTTCGCCCCCGGACCCCGTGGTCAGTTGCGGCCGTGGTCCGGTTGCGCCCACAGGGGTGCGTCTTGCGCTGCGCGCGCGGCTGCGGGTCCGCTGCGCGGCGCCTACCGGGCTGCCTCTTGTTCTCGGCGCGCGGCTGCAGGTCGGTGGGGGCTGGTCGCGCAGTTCCCCGCGCCCCTGATGGGGCGCGGCCCGGCGGCTGTGCTTACGTATCACCTCCCGTTTGTGCCCACGGGCCGCACCGAAACGGGGGCCAGGGGCTCCGCCCCCGGGAACGGGCGCCGTGAAGCGGGGTGATAACTGACGCGCCGTCAGCTACCGTGGGCGCCATGCGCCTAGGCATGGCCCTCGGCTACTGGGGCCGCACCCCCGACCCCCGCCACACCGAGCTCGCGACCGAAGCGGAGCGCCTCGGCTACGACTCCGTCTGGACGGCCGAGTCCTGGGGCTCCGACGCCTTCACCCCGCTCGCGTGGATCGCCGCGCACACCCGCCGCATCCGGCTCGGCACGGCGGTGGCGCAGATGGCGGCCCGCTCCCCCACGGCGACGGCGATGCACGCGCTCACGCTCGACCACCTCTCCGGCGGGCGGCTGCTGCTGGGGCTCGGGCTCTCCGGGCCGCAAGTGGTGGAGGGCTGGTACGGGCGGCCGTTCCCGCAGAGCCCGCTGACGGCGACGCGGGAGTACGTGGACGTGGTCCGGCAGGTGCTGCGGCGCGCGGGACCGGTGGTCCTGGACGGCCGCTACCACCCGCTCCCGTACGACGGCCCGGACGCCACCGGCCTGGGCAGGGCCCTCAAGCCCGTCACCCACCCGCTCCGCCCCGGCCTGCCGGTGCTGCTGGGCGCCGAGGGCCCCCGGAACGTCGCCCAGACCGTGCGCATCGCCGACGGCTGGCTGCCGCTGTACTGGTCACCGCTGCGGACGGAGCTCTACGCGGACGCCCTGGCCGGGGCGCGCGACGGCTTCATGGTGGCCCCGCTCGCGCAGGCGCGCGTCTGCTCCGATGTGGCGGAGGGGCTGCGTCCGGTGAAGGCGATGCTCGGCTTCTACATCGGCGGAATGGGCCACGCGGGGCGCAACTTCCACGCCGACCTCATGGCCCGGATGGGCTTCGGCGACGCGGCCCGCGAGGTACGGCGGCTGTTCCTCGCGGGGCACCGCGAGGCGGCGGCCGCCGCCGTACCGGACGACTTCGCCGACGAGATCTCCCTCGTCGGCCCGCGCTCCCGCATCGCGGAGCGTCTGGACCTGTGGCGCGCGGGCCCGGTCACGGACCTGCTCGTCATCGCGCCGGACAGGGAGACGCTCCGCGTCCTCGCGGACCTCAACACATGAATACGCGAAACACGCGACTCACATATTGATCATGTGTCCGGCCAGGCCGTGAATGGCCTCCTTCACCGCCTCGCCCAGGGTCGGGTGCGCGTGCACGTTGCGCGCGACCTCGTGGACGGTGAGGTCCCACTGCTGAGCCAGCGTCAGCTCCGGCAGCAGCTCGGTCACCTCGGGGCCGATCAGGTGGGCGCCGATGATCTCGCCGTACCGGGCGTCGCTGAGCACCTTCACGAAGCCGGTCGGCTCGCCCAGGCCATGGGCCTTGCCGTTGGCGGAGAAGGGGAACTTCACGGCGCGTACGTCGTAGCCCGCCGCCTTGGCCTGCTCCTCCGTGTAGCCGAAGCTGGCGATCTGCGGCTGGCAGTACGTCGCCCGCGGGATCATGGCGAAGTCCACCTCCATGGTCTCCGCCCCGGCGATGGTCTCCGCGGCGATGACACCCATGGCCTCGGCGGCGTGCGCCAGCATCATCTTGGCCGTCACGTCACCGATGGCGAAGATGTGCGGCACGCTCGTACGGCCCCGGCCGTCCACCGCCACGGCACCGCGGTCGGTGAGCTTCACGCCCGTGTTCTCCAGGCCGTAGCCCTCCACGCGCGGGGCGAAACCGATGGCCTGGAGGACCTTGTCCGCCTCCAGGACCTGCTGCTGCCCGTCGCGCGTGACGGTGACCCGCACGGGCGCGGCCGGGTCGCCGTCGTCGATCGCCTCCACGCGGGTGGAGGTGAGGATCTCGATGCCCAGCTTGCGGTACTGGCGGGCCAGTTCCTTGGACACCTCGGCGTCCTCGGTGGGCACGACGCGGTCGAGGAACTCGACAAGCGTGACGCGCACGCCGTAGCTGCTCAGCACGTACGCGAACTCGACGCCGATGGCCCCCGCGCCCGCGATGACGATGCTCCCCGGCAGTTCCTCGTCAAGGATCTGCTCCTCGTAGGTGACGACCCGCTCGCTGAGCCGGGTGCCGGGCAGCAGCCGGGTGGTGGCGCCGGTCGCGAGGATGCAGTGGCCGAAGGTGATGGTCTCGGTGCCGCCGGAGGCGAGGGCGACCTGGAGGGTGCGCTCGTCGGTGAAGGTGCCGCGGCCGTCGTACTCGGTGATGCCGTTCTTGCGCATCAGGTAGTGCACGCCCGCGACCCGGCCGTCGGCCACCTTGCGGCTGCGCTGGAAGGCCACGCCGTAGTCGAAGCTCACCGGGCCCGAGGTGCGGATGCCGAACGTCTCGGCCTGGCGCGTCACGATCTGGGCGAGCTCGGCGTTGCGCAGCAGCGCCTTGGACGGGATGCAGCCGACGTTGAGACAGACGCCGCCCCAGTACCGCTCCTCCACCACGGCCACGCTCAGCCCCAGCTGCGCGCTGCGCACGGCGGCGGTGTAGCCGCCGGGGCCGGCGCCGACCACCACGACGTCGAAGTGCTTGCTCATCTGTGCCATCTCCTGCGGGATTCCGGGGCTTTCCGTTCGCCCGCGCCCACTGTAGATCGGCCACGGACACGGCAGGACGGCGGACGAGCGTGCCGTGCGTCACCGTCCGCGCGGGAACCCGCCGGGGAGGCAAACGGCCCGGTCAGCCCTTCTGGACGTCGGAGAACGAGGGCACTTGGTCGGTGACCGTGGCACCGGCGCCCTTGCCCGCGTCCTTCACATTGCCGATGACCTTGTCGAAGGCGTTGGCGTCGTTGTCGGTGGCCTCGCCCTTGCGGAACTTCGTGGTCAGGCCCTTGAGCGAGTCGATGCCCGAACTGAGCGGGGCGACGGCCTTGGAGAGCGTCGGGTCGCCCTTGGCGTTGTTGATCGCGGCCTTGAACCGGTTGTACGAGAACGTCCCGGCGAGCCCCGCCTTGATGAGGGCGCCGGTACGGCCGTCGGCACCCTTCTTGAACGAGCCGTTGCGGTACGGCTTGATGATCCACTTATAGGCCGCACCGGAGGCGAGCCCGGCGTTGGCGACGAACCGGGTCTTGGCGAACTTCTGCCGCTCCATCGAATTCGTGGGCTCCGGCCCGCCGGTCTCGCTCGCCTTGGAACTCTTCCCGCCCCCGCATCCCGTACCGACGAGAAGCAGCCCGCAGACGAGGGGGACGGCGATGACGGCACGACGACGCTGCAAGGCGACCTCCGGTGGATACGCGGCGTTCCCCCTAGCGTGAGGCAGGGCCTCACGGTCACGCCACCGGGCGCACCCGTTCGAGTCAGGGCGCCCCTGAAAGGGGCGCGGGGAACGGCGCGAGCAACCACCCACAGCCGTCAGCCGCGAACCGACCTCACGAGGCTCCCCCATAGGCGCCCCGAAAACAACCGGCTAGCAACAATCCGGCTCAAGCCCCACCGGCAACAACTCCCCACCGAAAACAGCGACCGTCGCCTCATGCCCCCCGAGCGCGGCGACAGCCAGAAGCAGCGAACCCGCGGTCCAGGCGGTCTGCTCCTCGGGCCAGACCGCATCGTCATCGAAAACGTAACCGGTCCAGTAGAGCCCAGAGTCGGCCCGCAGATGCTGGATCCACTGGAGGATCTCCACGGCCCGGTCGGACTCGCCCATGACCCACAGGGCCATGGCGAGCTCGCAGCTCTCGCCGCCGGTGACCCAGGGGTTGGGCGAGACGCAGCGGACGCCGAGGCCGGGGACGACGAAGCGGTCCCAGCCCTCCTCGATGCGTTCCTTGGCGGCGGGGCCGGTCAGGGCGCCGCCGAGGACCGGGTAGTACCAGTCCATGGAGTAGCGGTTCTTGTCGAGGAAGCGCTCGGGGTGGCCGCGGATGGCGTGGGCCAGCAGCCCCGCCGCCAGCTCCCAGTCCGGCTGCGGCTCCTCGCGGTGCTCGGCGATGGCGAGGGCGCAGCGCAGCGCCTGGTGGATGGAGGAACAGCCGGTGAGGAGGGCGTCGGTGACGTCCGTGCCGTCCTCGTCCTGCTTCCAGCCGATCTGGCCACCCGGCTGCTGGAGCCGGAGGACGAACTCCACGGCGGCGAAGACGGTCGGCCACATCCGGTCGAGGAAGGCGTCGTCGCCGGTGGAGAGGTAGTGGTGCCAGACGCCCACGGCCACGTAGGCGACGAAGTTGGTCTCGCGGCCGCGGTCGGTCGGCGCGGCGGCGTCGCCGTCGGCGTACGCGGCGTACCAGGAGCCGTCCGGGTTCTGGTGCTCGGCGAGCCAGCGGTACGCGGCCTCGGCGCGGCCGCGCTCCCCGGCGGCGTCCAGGGCCATGGCGGCCTCGACGTGGTCCCACGGGTCGAGGTGATGGCCCCGGAACCAGGGTATGGCGCCGTCCTCGCGCTGCCCCGCGGCGATGGCCTCGACCGTGCGGGCGGCCTGTTCCGCGGTGAGCACGCCGGGCAGGACGAGGCGCTCGGTGCTGCCGGGGCCCCTGCTGAAAGTGGTCACTTAAGCGTCCGCCCCGGTGCGCCGCGGCTTCGTCGCGTACGCCACGAAGCTCTTGCCGATGACGGGGTTGAGGAACTGCTCGGCGACCCGGGTGGTCCGGGGCTTCTTCATGATGTCCCAGACCAGCAGCTTGTGGTACGCGCGGACGGGCAGCACCTTGTCGTTGTCGACGCCGAAGGCGCACTTGAGCCACCAGTAGGGGCTGTGCAGGCCGTGCGCGTGGTGGGTGCCGTAGGGCTTGAGCCCGGCCTCCCGCATCTTGCGCAGGAGTTCGTCGGCCTTGTAGATGCGGATGTGGCCGCCCTCGACCTCGTGGTACGCGTCGGAGAGCGCCCAGCAGACCTTCTCGGGGCCGTAGCGGGGCACGGTGACGGCGATCCGGCCACCCGGCCGCAGGACGCGGACCATCTCCGCGAGCACACCCTTGTCGTCGGGGATGTGCTCCATGACCTCGGAGATGATGACGACGTCGAAGCTGTCGTCGGGGAAGGGCAGCGCCAGGGCGTCGCCCTCCATGGCGGTGGCGGTGGCACCCTCGGGAGCCTCACCGGCCTCCTTCATGGCGGCGAACCACTTGGCGACCTCGCGTATCTCCTCGGCGTTGCGGTCGAGGGCGACGACGCGGGCCCCGCGCCGGTAGCACTCGAAGGCGTGCCTGCCCCCACCACAGCCCAGGTCGAGCACGCGATCGCCTGCGGCGAGCGGAAAGCGGGAGAAATCAACGGTCAGCACGGAGAGCTCTGCTTTCGCTTGACGGGTCGTGTACATGCGTTGCGGGCCGGCAAGTACCCGCCCGCTTTGTGGGCAGGCGTCCCGCTTGGCGATGGGGGCACCCCCGGCCGAAGGCTGGGGGAGGGTGGGCACAAAGCGACCACCGGCCCGCACCCGGCCACGCTCCGAAGTCCGGAAAGCATCAGCCGCGCCCCGCGCGCGAGCGCGAAAGCGCAATCGCCACGCGATACCGCTCCACCGTCCCCACAGCAGCCCGCTGTGGGGACGGTGGAGCGGTAT
>NZ_JAINFC010000199.1 GCF_020740835.1 Streptomyces sp. UNOC14_S4
GGACCCGCCCGCACCTCCCGTAGACGCCCCTCGTCCGCAGCACGCCCCGAAAGGTCCATCCCGGCCATGACGAACGGCGCGGAGCCGGCCTCCTGTCGCAACCCCGGCTGTCCCAACCCGGTCACTCCTTCCACGGGTTCGGGGCGACCGAGAAAGTACTGCAGCGCGGAATGCCGCACCGCCTTCCACCGTGCCGGAGGGCGGCGCGCCACCCCGGACACCGCGCGCCACGACGACTACGTCCGCGAGATCCTCGACGAAGTCATGGAGCGCGTCGAGGAGTTACGCGACCGCGCGCACGCCGACCGCACGGCGCTCGCCGAGCCCGCCATGCTGCGCTCCCTGTCCCTGTCGCTGCTCAAGGGCGCGGCGGAGCTCGGCAAGGACCTCGCCGACCTCGACGCGGCGGTCGTGCAACAGGCCCGCGACCGCGGCATGAAGGTCGCCGACATCGGCGCGGCCCGCAACATCAGCGCGGACAAGGTGAGCCGCGACTGGCCCGCCGACAGCATCGACCGCCGCATGGAACTGCGCCGCGCCCACCGCAGGCGCCCCAACCCCCGGCTGCGCGCCCGGGTCGACTACTGGGGGGTGACGGACGACTGCACGTTCCTGCCCGGACGGTTCCTCCCGGGTGACGCCCCCGACCGCTGCGGCCCGCCCCACGGGAACGGCCCGTGCGGTCCGCCGGAGGACGACGACGCCACGGAAGGGCCTCCGCACCCCCTTCCGGCGCCGCGTTCCCTTCCGATGTCGTACACCCGTCCGACGCCCGCGCGCCACGTCCCGCGGGTTACCGACATGCTCATGTCAGACGTACCGTCTCGTCATGAGAAGGCTGCGCAGACACAGACGCCTCGGCGTCCTGGCGCTCACCGCCACCGCCGCGCTGATCTCCACGGCCGCCGCCGCGGCCGGTACGGGCGGCCCCACCACCATCGAGCAGATCCTCGGCATCCAGCCCATGAACCAGCTCGACCGGGCCGCCGAGCCGATGTTCGACGCGTTCACCCGCACCCCCGACACCACGCCCTTCACCGCGCTGCCCAACCAGGTCCCCCTCGACCACGGGCTGAAGAAGCCGGGCGCGGGCCCGCCCGGGGAACTCCGCGTGCCGCACGGCATGGAGCGGCTCGCGCGGCAGTGGGAACAGTGGAGCGCCCGGCAGGCGACCGGCGGCACCGAACCGGAGCTCGACGAGGTCAACCCCGCGCAGATGAACCGCGTCGACTGGTACGAGGCCACCGGCTGGCGCAGGCCCTACCCCGGCGACTCCCGGATCCTTGCCCCCGACGAGGTCCCGGGCAAGGACAAGCCGGCGCGGGAGCTCGACTGACCGCCGACCGCCATGCCGGTTGTACAGGTCACGGGCTCGCGACGAGGCGGGTGAGGCGCGGGGCCAGCCAGGGCCTGCGCCCGCCCGCCCGCATCCGGCCGCGGACGACCGGTTTCCAGACGGGCGTACGCCGGAAGGCGACCAGCAGGAAGGCGACGGGCGCCGCCGTGATCCGGCAGTCGTAGGCACGCGGTGGCGCGTCGCGGACGACCGTCGCCGCGCCGCCGTCGATGACCACCGCGAGCCGAGGGCCGCCCCTGATGACGACGTCGTACGCGAGGCTCACGTCCCGCGCCCGCGCCACGTCCAGGGCCAGCGGCATCATCGTCGGCATCACCTGCCCCAGCGCCAGCCGCGCCTCGTCCGGGTCGATCGCCCACGCCAGCCGGGTGCGGCGCGCGATGTCGAGCCCGTGCAGCAGGCTCTCGCTGAGCAGCAGCCCGGTCGCCGTCGCCAGCGTCAGTACGGTGCGCTGCCCGTACCACGGCGCGGCGACCGGGGCGTCGGGGGCGAGGCCTTGCGTCACCCGCAGGAAGGTCTCGCCCCGCTCGGCGACGAAGTCCCCGAGACGGCGGCGCTCGTCGTCGCCGAAGAGGCGCACGGCCTCGGCGTTCACGGCCGTGATCCGCTCGACGAACGGCCCGTCGTCCGGTGGCAGGACGTCCGCCCAGCCCGTGAACTCGCCGGTGAAGGCCGAGCAGTACGCGAGATACACGGCACCGAGGTGCGCGGCGACGTCACCCACCGACCACTCCGGCAGCCCGGACGGCGCGTCCGGATCGGGGATGTCGCGCAGCAGGCGTGCCAGCCGCGCGACCGCGGCCCGCAGCGCCGCGCGGGTCCTCGCGTGCTCGGTCACGGGATCGAAACTGCCCATGGCACACCCCCAGTCGGCCGACGGGCCGCACAGACTAGCGCCGGGGGACCGCGGGGGACAGCCCTGGGAGGAAGTGCGGCGCTCAGCCGCAGTCGGGCGTGATCGAGGCCACCAGGGCGCCGCTCAGCTCCGCGGCGCCGAAGCCCTGGATCTCCTGCTCGTCGCCCGCGAAGTGCGCCTTGTCGTTGAGCCGCACGATGCAGCCGAAGGAGTCGGGGAGCGGGTTGTACGCCGACCGCGGCGCGACCGGCGGTTCGAGCGCGTCGACCTCGGGGAACGAGAAGCCCGTCCTCGTCACCTTCACGTCGAGCCGGTAGAGCACCTTCCCGGTCCGGTGCGGCCCGCTGAAGAGACAGAAGTCCCCCTTGCGGCACTTCGCAGGCGTCGATGCCTGCGCGGCGGGCGCGACCGAGACCGCGAGGCCGGCGGCAGTGACGGCGGCGAGACCGAGACGGCCGAGACGGCCGAGGTGACGGGGACGGCCGAGGCGGCCGGGACGTAAGGCACGCTGCGACAAGGCTGACTCCTTCGGGGAACCTGTGTGCGACACAACCAGCACTCCCTACCCGGGGTCACCACATGCCTAACCCCCGCACCCGGTGCGGGGCCTCGGGTTCGGGCGCGCGCACGGGACGCGGGCACCGGTGCACTCGGAAGGAGGTCCGGAAAGAGCTCCGGACGGGGTTCTCCGGAGGCCGTCCGGGGGAACACCGGCACCACCAGCACCAGAGACAATGCGTCGTCACATGCGTCCGCACTTCCGCCATGGTTCCATCGGTCCCGAGGAGGCGTTCGTATGCTGAGTGGCGCTCAAAAGCGGGTCGGGGGCCTGCCGCGGCGGCTGGTGGCCGCCGCGGCTCTGATGCCGGTGCTGGCCCGGGCCACACCCGCCGCCGCCCGCACCGCACCCGCGCGGGGGCCGGTCCCGCAGCCGGGCCCGCGGCGGGGCCAGGCCGGCAAGGCCGACAAGGCCCGGCTCCACCCCGTGACCACCACCGAGGCCCAGTGGCGGGGTGTCGCGGACGCCATCGGGCGTCAGGGCTCCATGCTGCGCGGGATGACCTACCACGTCGGTTTCCCGCGCACGGACCTGCGCGTGGTCTCGTACGGGGTCGCGGTCAAACCGACCCTCGCGCTGGTCTCCAGCGCGTCCTTCGTGCGCTACTCCGACGGCAGCACCCTCATGATGGGCGACCTGGTGGCCACCGAGGGTGAGCTGCAGCACCTGCTCGAAGGGCTGCAGCGGCACGGGATCGACCAGACCGCCATCCACAAACACCTGCTCGCCCAGAGCCCCGACCTGTGGTGGACCCACGTCCACGGCCACAGCCGCGACGCGGAGAGCCTGGCCCGGGGTGTGCGCGCGGCGATCGACCGCACCAACACCCCGCCGCCCGCCTCGTCCGGCCCGCCGCCGCGCAAGGACACCCCGATCGAGGACCTCGACACCGACGGGATCGACGCCGCGCTGGGCACCAAGGGGACCAACAGCAACGGGGTCTGGCGCTGCGTCTTCGTCCGCCGCGAGACCATCGTCGACGGAGGCATGGTCCTGCCCGCGGGAATCGGCGCGACCAGCGCCTTCAACTTCCAGCCCCTGGGCGACGGCCGCGCGGCGCTCAACGGCGACGTCGTCATGGTCGCCGACGAGGTCCAGGACGTCCTCAAGGCGCTGGTCCGAGGCAAGATCCATGTCGTCGAGGTCCACAACCACGGCCTGACCGACGAGCCCCGCCTGTTCTTCACCCACCTCTGGGCGGTGGGGGACGCGGTCTCCATCGCCAAGGCCCTCCGCCGGGCCGTCGACGTCACCAACGTCAAGCCGCCGCCCGCGGAAGGGCATACGGAAGGGCATACGGGGGAGCAGGCAGGGGAGTAGGCGGGGGAGCGGCCTCGCCGCGCCACGGGGCGCGGCGGCCTCCGGCCGGGCCGCGCCGGGCGGTCACGGCCGCCCGGCGGCTTCGTACGCCGCGTTGTACCGCAGCAGATAGCCCGCGAAGCGGGCGAGGTCCGCCTCGTCCCAGTCGCCCAGCCGCTCCTGGAACGCCGCGAGGCGGCTCGCCGCGACCTGGGCGAGCGTCGCCGTGCCCGCCTCCGTCAGGTGCAGCACCTGTACGCGCTGGTCGGCGGGGTCGACACGCCGTTCGATGAGGCCCAGGCGCTCCAGCGTGGCGATCTGGCGGCTGACCGTCGACTTGTCGAGCAGGTAGTGGGCCGCGAGATCCGTCGCCCGGCAGCCCGGCCGGTCCTCCAGGTGGGAGAGGACGGTGAAGGAGACCAGCGACAGCTCCGGATGCATACGGGCCGCGGTCGCGCGGGCACGCCGCGCGAAGGCGGTCATCTCGCGCTGGATGGTCTCCACGGACTGGTCACGAGGGGGCACGGGGATTCCTTTCGGCCATGTGGTTGTAGAGTACAACCTAGAGAAAGAGTTGTATTTGCCAACTATCCCGTCGAAGGGACCGAGGAACACGCCCATGAGACCCACCCCCGGCGGCGCGCTGCGCCACGTGCTGACCCACCTGATCACCCCGCTGCTGATGTGCGTGGGCATGGGCCTCGCCTACCTGGGCGCCTTCTCCCAGCCCTCCCCGCACGAGCTGCCCGTCGCCGTGGTCGGCTCGGGGCAGAGCTCCCGGGCCCTGGCCCACGCGATCGCCGACAAGGCGGGCGACAAGCTCTCCGTACGGACCGTCGCCGATCGCGCGGAAGCGGTCCGGCAGCTCAAGGACCGACGCGTCTTCGGCGCCTACGTGCCCGACAAGCGCGCCCCCGAGTTGCTCGTCGCGTCCGCCGGGTCGGACACCACCGCCGTGGCGGTGGAGAAGGCCTTCGCGCCCGTCGCGGCGCGCCAGGGCGCCCCGCTGAAGATCACCGATGTCGTGCCCCCGGCGGACGGCGACCCGACCGGCCAGGGCATCTTCTTCCTGCTCGTCGCGCTCAGCATCGGCTCGTACGCCTCCGTCGCCGTGCTCGGCGGCGCGGGCGGAGCGCTGCCGATGCGCCAGAGGGCGGTGCTCGCGGGCACCGTCTCGCTCGCCGTCAGCGTGATAGGCGTGCTGTTCGCGGGCCCGGTCTTCCACCTGGTCGACCACGGCATGTGGGGCCTGTGGACCATGGCCTGGGCCTACTCCGCGGGCATCCTGCTGATGGGCGTCGGCCTCCACACCTTCCTCAAGCGCTGGACCACGCTCGGCGTGATGGTGCTGTTCGTCATGCTCAACTTCACCAGCGCGGGCGGCGTCTACCGCCCTGAACTCCAGAACGGCTTCTTCGCCGGACTGCACTCCTTCTGGAACGGCGCCGGCTTCGTCGAGGGCGTCCGCAGCCTCGTCTACTTCGACAGCGCGGGCCTCGACGGCCATGTCTGGACGCTGATGCTGTGGCTGCTCGCCGGTGCCGCGGTGCTCGCCGTCGCGGGGGCCGTGGAGTCCCGCCGCGCACGGCCGGAGCCCGAGGACCGTGCCGCCGAGGCGGAGGAGGAGATGGAGGAGGCGGTCGGCGTGTGACCGACGGCGCGCGGCCGGCGGCGGTCCCCGTGCAGGGGTGCGTTTTTGAGGAGGGGGCTATCGCCGCGTCCCGCATCCCGGGCAGAAGGCCGCCCCGTCCGGCAGCGGCGCGCGGCAGCCGGCGCACTCCGTCCGCTGTGCCAGCTGGTGCCCGCAGCCCGGGCAGAAGCGGCCGCCCTGTGCTTCGGTGCGGCACTGCGGGCACACCAGCTGCCGGGGTGTGGCCGCGTCGAAGTCGTGGCCGTGCTTCTGGCCGCGGTCGTAGGCCTGCTGGGACACCATGTCGTTGAGGCCGCGCTGCTGGGCCGCCATCATCTCGCCCGCCGTGTCGGGGGCACAGGTGAGGCACAGGCCCTGTTCCGGGTTCCAGCAGCGGCGGCACACGTACACGCTGCACCGCCCGCAGCGGTTGAAGTGCGCCTTGGCGCTCTCGACGGCCCGCGCCAGCGCGGACTCGCGCGCACCGCTCCACCCGGAACCGGCCAGCCCGTCGACAGCGGTCGACACCCCGCTGCCCACCCGGCCGAACGCGCCCGTCGCCATCCCGACGGCCCGGCTCAGCCAGCTCGCCAGCCGCCCGCTGTGGTACGGCTCGAAGGGCGAGCGCCACGTGTCGTGGCAGCGCCAGCAGGAGAACTCGAACTGGAAACCCGCGGCCGTGCCGTAGTGCTCGCACAGATCCCGGTAGTTGCTGGCGAAATAGATCTCCGTGCTCACCGTCATGCTCCTCGGCTCGGACCGCCACTCTTCAGCCGGACGACGCCCGGTGCCGTACAACCGGTTCTGACGAGCCGAAAACCGACAAGCCGACGGGCACTTCATCCTTCGTACGGGGTAACTCCCCGCAGACGGGACGTCCGCCTGACCGCGCCCGCACGGGCCCGCGCAGGCACGACCCGGTTCCCCTCCGTGTCCGTGGACAATGGGTGCATGAGCACCACCGCCCAGGAACCGGCTCCGACCCGTGTGCCCGACGCCGTGGCCTACCTGACCGGGACGTGGACCGTGCACCGCACCCTCCACGACGCCGACACGGGCACCACCGGCACCTTCCGGGGCACGGCCGACTTCCGCCCGGCCGAAGCCGAAGACGACGATGCCGGATGTGTCCTCCACGTCGAGGACGGCGAGCTGGACTGGGGCGGTACGGTCAACCGCGCGGGCCGTACGCTCCGGCTGCTCCCCGCGCCCGACGGCACCGCCGAGGTGACGTTCGCCGACGGCAGGCCCTTCCACGGCCTCGACCTGCGGACCGGCCGGTGGACCGTACGCCACCCCTGCGGCCGCGACCGCTACGACGGCACCTTCACCGTGGTCTCGCCCGACGAATGGCACGTCCACTGGCACACCACAGGCCCGGCCAAGGACCGCACGCAGCGTTCGGTCTACCGGCGCCGCTCATGACGCCACCCGGTGGCCGCTCATGACGCTGCCCGGCGCGGGACCAGAATCCGGCCTTCCGCCGTGCCGATCAGCACCTCGCCGCCCGGCGCGGTGCCCAACGACGTCGGCGTGAAGACGTGGCCGTCCGCCGACGTCGGCCGACGGCCCGCCACCTCGCCGTCCGCCGCCCGCAGCGTCAGCAGCTCCCGCGCGCGGGTCACGACGTGGACGAGCCCGGCGTGCGCGTCCAGTCCGGTCACCTCGGCGTCGACGCGGTACGCCCACACCGTGTCGCCCCGCGGGAACGCGCGCCGGACGACATACGTGCCGTCCGTGCCGTCGCCGGTCACGCAGGTGTGGACGAGGCCCGGACCGAGGCCGTCCACGACGTACGCCCCGAAAGCGCCCCGGACCGGCCCCGACCGCTCCGGGTCCCAGCGCAGTGGGAAGAGCTGCCCGACCCCGCGGGGCGTCGCCTCGGCCACCCACTTCTCCGGGTGCGGCCCGTCGCCGACCCCCAGCAGGAACAGCAGGTGTGGCGAGCGGCGGACACGGAACGCGTACGAGGAGTCGCACTCGCCCAGTGCGACGGAGGCCAACTGCCGTCCGGTGGGCGTGAAAACGGGCGTCTCGGACGGCGGCCACCTCGCCGGAGGGAAGAGCTCACGGGAGTCCCGGGCGGCCCACGCGCCGTCGGCGCGCGAGGCGAAGGCGGCGGGGAAGCCGAGGCGGCGCTCGGCGAGGACCTCGCCGTCCGCCAGGGAGAGCCGCCGCAGCAGGGTTTTCCGGTCGGCGCTGTCCCCGACATGGACGGCGACCCATGCCGTCTCCTCGTCCGGCGCCACGTACAGCTGGTTGCCCGAGCGGTGCAGGAACTCGTCCGGCACGGGGGCGGACCACAGCGGTGCGCCGGACGGCGACCAGCACTCCAGCAGGACACCCTCGTCCAGCGCGGCGATCATCCGGCCGTCGCGGAGCCCCTCGACGGCCGTCACCGCGCGGCGGGGGGACCAGCCCGGCGCCAGCGCGGTCAGGGTCTCCCACCGCCGGGAGCCACGCGACGTCCAGTACTTGTTGTCCACGTCCACCGCGGTCCGGGGCCCCAGGCCGATTTCCCCGGTGACGCCCAGCCACTCGTCCCGCTCGACGACGCACTGCACGTAGCCGTCCTCGCCGTCCCGCTCGTAGTGGCGGTCCGGCTCCGCGAGCGTCAGTTCCAGCCTGTGCTCGTCGAGCCAGTGGACCTCCGTCACCCCCACGTCGGGGAAGGACACGGTGACCCGGTGCCGTGACCCGGGCTCGTAGAGGACGAGTTGGCCCCGCCGCTCGCTGTCGTCGCCCGCCTCGGTGCCGATGGCGAGCAGCGGCAGGACAGGGTGGAAGGCCGTGCTCTCGACGTACTGCTCCAGATCCAGGAGCTCCCGCAGGGAAAAGTCGTCCGCGCGGTACACCGCGACGCGGGACCGGAAGCCCGGAGCCGGGACGGTGCACCGCATGTCGAGCCACATCCCGTCCGCGCTCACGCGGGCGTTCACCGGCCTGCCGGCTTCGGGAAACGGAGCCCGGGGTATCACCTGTACGTACGTCATCCCATGGATCATCGCACCCGGTCACGAGGGCCCGCGGCCCGCCGTCCGTACACGGTGCGACGGCGCCGCTCCGGCCCTTTCCACGTCCTGCGCTCCACTCCGGCCGACCATGAGGAACGCGGTATGCGAGACGAACCGACCGACGGCTTCACCCGGCGCAGAGCCCTGGGAGCCGCGGCCACCGCGGTGGCCGGAGCCGCGGGGATGTCCATGCTCCCGGGATCACTGCGCAAGGCGCTCGCCGCACCCCGGCATCCGCTGCGCTCGCTCGACCGGATCGAGCACGTCATCTTCCTGATGCAGGAGAACCGGTCGTTCGACCACTACTTCGGCACCCTCCAGGGCGTCCGCGGATTCGACGACCCGGACGCCGTCACCCTGCCCGACGGGCGCTCGGTGTTCCACCAGCCGGACCCGCGGCATCCCGACGGCTATCTGCTGCCCTTCCACAACGACACGAAGACCACCAACGCCATCCGTGCCTACGGCACCAGCCACTCCTGGCCGTCCCAGCACCTCTCCTGGAACGGCGGACGCATGGACAACTGGGTACCCACCCACCGCGCCGCCGACGGCCCGGTCCACGGCCCGTTCACCATGGGCTACTACACGCGCGACGACCTGCCCTTCCACTACGCGCTCGCCGACGCGTTCACCGTCTGCGACCACTTCTTCTGCTCGGTCCTCGGCCCGACGCACCCCAACCGGGTCATGGCCATCAGCGGCACCGTCGACCCCGACGGCCGGCACGGCGGACCCGTCGTCGACAACCACTCCACGGGGTTCCGCTGGACCACCTACCCCGAGCGGCTCCAGGCGGCGGGCGTCAGCTGGCGGTACTGCACCGCGTATCCGCCCGACACCGACCTCGGCTGGTTCAAAGCCTTCCAGGACGCCCGGCCGGGCGACCCCCTGTACGACAACGCGATGGTGCCGTACTCCCCGTCGCAGGTCGCCGACATGATCCGCGGCGACGACCTGCCGTCGGTCACCTGGCTCGACGCCCAGTACCTGCCGTCCGTCTACGGCCTCCCCGAGGCGGCCGAGGCCCCGGAGCACTACCCCTCCGCCGGAGCCGAGTACATGTACACGATCCTCGACGCCCTGGGCTCGCGCCCGGACACCTGGGCGGGGACGGTCTTCGTCATCGCCTACGACGAGAACGACGGCCGGTTCGACCACGTACCCCCGCCGACCGCGCCGGACGGAACACCGGGGGAGTGGATCACCGTCTCCCCGCTGCCCGCCGGAGCGGCCGGGACCGCCGGTCCGGTCGGCCTCGGCTTCCGCGTACCGGCACTCGTGATCTCACCGTGGAGCCGGGGCGGCTGGGTGTGCGGCGAGACCTTCGACCACACCTCGACCCTGCGCCTGCTGGAACGCCGCTTCGGTGTGCGCGAACCCAACATCAGCGCCTGGCGCCGCCGCACGGTCGGCGATCTGACCTCCGCCCTCCGCCTGTCGCACGGCGACACCTCCTTTCCCGAACTGCCCGACCCCGCCCCGCTCTACGAGCTCGAACAGAGGGAGGCGGCGACCCTGCCGCCCCCGGCCGTACCGACGACCCAGACCATGCCCCGCCAGGAGCCCGGTCACCGGCCGCGCACCCGCTGACCGGGCCGGCCCGCTCTTGTCGAGCGGTCAGGCGGCGGGGCCGGGCCGGTGGTCGGCGCACACGTCCCGCCGCATCTCCCGGTACACCGGACAGCCCGTCCGGCGGGCCCGGTTGACGGCAGCCAGCCGCTCCCAGGCCCGCGTGTCCAGCACCTGGGCCCACTCGTCCATCGTCCGGACCTCGAACGAGGAGTGCTCCTCGGGGTCGAGCGTGATGCGCGCGAGCTCCTCGTCCGTGAGCTCACCGCCGTCGAAGACGAACCCGACCTTCGTGACCGGCCACTGCCCGACCGGCATGAACTCCGTCGCGAGCAGACGCGGAGGGCCGGTGAAGACGAGCCCCGTCTCCTCCCGGCACTCCCGTACGGCCGTCTCCCACGGGGACTCCCCGGGATCCATGTCGCCGCCCGGCCACTGCCATCCCCCATGGACGGAGGAGAGGAGCTGCAGGGGACGCCCGGCGGTGTCGGTGAAGAACAGGCAGCCGTACACGGCGGCCTTCGGCAGACCGGCGACGTACTGCTCGACTGGTAACCACTGCTTGGCCAAGGGACTCTCCTTCCGGCACTGTGCCCTCTGCTTCCCAACTGGGCCGTACGGGTGAAGGGCACGGGGAGGGACGGTTACGGGTCCATGTCCTCCGCGTTCCGGTGCTTCTTCCGCCGGACGAAGCAGGACCGGGACGAAGTGGGACTGGGGCAAGGAAGCCGCCGCCCCGCTCCCCGGCCACGAGGCGTTGTCAGAGGTGCCGCCTATAGTCGGCCGCATGACGACCCTGATGATCGACGCGGGCCCGGTCGCGGAGGACGCGCCGGTCACCCGCACCGGCGGCGTCCCGCTGGCCCCGCCCGGCACCGACTGGCCCCGCTGCGCCACCTGCGAGGGGCCGATGCAGTTCCTGGCGCAGATACTCCTGGCGGACCAGGGCGCCGCCACCGGCGCGGACACGGGTCTCCTCGCCCTCTTCATGTGCCAGAACGACCCGGGCATGTGCGACGAATGGGAGCCCGACGGCGGCGGGAACCGCGCCCTGCTCCTCCCGGCCGACGGACTCCGTCCGCTGCCCCTGCCCGAGCTCGGCGAGGACGACGGCGAAGAGGCGCTGCTGCTGGGCGCGGTCCGCGCCGTCACCTACGAGCGCACGGCCGAGCCCGACTACGCCGACGCGTCGGAGGCCTGGAGCGAACGGACCGGCCGCAGGGCCTACGACCACGTCCTCGGGCAGATCGGCGGCACCCCGTCCTGGCTCCAGCACGACGAGACACCCACCTGCGCGGCCTGTTCCCGCCCCATGTCCCTGGCCGCCCAACTGGAGGAGGGCCCCGACCACTTGACCGCCATGAACTTCGGCAGCGGCAGCGCCTACGTCTTCGCGTGCGTCCCCTGCGCACAGGCCGTGTTCCTGTGGCAGTGCTGAGCGGCCGGTACGCGGAAGCCACCCTCTCCCGGCCGCGCGAACGGCACGGGAACGGCCGAGGCCACCGACAGGTTCGTCCCCGGATGGGCACTGTTGTCATGCGTTAGAGTCGGGCACGTCAGCCCCTGGAACGACCCGCGCCGACCCTGCGCGACGGGAGCGAGGAACTCCACGCCATGCCCCCCAAGCCCGACCCGGTCGCCGCTCTGCTCAAGTCCGGGCCGCGCCGCGTGGACCTGCCCGCACCGGCCGAGCGGGAACGGCTGCGCACGGCCTACGGGCTGTCCCGCGCCGAGGTCGCCGACGCCCTGGGCGTCGCGCGTACGACCGTGGCGGGCTGGGAGACCGGCCGCAGCGAGCCGCAGGGCCCGACCCGTGCCGCGTACGCCAGGCTGCTCGACGGCATTGCCGCTCAGCTGGGCGATACGGCGGATTCCCCCGCTTCCGCTTCCGCTCCCGCCGCCCCGGAAGCGGCGGCCGCTGCTCCGCCGGCCCCTGAGGCGCCGTCCGTCCCTGCCGCCCCTCCGGAGCAGGAGGGCGTCGCCACCGCGCCGCACGCCTCCGTCCCGGCACCGGCCGAGGCCGCGGCTCCGGCATCCGGACCGGACGACGCCGGAGCGCTGGCCGTGCCCGAGCCGTGCGTCCTGTGCGGGCAGCCCGCGGCCCAGCAGGTCGCCGGATTCCCCCAGCACCTGGACCCGGCGGACTGCGGTGCCCCTGTCCCCGCCACGGGCACGAACACGGACACGGACACGGACACCGCCCTCGCCACGGACACCGCTGCCCCGGCCCTGGCC
>NZ_JAINFC010000002.1 GCF_020740835.1 Streptomyces sp. UNOC14_S4
GACCGGCGGGAACACCTGTAGCGGACGGCGTCGGCATGCCCTGGGGGGCAGGGGCGCCATGCGGGCCCGGCGCGGGGGGTGCCGCGACCGCCGGGCCACCGCCCGTATCGGCCGACGGCTGCGGCGCCGGGGCGTACGGCCCGAAGGCCCCACCCGCCCCACCCGCCCCACCGGGCACAGGGCCGGAAGCGGGGGTGGCCGACGCGTAGCCGCCGGACGGCTGCCCGGGGCCGAATCCGGAAACCCGACCCGGCACCTGGCCGGACAACTGCCCCGGCACGGCCCCGGCGTCCTGAGCACCCGGGCCCTGCCCGAACGCCGTGCCGGGCGCCTGAGCAACTGGCTCCTGGCCGAAGGGGCTCCCGGACACGGCACCTGTGACCCGCGCGGCGCCCTGGCCGGACGCCGCGCCGGGCTGCTGCGCGTCCGCGGCGGGCCCCGGTGCCGGGGAGCCCGGGAAGCGGCCCGGCGTCCGCCCGGACGGCGCGGACTGCCAGGACGTCGTGAAGTGGCGGACGAGCAGGTCCGTGACGGCCGCGGGCTGCTCGACCGGAGTCAGGTGCGAGGCACCGGGCACGACGGCGAGCCGCGCGTCGTGGATGCCGGCGACGAGGACGCGGGCGTCGGCGGGCGGGGCGACCTGGTCCTCGGCCCCGACGAGCACGAGGGTGGGCACGCCGATCCGGCCCAGGCCGTCCCGTACGTCGAAGGCGGCGAGGGCGTCGCAGGCGGCGACGTAGCAGCCGGGGTCGGTGCTGCTGACCATCTGCACGGACCAGTCCACGATAGCGGGCTGGGCGGCCGCGAAGCCGGGGGTGAACCACCGCTCGGGCGCCCCCATGGCGATCGGGTCCATGCCGCTGGTACGGACGGTGTTGCCGCGCTGCCGCCAGGAGTCCTCCGTACCGAACCGGGCGGAGGAGGCGATCAGAGCCAGCGCCGAGAGCCGGTGCGGGTACCGCAGCGCGAGGTCGGCGCCCACGGCACCGCCGATGGAGCAGCCCGCGTAGCCGAAGCCGTCCACGCCGAGCCCGTCGAGGGTGGCGAGCAGCCGGTCGCTCAGCTCACCGACCGTCGGCGCGGGCTCGGCAGGGGCACCGCCGTGGCCGGGCAGGTCGAACCGGAGGACACGCCAGTGGCGTGCCAGCTCCGGGACCTGCCGGTCCCACATGTGCCATGTGGTACCCAACGCCGGCCCCAGAACCAGGACTGGGGCGTCTTCTGGCCCGTCAGAGCGGTATTGGAGGGTGTTCACCGGTGTCTCAGTCACCCGCCAGACCCTCTCATCTGTCACGAGAAGTCACATCGCCGGGGTCTGCCGGCCATGCGGCTCGGCAAGCCGCCCGGCTTGTGGAGCGCGGCTCACGCTCGCCCCTCCATCGCCACCCCGTGCAGGCCATCCCATGTGGTGGCGGCTCCGCGGAGGTCCTCTACGTCCGGCTTGACGTACCACCTCTTGGTCGTCTTGATGTTCGTATGCCCGGCCCATCGCGCGAGGATGTGGTCCGGCACGCCGTTGTTGGCCAGGAAGGTGAAGCACGACGAGCGTGCGTCGTAGAGCCTGACGCGACGGAGGCCAAGGAGCTCCATGAGCCGGTACACGCGCCGACGAAGTTGCTTGATCGTGAAAGCATCTCCCGACTCATGCACCAGCACGTAGCCGGATGCCACGTATGCCTCCCCCAGAGCGAGCCTCTCCTCGGCTTGGAGAGCCCTGAACGCCTTGAGGGCGGCCAGCACCAGAGCCGGCAGCGGCAAGTCCCGCTCGCCCGCAAGAGACTTGGTGTCCTTCTCCACCACATGCCGGTTGCCCATCATTGTGCGCGTATTGGCGATGACAATTGTGGCATTTTCCAAGTCAACGTCTTCCCAGCGAAGGCCGCAGACTTCAGCCGGACGGAGCCCCATCAGAGAGAGCAGAAGCGCAGCGTAGAGGCGCTCCCCCCTAATGCCATGGATGAATTTCTGAACCTCCTGGACATTCCATGGCTGCACCTCTTCTTTGTTCTTCCGCTCCGCTTTGCGCGCCCTGCGGGGAATGGCGACGTGGGCAGCGACATTGACGTACACCAACCGCCGGGTAACGGCCCTCCCCAGAGCTTCCTTCAGCCGAGCGAGGCTCATGTCCACACTCGTGACACTAAGCGGCGTCCCTGCTCTTTTGCCACGCATACGGCCATGCGCCAGGGCCCAGTCCCTCCACTCCACCACATGCTCTTCAGTAAGATCCTGGAGGGGGATCTTGCCAAGTCTCCCCCGAACTCGATCCAGGGTGACCGTGTAGTTGTAGATGGTGGTTTCTTCGAGATCATCGGCTTTCATGGCCAGCCATCGGTCGAGCCACTCGTTCACGGTAATCTTGTTGGGTGGAACGAATGAGCCCTCGTTCCGCCGGTTAGATATGTTCGCGTACTCAGCCTTCGCCTCCTTCAACGAATCGAAGGTGCGCCTCAACTGCTTACGCTTCCCGGATTCGGGGTCGATCCCTACGTCGACAACAAACTGGTACCTGACCTTCCCCTTCGAGTTCGGCGGAAGTTTCTTGATCGGATCGGACAGAATACTCACTCTCCTCGAATGCGTGGAATTTTCTGCACTACGCCGCCTTCGTCAATTAGGGGCTAGGCGAATGGGCTACACCGTCCGCTAGGGCTCCACCGCCAAGCACAGCCGAAGACGAACAACACCGATGGTCCGCACGATCCCCGGTTTTGCTAACCGGGGATCACCTGCTATGCATCGCCCAGCAGGGCGTGCTCCCGGCCTTCGGGAGCGATTTCGCGGCCGTCAGGACGCCAGTAAGCAGGACCGCAGCGCTGGAGTCGAGCCGCCAGTGACGAACACAAGCAGCCCGTCGTCGGTGAGGCGGTCGAGGTTTCGCGCGACGACACGCTCGGGGGCTCTGACGGCTCGGGCCACATGGCGAGTCACCGCGCCAGGGTGCGCCGCGACGTGCGCCAGAACCACGCAATCACGGCGGTATCCGCGTTGCAGCAGGCCCTCCCCGAATAGCCCGGCCGCGCAGAGGCACAGACATAGGGCCGTGGACAAGGAGCCGTAGTCCTCTGCTCGTTGGGCTGTCCACGCGTTCATGGCTCCCAAGCACCAAGAGGACGGGGCGGCGAAGCGGGCGGATCGGATAGCGGCGTTCGACAGGTGGACCTCCGTGGGGTCGGGCGCTCGGAGGCGCGGTCGAGGGCGGGGGTGCGGGCTCTCGTAGGGCTGACCTGCGATTTTCCGGACACCCGTACGTTGACATGGGTGGCGAGCAGGTCTCCAGTCCGTTCGGGCCGATCACCGTCTGCCGTAGGCGAACTGAGCCCACTGCCGGGGCCGAGTGCTCAAGGTCGCCAACCCATTAGGACTTGGACCAGCGTGTCCGTCACCTGAACCGCGACGTGAACCGGCACTTCCCGAAGGACATCGACCTCGCCCACAAGGCTGTGGCTATGGTCGAGGCCGAGCAGCGGCACGGGCACTGGGTCGCGCAGGCACTGCTGCGGGTGTTGGACCATGCCGGGGTTGCCCTAGACTTCGATGTCTTGTCGGCCGAGGAGTATCTGGAGGCAGCCCGCAATGCCCCGCCGGAACGGCTCGCGGAGGCCGGCACCACGTTGGTCGTGGATGCGCCACAGGTGTGGGTGGATGCGGGGGCCTTTGGGGGACGCCGTGGATGCGTACGCGCCGCGCCGCCGGGTGCGCCACCGACCGCCGATGCCTAAGGGGTCGCCGGAGCGGGACCCGTTCGGCGCGGTGGTCGAGCGAGGGGTGCGGGAGCGGGCACGTCGCGAACGGGCTGCCGATCGCATGCTCCTGGGGCGCGACCGCGTCGATGTCACTGAGGAGTTGCGGAGGTCGCGGTGGCCTCGGGCCGTCCGGCTCCTGACGGATCTGATCATGCCGGATGCCGGCCCCCACGCTCCGTACCACCTGGAGATCGGCTCCGAACTGATCATCGACCGTGAGGCGCGGGTGACCTACCTGCATCCGGCCACGGTCCACCGCACGGAGCGTCCTGCGGCCACCGCGCCGGAGGACTTGGTGGCAAGCGAGCACGGTGATGAAGAACCCTGATGTGCTCCTGACCCTGGCCGCCGCCCGAGCCGGTGGCGCACTCGCCCCTGGGAACCTGCCGCCCGGGCTGCTGGCCGAGGCCGACGAGAAGGCCCGGATCGCAGGACGCAGCCTCGTCGAATGCGACTGCCCGCGGCCCACCCCGTCCAGTTCGGGCGGCCGCCCGGGTCCATTGGGCCGTGCGCTCGTGCTGGGCTGGTCACAGGCGCCGGTGCCCGAGGAACTGGGCACCTATCCCGTCGCCCGGCTCACCCCCACCCAGATGATCACCTTCGCTCTGTGCCTGGCCCGGGCGTGGCTCGACCTGAACTGGCCCCCCTACCCTGGCCGCTCGTTCGCGCGCGCCGACATCTTGGACGCCGCCGGGGACATCGGGCTGGACGTGAAGTTCGCCAAAGCCGCCCTCGACGGAGAGCTGCAGTTGCTGTTGCTGATCGTCCGCGAGGGACAACGGCTGCGGCTTGGGCCGGCGGTGGCCGCGCTGCCGCCACCTTTGCCGAAACCATGCGGCGCTTCCAGGACCAGCGCCCGGGCGCGGGCCAAGCCCCTCCTATGCAGAAGGACGACGATGAGTGAGATACCGCTCTCCGACATCGACGAGGCCCACGTCCAGTCCGCCCTCGCGGCCTTGGAGACCGCCGACGGGCTGGTGCCCGGCGAGGCGTTTCCCGCAGCCTCATCTGAACTAGATGTCGCAGATCATCATCCAGCGCGACCGGTGGGCGGGCTGCTTCGTACGCAGGGCCCCCAATACATCCGGCGCCGTCTCCCCCGCCACCGATACAAGTCCCTCTTGCGGCCAGCCCTCTCAAGCAGGAGGAGGACCAGCGGCTTCGGCTGCTGCCTGGGCGTTGAGGATGACGAAGCTCACATCGCGTTGCTGAAGTGCGGGACCGGCGCGGTGAAGAGCCGCCCAGGGGTCGACAGCTGCCGGGATTCGGTGGGTACCCAATGCTGCGTCGTAGCAGAAACCCGCCTGCTCAAGAACGGAAGCCACGGCGCTGTCGTACGGACCGTCAACGATCCAGCCATGCTCCGGGTGCTCCCCGAAAAGGAGGGGACCGGAGGCATTGACACACTCCTCGGCCGCCGGCCCTGGCGCCTCTGTCTTGGTCGTCCCGTCATCTGGTGCATCCTGTGCAACCCCTGCGCCGGCCTCCTTCGGCTGATCCAGCAAGCGCGCCAACCGTCTCGAGCCAGAACCAGCGATGCTCTGCTCAGCGAGCGCGGCAGCCGTAAGAACGCGGCGCAGCGCGTCCGGTCCCCGGTCGCCGAGATCGGCCTTGCGCGCGGCATAGACGAGCAGTTCGTCGAATCCCGAGGGACCATACCCGTCAAACCACTCGTCCAGGGTGAGCTCACCGCCGAAGTTGGCACGATAATCAGCCCTGTCACGCCGCTGGACGGCAGCGATCACGTCCACCGCGTACTCGACCGCCGACGGGGAGACACCGTGGCGTTCGGCCTCGGCTCGCACGAGTTCCTGGCGAGCATTCTGATCCACTGCTCTCCTCCACGCTCTAACCGCGCCCCCGCACCCTCGAGCGCTAATGCACTCGGTCGTACGGGGCTCCTTCTGCCGGGGGTGCTTCGCATGGACCTGCACCCTTGACGCAGTCGGGCCGCCATGCAGATGACTGAGGAAGCAGGTTACATGGCATGGCCAGCGGTTTCATCGTCGCTCTGTCCAGGGAGCAGTTCGGCAAGCGACCAGGGGAGAACGGTGAGGTCGGTGACGGACTGGGGAAGCCGCGGATTACGGTCCAGCTGGTGCATTTTCTGCATCAGGGCGTAACCGTCCTCCGCCGTGACGAATCCCGATTTCACAGCCAGCTGCATGATGCCGAGTGTCTCCGCCGTCATGATACCCTGCCCGATCGCATACTCCAGTGCGGATTTATCATCCGATATCCACCATGCACCGGCGAACTGGGGCCAATGTTGGATAATGTGACAGGTCTCGGCCTCGCCGAGGTGCTGCAGGTTCCGGTCGGCTTGGCCGCCGAACACGGCCGTGCGGAGGTGGCCGACGCTCTCGCGGTCGTCCGGAGCCGTTACTCGGATGGCTTCGCCGAGCCAGCCTTGCTGTCTCAGGTCGTGCAGGGCAGGCAGCTTGTCAGCCGATTTGCGAGCCTCTCGCGCCACGGCCGCGGTCCACTTGCCGCGGCCGTCCAGGACCGCGCGGAGCAGGTCGAGGCATTCAACGGCGGCAAAGTTGCACAGGACGGTGTTGTCCGGAAACAGGATGTCGCTCATGCGGCACCGCCGTTGTCCTGTTCGGTCGCGAGCTGGCCTCTGAGCTCGTCGACATCAACGCCGAGGAGGGATGCGTACGGACGCAGGGTCGCCTTGCCGGCCTCATAGGCGGCGCGCGTATCGCGTGCAAGGAGTCCGGGGAGCCGCTTCTTCTCCGAGGCCGCGACTCGCCGGTCGAGTTCCTCTGCGCGGTCGGCGACGGCGGCTGCCTCGCGGACGGTCATGCGCTTGTAGTAGTCGCAGGCGCCAGCGTCGATCACGCGCAGCTTGAGCAGTCTGTAGGCCAGGGTCTCAGGGCTGACCATGAAATCGCAGCACAGTGTGCCAAAGCTTTCCCTGGTCAGTCTCGCTGCGCCGACCGCTTCGCGCAGGCTTTGCTCGGGCAGCAAGAAGACGGAGGCGAAGGCGTTGGCTCGCTGCTCGCTCGGATCTTTCTTCTGGGCCCGGTCGAAGATGTCGCGATCGAGGTGGACGTCCTGGTCGTCGTCGGCGAGGAGGTGCCCGAGCTCGTGGGCGAGGGTGAAGCGCTGACGTGCCGGGTTTGATGTCGTGCCCAGGAGGATGAGCTTGGCACCTTGGCCCATAGCAGCGAGACCGTCGAAGCCGTCGCCCAGCGGCTCGACAGCCACGTCAGCACCGAAGACCGCCTCGATCTGTTCCGGCAGGCCGTCCTGAGTCACAGACCACCCCTGGCTCTCCACCGCCCTCAGAGCTGATTTCGCCAGCGCCTCTCCCTGGGCGGCGTAGCCATTGCCGGAACGCGCTGTCGGGGAGATGGACTGCCAGGGCTGCGGATAGCCGAGCTTGTCCAGGTCGGCGCGCCGGGCCATGTAGTCCCGGGCGGCTGCCAGTGCTTCGGCTGCCCTTCCCGTAGTTGTTCTCGCTGCCACGGCCAGCGGGGGCTCGGCTCCCGTGAGCAGCCAGTCCATGGAGACATGGAATTCATCGGCAATGACCGCGAG
Organism: Streptomyces sp. UNOC14_S4; assembly: GCF_020740835.1. Taxonomy (GTDB): domain Bacteria; phylum Actinomycetota; class Actinomycetes; order Streptomycetales; family Streptomycetaceae; genus Streptomyces. Next base: position 7,293 of record NZ_JAINFC010000002.1, read on the forward strand.
GTCGACGGTTGAGAAGGGGCTCGTGCCGCTGAGGCACTCAGTGAGCTGCTCGGCGTCGAGGTCGGCCTGGTCGGCGAAGTCGTGGAGGCTGAGGCCCGACTGATCGATCAGGCTTCTCACGCGATCGGAGATGCTGGACACCCGTGGACAGTAGTCCGCCGTCTGCACAGTTCACAAGGCGCGCCGCCGACGACGATCTCCCAGGTCGGATCGGGCCCCGGCTACGACTCGGTGCAGCAGGCGACGGTCTGACCCTATCTGGCCATCACCTGCTCATACAGGGTGCCTTCCGTCTCGCTCATCTCGCGCTCGACGGTCTCGGTGAGAGCTGGGTTATCGATGAGGACGCCGAATTCGACGTTGTTGTTCTCCGCACTCCACGAGAAGTTGGCGCTGGTCACCAGGAGAAGGTGATGGTCGATGGCGAGAAATTTGGCGTGATTTCGCACATAGGTTCCGTCGAAGGTCTTGGTCCGCCACACCGCGGCGGGCCTCAGGTGCGCAGCCACCTCTGTGGTGTTGGGCACCCTGAACGCCGCGCTGTCGTCTGCGGCCCTGGTGTCGAGATAGACCCGTACGGAGACCTCGGCGCGCCGGGCCGCTCTCTGCAGGGCAGTCCACAGGCTGGATGTGCGCTGGAAGTTGAAGGTGGAGCAGGTCACCGCATGGCGTGCGTTGTCGACGAGGTAGGGCACGGATGTGGTGAGCGGCCCGCTCTGGGCCAAGTGCCCGGGCATGGTCCACAGCGGGGTGAGGGTGGTGGGCAGCGTCCGCGCCCCTTCCACGGCGCGCAGGAGGGCTATGTGCTGGATCGTTGCCCCGGGTCCGTCGGCGATCGCCTCCAGGAGCCTCCTTGCCTCCTCGCGTTGGCCGGGAGCGACGGCCTTGAGCGCGGCGGTGAGAGTGTCACCGTCCGCGAGCCGGTCGGCGACACCCTTGGCCTCGCTCCGGGTGAGGAGTCGGCCCAGGCGCAGGGCAGCCTGGGCGTCACTCATGGGCCGAGAAGTACCCGAGGCCGCTTCCGGGCAGGTCGATCAGGAAGCGGCGGTCGAGGAAGCGGTTGGCCCGCTCACAGGAGGTTTCCGAGGCCATGACGCAGCAGTGACAGGCAGCGCCGTGCAGGAAGTCCTCGGGAGTCTTGGGGGTGCGCATGGAACAGATGGGGTCCGAGGAACAACGCCGTGCCTTGCGGAGAGCGCTCGCGACGACGCGCTGGAGCCGGTTGGGTTCGCTGAGCTGGACCAGGCCGCCGAGGGTGCCGTCGCTGTCGGACGCGGTGGTGCAGATGAGCAGGCCCGCCGCGGGCTCCCGTCCCTCGGCAGCGGGCCAGGCGTAGAGGCGTTCGCTGAGGCTGGCCGCCGAGTATCCGCAGCTGAGAGCGAGCTCACGAATCAGGATGTGGGCGAAGGTGTGGATCATCCAGTAACGCGGCGGCTTGAGCCGACTGTCGGGGTCGACCCGGTCGGCCGTCTCGGAGAACCGCCGCTCGAAGTTCCTGCGGTGCGCCGCGCGGTGGGCCTGCCACAGGTCGGTGTCCAGTATGCGCTTCTCCCAGGCCGCGACGGAGTCCTCGTCGAGCTGGAGGAAGATGCCTTCCCCTCGGTCCTCGGTCGCCACGGTCCAGGCCGGTCGAGGGGTGCGTGTGAGGGGGACCAGGCGGCGCGGCAGGTCTCCGACGCGGTCCATGTCATCGATCCGGGTGAAGCCGACGAGCGCGTTGACCTTGCGGAGCTTCTCTACGGCCAGGACTCTGGTGATCTCGGGCTGGAGCTGCTCGCCGCGTTGACGTGTGGCCAGGGTGAGCCCGCTCTTGGGGTCTTCGACCCGTGTGCCGAGGATGTCGAGCAGCAGATAGCGCCATTCGGGCACCAGCAGGTCGACGGGGTCCCAGTCGCGCATCTTCTCCGCCTGCTCCTCCGGCGTGGCCGGCGGAACGCAGGCGGCTTCAACGGCCGCCTCCAGCTCGTGGTCGGACAGGCTGGTGACGTCCACCCGGCCGTCCAACAGGTCCCGGATCATGTCGAGATGCTGCCGGTACTTGCTCAGCTTGTCGCCGAGCGTGGTGCGGATCCGGTCGGCGAGGTCGCTGGCCTTCTCCTGCTGGGACTCCGGCATGACGATGATCGACTGTGTGGCGGGGAACCACAGGTTGGAGGCGCCGACCAGCATCAGCCGCGTCTCGTTCTTGCAGCCCCGCGGTTCGAAGGCGTCCAGGTGGGGGTGACGTCCCCGGCACCTGGGCAGCTTGGCCCTGCCGGCCTCGCCCTGGGCCTCGTTCATCGGCCGCTGCATTTCGCAGGCTGCGCAGTGGATGATGGCCGACGCGCCCTTACCAACGGTGCGGTCGACCATCTTCAGCGGCGGGACCTCGGCCTTGCTGCACCGCTGGCCTCGGTGGACCCACAGCTCGTACGGGAACTCGTCCAGGTGCCCGTCAACGCACGCCAACAGGTACCGGGCGGGCACAGCGGGGCGCCGCATCGGCTTGCGACTGCGATTGCCGGACCGCCCGGTGCATTTGGCATGCTCGAAGGTCGCCAGGTCCGTCCGGAAGGGGTGGGTGTTCTTGTAGTCGAACTGCGAGAGCATCCCGAGCATGTCGCAGCCGGTGCAGCGCAGCCACTGGGGGAACACACGCGCCGGGACACCAAGGTCATTGCCTTCGGCGGAGCGGCTGTTCTTCTTCGGCTGCCAGGGGTGCGGCCGCAGTTGCGCGTCGGACGAGTACAGCATCGTCCGGACGACGTTCCGCAGCCGCGGCGCGTGGATGGTCGGGGGCAGCGAGTCGCGTCGCCTCCAGATGGGTTCCCAGTCGTCCAGGCCCGTGGGCATGATCGTGAACTGCGGCAGGTCCATGATCGAGCCAGGGCCGTAGGTATAGAGCAGGGAAGAGGGACGGGCCGAACCAACCCTGGCACGGTTGTGCTTGACCGCCTTCTCCGCCTCCTCCTGCAAGTCGCCGAGCGGGTCGACGGCCTTGGTCGCGTCGTAGACGAAGCGCGTCTGGTCGGTCATGCGTTCTCCTCCGGCATCACCCACTGGGGCGCGGTGACGGGTGCCACGTATACGAGTCGTTCCTTGATCGGGCTCACCAGGAGGTTGATCTCCGGCTGCACCTCACGCATCGAATTGGCCACGATGAACGGCGGCGCATCCCGGGTGTCGATGCCGGCCTTGGCGTTCTCCGCGCTCATCATGAGCGCATCGTGCCGACTGTCGTCGACGATCTTCTCGTACACCAGCGATTTACGCAGCTCTTCGAGGTGCTTGCGGCGCTTGCCCCACTGGTCCAGCCGGTTTTCCAACCGGTTCCGGGCACGCTCGGCCGCGTCCTCGTCCCCGGCCTGGGCGACCCGGCGCACCAGCGCGTCGATGAGCTCCACGGCGAAGTGCCGCTCGGCCTCGATCCGGGCCGCGCCGTCCTCCGGCGACAGGCCCTGGGGGCGTACGGCCTGCAGCACACGGGCCGTGCTGACCAGGACGCCGTCGAGACCTCGCTCCAGCGAGGTCACCGAGAACGGCGTCACCGACAGCGCCTCAACCTGTGCGTAGAACGTTTCGTGATAGTGCCGGAACTGCTCGAAGTGGGCCAGGTCGCGGGGCCGCGCCCAGTTGCCGAGCGCGACGACCAGGCCGGGCCGGGCCGCTTCACGACCCACACGCGAAGACGCCTGGATGTACTCGGCGGTGTTCTTCGGCTGACCGACCACCAGCATCAGACCAAGCCGGGTCACGTCGACACCCACCTGAAGCATGGAGGTCGCCAGTACCACGTCGTACGGGTTCACCTCCCGCTCCGCGGAGCGTGTCTTCGCCTCACGCAAGGTACGCCGGTTCCGCTTGCCGGCGGTCGAGTCGAAGCCGGGGTCGAACGGCACCGCCATCTGATCAAGAGTGGCGGTGATGTCCGCACTGGCCACGCGGGAGGTGAGCTCGGCCACATGCAGGGCGCCGAAGTTGGTGCCGCTGCGGCTGGGCAGCTTGGACCAGGGGCGGCGCTTGGCCAGCGCGGTCTGGATGTCGTCGCCCATGTACCGGGCCATACCAGCCAGTTCGCGGGTCGCGCTGAAGTAGCCGACCAGCGTCATGTACGGGTCGGCCGCCTTCCCCGAGCGGTCGAGCAACAGCTGCCCACCCGCCATGAGGACCTCGGCCACGCGGATCTCCGCCGTGGTCAGACGCACCCCGGTCGTGTTGATCCCGAGGTAGCGCCGGCCCGGCGCCTTCTCGGAGACCTCGACTTCCTTGGAGAAGAAGGTGTTGCCGGCATCCAGCACCTGTGGCGGGAAGATCGTCACGTCCCGCCCGTACAGGGCCTTCACCTGGTCCGCCGCATTACGGGCGGTCGCCGTGGAGGCGACCAACAGCGGGCGCACCGGGTGTCCGTCCTTGGTCCGCCAGCCGGTCATCACATCGACGGCTACCTCGAACAGGCCGACCGTTGTGCCGAGAGCACCGGTGATCAGGTGCAGCTCGTCCTGGATTATCAGGTCCGGGGGCCGCAGCCGGGTCGTCGGGTGCACGGCAGCGGCCGGCAGGCCGTCCTTGCGCGGGTGCTTGCTGCCGTCCTTGATGTCGCAGTACGCGTAATCACGATGCACCAAGCCGTGCCGCTCACAGCGCCGCGAGACATACCCGAACAGCGACGCCGCCTCTCCCTCCCGCGCGAGCCGGGCAAACTTGTCCACCGTCGCGATCACGAAGGCGGGAGCGAGCCGGTAGATCTCCTCATCGACGGTCAGAACCGGCAGCCCTTCGGCGACATCGCCCCCGTCGGCGAAAGGACATTCGGCCAGCTCGTCACCGCAATACACATACACCCGGCGCAGCGTCTTGTCCGCCCGCACATCGCGCGCCTCGATACGGGCACCACACCACGGACAGCGCTGGATCTGCAGCACCGTCAGCCGGTACCCGCGCCCCTGGTTCGCCTTCTGAAGCTGCGCCTCGGCCTCGTCGTACCGCTTCGGGCTCACATCGGTACCGACCCACAACCCGATCCGGAACGGCTCATCCCCCCACGTCGCCGGATCTTCCATGCGTGCCCGCTCAGCCGCACACATCAAGGTCGTGGCTCGCTGAAACTGCTGGGCAGTCAGCAGCCGCAGTGTGTACCGCATCAGCACAGCCACGCCCGACCGGCCATCCAGCGGTCCGTCGAACGCCTCCACCACACCCTGGCGACGCCTGATGGCGAATGTGTACGCGGCCAGACCCAGGTACGCCTCCGTCTTGCCACCACCGGTCGGGAAGAACAGCAGCTGCGCCTTGGCCAGATCGCCCGATCGCTTCTCAGCCACCGGATCCGACAGCAACGGCAGCTGCATCAGCACGAAGGCAAGCTGGAACGTACGCCACGAGTGCGCCCCGGCCCCCTTCTCCTCCAGGATCGCGTCGCGGGCCTGATCGAGACTTTCGCGGCTGCCCTCGGCCTGGTTGGCACGCCGCTGCGCGACCTGGGACTGGACACGCTGGTCGGCCATCACCCGGTTCATGAACCGGAAGCAGCGCAACGCCTCCTCGTCGGCCAGCAGGAACTCCAGGCCCTCCGCGAGCTGGCGCTGCACCCGTCGCGCATCGGCGACCGCGTCAAGCCCCTCCGAGCGAAGATGCTCAGGCAGCTCACGGGCCCGCTCCTCCTCCGCATCCAGCCAGGCAGCGTAGCCCTCGACGATGGGCTCAAGGCCGGCGCGCAGCTCGGCGGCGCCGACCGTCTCCAGCTTGCGCATGTCGAGCAGGGCCGTGCCGATCTCCTCGGCAGCGGTCTGCGGCGTCTCGCAGACCGGCAGCCAGGTCGTCCACACCTCGGTGGCCCGGCGCGCGCCCTCGGCCACCCGCCAGTCCACCGAACAGGTCCGCCCGACCGCGAATTCCAGCCGGTTGCGGTACTGCAGCCGCAGGCGACGCAGCTCGTCGTCCGGCTCCTCACGCGTGTCAAGCAGCGCGTCGTTCGCCGGCAGGAACACGGCCGCACCGTCGGCCGCCGAGACCGACAGCTTGGTCTGGTACAGCCACGCCTCAACCGGGATCTTCCGGGGGGTCTCCTTGTCGTTGCACAGCGCGATCTCGATCAGGCGGCAGCCGCGCTCGACGTCGTCATAGCGGTCCACCCGGAGCACGACCTTGTCCTCCAGCACGAGCGTCGCCGTGTGGGAGGACATCAGCTCGGAGACCTTGATCGACACGCTGTACTCATGAGGCTTGCGCTGGTAACGGCGAAGGCGCGAGACGGGCTCTCCGCCCTCGCCCTGCTTCTCCTTCACCGGCTCGTACGTGCCCCACGAGGCAGTCACGGTGAACTCATCGAGGTCGTCAGGTACCTGGCACCGCAGCCCCATCGACGCCGGGATTACCAGCCCGCGTTTCTGCGGCTGATCCTCGACCTCGTCCTCATCCGCTCCCGCGCTGCTCTCGTCCACCGCGGTCACGGGCACGCCCCGGCTCTCGGCGGCGTCCACGGCGTCACCGACGTCGGTCGCAGCATCGTCGGAGTCCGCTTGCGTGGGGTCGTCCCGGCCGTCCATGAGCCGGACAGGGGCGACACGGCCGACCAGATACGCCGCGTCCGGAGCACCCTCGAGGATCTCCTCGGGACCATCCGCCGGCCCGAGGAGTTCACGCTCCAGGACGTCGACGAGATTCTCGCGCACCGTCCAGGAACGCTCGTCCGGGTCAGAGGCGAGGCGGTACGCCTGATCCTGCCGGGCAGCGAGCTGCTGCGGCTTGGGTGCGGTGGTCACTCGTCGCCCTCTTCCTCGTCACCTTCACTGTCGCTGTCCGGTAGTACAACATCCCCCTGGGCAGCAGCGCGACGGTGATTCTCCTCCAACAGCCGATCCAGGATCTCCACGCGAGCGGTGGGGCTGACCGTCCAGCGTTCCATCTGGCGGTAGGTGTGGAAGCCGTGGTCGAGCGGGATGTCGTCCCAGCCATAGGCCGCCATGACGGCTTGGTCCAGCTCGACGTGGATCTGACGGAGCCGGGAAACGTCGGCATCAGCAGAATCTGTAAGTTCCCGATCGTTGACCATATTGTAAAGCTTGGTCAGGCCAAGGTTCCGACGGAGCATTATGCCGCGCTGTTCGGTGTCAAGGACTTTGCCGATCTCAGTAAGTCGCTCGTTCGGTTCGGGGCGCGGGAAGGTTTCAAAAACAGTAGATGGCGTATACGTGGGATCAACACGCATCGTGGTGCCGTACTTGATCGTCCACATTTGGTGCGGGCTAGATGACAAGACTGCTTGATCCGCGAATGAGTCCGTTGCGAATACAACTAGCTTTTCATGGAAGACCTGGTTGGTTGCTGTACGGACAGGCATGACAGTCTTACTGACCCGCGCGATGACCAGTACCTCGTTCAGGTCGGCAATCTTCTCCCGCATAGCAGGAGCCAGCTCAGCAAACTGCCACCATCGCTCCCGCCGCGGCTTCCGCTTGTTCTTCGCCCGCTCCGGCTTCACCTGCTCCAACACTCGCTGATAAGGCAACTTGTACTGCTTGGCTGCCTCCTCCGACCGGTCATTGAAGTCAATCACCCAGCGCGAAGCCGTACTGTTCGAGCGGGAGTTCAGGTCCTCACCATTCAGATAAGGAAACAGCACATCTTCGTTACGCTGGTCAGCTTGGACCCACTCTGCAGCTTCCTCGGCCTCCAGCACAAAACCCATGCCGAGCACGATGCAGCCCTGGAAGGCGACCCGGGTGTTCTCTGCCAGCCGTACTGGATCGCCGTCCACACGGCCGCCCGGCTCAAGCAGCGTTGAAATCCGCTCCACCGCGATGTCGTCCGCAATCCGGGGTACCTGTGGGGCCACTGCTTCACGGCTTCCCCATACGGCCGCATATTCCAGGTTGGCACTGGCCGCCGGCCACGAGCGACTCTGAATGGCCCTGGTGATCGTAAAGCCCTGCGCGACCAGCTGATCGAGACCAACCTGCCGGGTGCCTCCCTGCGCGACCGAGTTCGTCGCAATCAAACCCAACCCGCCACGCCGCGAAAGCAGCTCGTATGCCTGCAGGAAGAAGTACGCGACCAGGTCGGCGCTACCCTTCCGGCCGCCGGCGAGGGTGTGAACGAACCAGTCGCGGACGTTGGTGCCCATCGTGCCGGTGAGCTTCTGCCCGCCGAGGAATGGCGGGTTCCCGATGATCGCGTCGAAGCCGCCGCGCTCCATGACGTCCGGCACGGTGAGAATCCAGTGCAGCGGCTTCCACCGCGCGTAATCTGTCGCCACTGTCGGCGTGAGCCCTGCTTCCAGGATGCCGTCGAGCATTGCCCGGTTCCGTTCCCCCTCCCCGGCTGAGTGAGCGAGGTCGACAGCAATACGCAGGTTCTCGTATGCCTCGCGCAGCTTCTTGCCGGGTTTGCCGCCCAGCCTCAGCCCGGCGGCGATCACACTGTCGGCGATATCGGTGAGCTGGGCGACGTGCTCCTGGTAGGCACGCCACTGGCGGCGCTTGGTGGCGGCCGAGCGCTGCGGATCCTTGTTGTCGACCTCAGTAGCGAGCTGGCGGCGCAGGCGGGCAGCCTTTTTCAGGGTGCCGTCTATGTCGAGGTCGAGAATGCTGATCTGAGAACCTGCTGCCGCTGGGTCAATATGGAGCTCACTCAGTTGCCGTGCGTCGGTCAAGCCAAGGAGCGAGTTGCCGTGTAGGACCTTGTCGTCAACGAACGAGAACGGCAGTTTGGGGTCGAGGGAGACCAGCCACAGCGACAACTTGCACATCTCCACGGCCATGCCGTTGATGTCCGCGCCGTAAAGGCAAGTGGCTACGACCGTCCTTATGGCGTGGACGTGGAGGTCGTGCGGAGTCTGGCCGTGCGCGACGCCTTCACGCTGCCATGCCTCAACCAGCCGGTTAGCGAGGTATCGGGCCGCGGCGACGAGGAAGGCGCCCGACCCGCATGCGATGTCGGCGATCTTCAGGTCGAGGATCTCGTCGGAGGAGACCAGTCGCCAGGCGTCCTGATCGGCCGTCTGGTGGGGACCGGGTGAGTAGACGAGCGGTTCGAGGGCGTAGCGGACGACTTCTTCGGCAAGGTCGCGCGGCGTGTAGTGGGCGCCTGCCGAGGCTCGTGAGGGGGTTTCCACCAGGAGGACGCCGCCGGGTTCGACGACGAGGGGCCGGTTGCGCAGGTCGCGGCGAATGATGCCGATGAAGGGGCGCAGTCTCTCGCGCAGGTCTGCGTCGTCGGTGAGGTCGCGCAGGACGATCTCGGTGTCGTCGAGGGTGTCGCCTACTTTGAGGGCCTTGGCGAGGGCGGCTTTGGTGGGCGGCTTGGCAGCCGGCTGGTGCTGCTTGACCCAGGCGAGGATCGCGTCGGCCAGCGCGGTCTCGGTGCGCTTGGACTCGGCGAGGTTTTCGAGCGTGGCCAGGGGGATCTCGGGTTCGGAGCCGGCGCTGCCGGTGAGGCCGACGGTGACCTCGTCCACGTTCTCGCAGGAGTAGCCGAGCAGGCCCTCGTAGATGTAGCCGATCTGTTCGACGTCGATGTCGCGGAAGGAGATTCGGCGTGCGCCGCCGGTCAGCTGGGCGATCTGGACGGCGCGCAGGACTTCGAGCATGACGCGATCGCTGACCGTGATGGCCAGGATGCCCTGGGAGTCGCAAGCGGTGAGGAAGGGGAAACGAGCGGGGTCGAAGAGGGATCCACCGTACTCGGGCAGGCGCAAGTCCTCGAAGGTGGCGCCCTGGTAGAGAGCCTGGGAGGTGGCCAGGAGGCGGTGCCAGGTGAGAGAGGTGGCGTCGAGTGCCTGGTCGCCTTCTTCGTTCTGCCGGGCGTCGAGCTGGTCGAGTTCGTCGCTGACGCCGTAGCCCATAGCGAAGAGCTGGTTTTCGGGGAGCAGGCCGCGTTCCTCGGCGAAGAGGAGGAAGACTACGCGCATCATGACGGTGACAGCGGCCTCGTAGACCTCGCCGCGCCGGGCCGGGAGGGGGTCAGGTTCGCCGCGTCGTACTGCGTCCAGGCCGCCCTCTGACAGGGCTTGGACGATGAGTTCGACTGCGCGGCGGACCTGGGTGCCGAGCGCGTCGGTGATCTTCTCGGCGGCGGTGACGGACTCGCCGAACAGTTCGGTGAGCCGATCCGCGGCCTTGCCGCCGATCAGCCGGCGGCGCTGGAGGAGTTCGATGAAGGCGTTGCGGGTGGCGGGTTCTTCGATCCAGGTCTGGGCGTCCACGATGCCGGAGGCGACCATCGTCTGCGGGCGGGCGCTGACGATCGCCCACCAGCGGCCGTCGGTGACGACGCCGATGGGGACGCCGGAGGCGCGCAGCAATTCCTCCATGCGGTCGATGGGACTGGCGGACCAGCCGTCGGTGAGCGGGTCGCGCAGGGAGTCGGCCGGGTCGGCGACGAGGACGAGCGCGCCCAGCTTCTCGCCGTGGACGAGAGCGCCGTCGGCGCGGACGGTGACGGTGTAGTCAGGTGAGTGCACCTCGGCCACGACAGGGGTGGGGACGGTGTAGTCGGTGCCCCAGCGCAGGCCCTGTCGCAGGACGAGGTCCACCCAGCTGTCGCGGGCCTCACGATAGAGGTCGAGGGCGGCCTCGTCGTCCCGGTGGGTGTCCCAGTGCTCCCATGCCTTCTCGAAGGCGGGTTTGGCGTCCTTGATGGTGGCGAGCGCGCGGGCGTCGGGCTGGGGGATGCCCTGGGGCCAGACCCGTTCGAGGGCGGGGACTGCGAGGAACGGGCCGTCGGCGTCTACCAGCTCGAGCCAGGCGCGGTGCAGGCCGGCAGCCGTCGGGGCGTACTTGCGGCTCATGCCTCAACCTCTCCGTTCTTCGCGTCTTCCGGGGTCAGGGCGAACACGACGGCGGCGGCCGACACGTAGGGCCGGATGTCGCTGTAGCGTTCCCGGATAGAGGCGATCTCGCGCTGCTCCTCGTCGTCCAGGCTCTCCAGACGGTCGTTCATGTGCTGCAGGTCCCGGCGGCGCTGCTTTTGCTGCTCGTCCGTGAACAGAAAGTTCTCCTCCTGGTCCCGGATTTCCTGCTCCAGCCGGTCGCGGGACTCACCGAGGTTGACCCGGAAGGCGCCGAAGATCTCGCGGGCACGGGTGATGTCGGTCTCCTGGCGCCGTTGGAGTGCTTCGGTGACCTTCTCCTGGCGGCTTTCGCTCTTGCGTTCCATTGCCTTGAGCAGCCGGGTGCGCAGCCTGCCGCCGTCGTCGTTCCACAGAGCAGCGAGGTGGGTGCGTACTTGCTCATCGGCGAGGATCAGGTTCTCGGAGTCCAGGGTCTCGTCCAGGACCTGCTCGACCTTGGACTCGGCGAGAGCCTGGCCCCGCAGCCGGACGCCGGTGAGGAAGACCTCTTCGTGCAGCCGCAGACCGCCGCGGCCGACCAGGACGAGCCGGGAGACGGCGGCGACGCAGGACTCCTGAAGGCCGGGAGTGACGACGGCGGTGACGCGGTTGACGGGTGCGTCCACACTGAACAGGGCGCTGCGCAGGGTGCGGGTGGCGCGCTGCATGAGGGCGTGGCCGAGGTGGATGTGCACGAGGTCGGTGCGTCCTTGCGCTGCCTTGTCGTCGAAGGTGATCGGCCGCAGGACGCCCGGTTCCAGGCGTGTGTCCAGACCGCGCAGGGCCATCTGCCAGGAGCGGCCCAGGTTCGGAACTTCGAAGACCTGGGCGTCGGTCCGGTCGTCACCGAGCATGGTCAGCGGTGGCTGGGCGTCCAAGGCGAGGGCGGTGTCCACGGCCCGGCGGGCGTTGGCGGGTGTGAGGTGCATCGCCGCCTTGTGCGCGTCATAGGTCTGGGTCAGCTCGGTGAGCTGGCGATTCAGCTCGATGCTGCCGGCCAGCGCCCCGTTCATGATCTCGTCGCCATCGTCCGGCGCGGTCGGCCGCGGTTTGCGTGCCGTCCCGGCCGGGCTGAAGTGCTCCTGTACATCGGCATCGATGATCGGGTTGATCTTGCCCAGGTCCTGGGTGGCAGTGCCGACCTTCTTGGCGATGATCCCCATGAACTCCAGGTCCGCCGCGTAGGTCGAGGAGGTGGCTTCGGGCATGAAGTGGTAGATCTCGGGGTTCTTCGTCTGCCCATACCGGTCAATCCGGCCGATGCGCTGCTCCAGGCGGGAGGGATTGAACGGGATGTCGAAGTTCACCAGGCGATGGCAATGCGCCTGCAGGTCGATGCCCTCCCCCGCGGAGTCCGTGGCAAGCAGTACCCGCACCGGGTGCTTGTCGGGGCTCTCGGTGAACCGGGCGCGGATCCTCTCGCGCTGCTCCACCGGGGTCGAGCCCTGGATCGTCTCCAGCACGTCTCCATAGCCGCGCTGCCGCAGAACACCGGCGATCCAGTCGAGCGTGGCCGCGTACTCGGTGAACACCACGACCCGCTCATTCGTCCAGCGCAGGCCATCCGACGTCCGGCAGTGCGTGTTGAGGAAGGAGATCAACGCCTCCAGCCGAGAGTCCGGCTTGTGCTCGTAGCCCAGACCCCACCCGACCAGCGCGGCGATCTCACTGTCGGTGGCCGCTACCAGCGGATCCGAGCCCTTGGAATGCCGCAGCGCAGTGAACTCGGGGTGCTCGGCCTCGCCCTCCTCCTCGTCGGACTGTCCGCTGCCCATGACCTCCGTGAAGTATTCGGCCTCGTCCTCCATCTCCAGCTGACGATCACCAGCCGCCACCCCGTCGTACAGCTCCAGGGTCCGGGCAAACGACCACGGGCTGGACAAAAAACGCTTCTTCAGGAGCATCGAGACGATGTCGCCGCCCTTGCCCTTGCCGTTCGCGCGGGCGCTCTCCGTGAGCAGCCCCACCAGCCGCTCGAACTGCTCCTGCTCGTCCGCGGAGGGCGTGAAGGAAATCGTCAGCAGCTTGCGCGGTTTGAAGCCCTTGTCCGGCAGCTCGCTCTTCAGCCGCCGAACCCGCACCTCGTCAAGCGCCTTCCTGTCGATGCTGGCGCCACGGGTGAACCGGCGGCTGTCGATCATCTCCAGAAGGGCAGTGAACGACTCCGAGTAGCCGTTGTGCGGCGTCGCGCTCAAGAACAGCCGGTGCTCGCACGCCTCCGCCAACCTCTTCGTGGCCGTCGTACGGTTGCTGTCCACCGCGTACCCACGCTGTCCTGGGGCCGTCGTCGGGCTGGCCGGAGCCACATGGTGCGCCTCGTCGACCACCAGTACATCGAAAGCGAAACGCCGAGCGGTGGAGGCGTGACGCACATCGGCCAGGACATCACGCAGCAGACGCTGCGCCCGCAGCGACGGCAGCCAGGCCATACTCACGATCACCCGCGGGAACAGCCGGAACGGGTTCGCGCTCAGCCCGTGGCTGCGCCGCACCTTTGCCATCAGCTCGCTGTTGACGATGACGAAGTCGAGGCCGAATTTTTCCCGCATCTCGTCCTGCCACTTCAGCGACAGGCTCGGCGGGCAGACGATCACGGCGGTCCGCGCCCGGTGGCGCAGCAGCAGCTCCTGTATGACCAGGCCGGCCTCGATGGTCTTGCCCAGGCCGACGTCGTCGGCGAGCAGCAGGTTCGTACGGGAGGACTGCAGTGCGCGACGCAACGGCTCCAGCTGATACGCCTCGACGTTCGCGCCACTCCGGAAAGGGGCCTGGTACGAGTTCGCGTCCGCCGACGTCACCGCGCCCCACCGCACCGCGTCCACGAACGCAGCCAGCGTGTTCGGATCGTCGAACGCCTCCGGCCGCACGGTCTCCGGCAGCCCCTGGTCCGGGGCAACGGTGTGCCCGACCTCCAGCTCCCAGACCACTGTCAGCTCCTGGCCGAGCCGGTCCTCGTCCAGCGACTGCAGGCTCACCACGTGTGCCAGGCCAGGCTTCCCCTCGTCGGCGGGGCTCCGCGGCAGACCCTGCCGACGGACATCCGACACAGCCCAGGTAGAGCCCCGGACCTTCACCACCTGCCCAGGATCCGGAACCGGCGGCAGCGCCACCGTCCGCCTGGCGCCGCTCCCCACCCCCTGCGGATACTCCGTAGCGGTCGCCACCTGACGAGACTCCTTCATCGACGCGTCACACCCAGCCCCAGGGCCATCCCACCGGTACACTGCGCAACCGTGAGGTCACAGGGGACAGCCGACGCACCAGTATCCCCGATGGCGGGCACAACCCGCTCGAAGTCTCCACGATCAAGCCAATCCGCTTCCCGAAGCGGTCGACCAAGCCGAAGGCGGCCTGCTTGACCTTCTCGAGGTCACTGCCCTATGGGGGACGCGGCCGGCCCGAGTGACGCAGGCAACACCGCCGTCCACTCGCTGAACACAGTGGGCAGGAAGCCGCACAAGGCGTTCCCTACCTTTCGTCAGCCGGGCAGTCGCCGCTCAGCCGAAGGTGAGCATCGGGACGTCGTACATGTCCAGGGTGCGTGGCCGGGTCATGTCGGAAACCACGACTTCGACTACCAGCAGCTCGCTGAGGAGGTGGCTCACACGCCCGTCGGCCGACTGTGCTTTGCCACGCCGCCAGATCCCACAGCGCGGCGTGGGAAGCCTCTGGCCGCAGGCGGACTCACCAAAGGTTCGCCCATCGTCTGGGCCACCGGATCCTCGCCAAACCCGTCTCGTCGAGCGCGCTCAGTGGCATGATCAGCCTCACCAGAGGGAGGTCGATCATGCGTCCAGTAGTTCACCTCGTAGGTTGTGGAACACGTCCCACCGAGGATCTTCCAGATTTCGCGGCTGCACTGCGCATAGCCGGCTGGGAGCCGCACATTATCGCCAGCCCGATGGGACAACGCTTTATGGACACCGACCACGCCGCAGGATGTTCCGGTCAGCCAGTACGCTGGGACCTCGATCCCGACGATCCTGTGAGCCTGCCCGAGGCGCAGGCCGTGGCCGTGGCACCAGCAACGTTCAACACGATCACAAAGCTCGCCGCCGGCATCGCAGACACGCTGGCGCTTGCTGTCACTGCTGAAGCGGTCGGAGCAGGGTTGCCAGTCGTTGTGGTGCCGTGGATGAACTCGAGCCTCACGAATCACCCTCAGTACGACCGTGCCGTGCGCACTCTCCGCGCGTGGGGCGTGCAGTTCCTGCCCGCCGATCAATCACGGCCCTTCCCGTGGACGTTGCTACGCGAGCACCTCGACCACGTTCGCACTGAACTCGTCCACGCCTCGGAATCCGCCTTGCCATAAACCGATCGCCGCGACCGCAAGCTCCCACGATCTCGGCCTCCGCGAAAGCTCCGAAGCACGAAGGGATGTGCTCCTGCCGTACGCCGCGCTCGCGGCAGAAGCAGAGAGGACGTCGAAGAAGTCTTCGCCGTGATCAAAGGTGACACGGAAGGTCCGTCCAATGGCCAGTTCGTGGGCGCGAACGCGCCGTCCCTTCTGAGCTGTCCTGGAGAGGTCACCTGGCAAAAGTCGCGAATACCGCTTCGATCGCGCTGCGGTCCGTCCCCTGGGCGATCAGTTGGTGGAGAAGAAGCCTGGCCTGGTAGGGGCCGAGGGCGCCGGCCGGGATGAGGCCGCGCTTGATGAGGTCCGTTTCCGATCCCGCGAAGCCATACGTGTGGGTCAGCACCGGGCCGTTGCCGATCCGTGAGGCCAGGACCACGGGGATGCGGACGACGAGCCGCTCCAGCGGGTCCACGAGCTGCTGCGGTACATGTCCCGCCCCGAAGGCGGCGACGACCAGGCCGTCGCAGGCGTCGGCCCATAGTCCGAGCAGGGCTCCGTCGTCGCCCAGGCTGACGGTGTAGAAGCCGACCCTGGCACCTTGCACCAAAGGCTTCATGGCAGCGGGGCGGTCGGGCAGTCTGCCGACGAGGTGGACGCGGTCTTCGGCGATGCGGCCGAGCGGGCCAGCGCCGGGTGACGTGAACGCGGCAGGACTGGTGGTGTGGGATTTGCGTACGTGCCGTGCTGCGTGGATCTCGTCGCCCATGACGACGAGACAGCCGGTTCCGCGCAGTTTCGGATCGGCGGCGGCGACCACCGCGGCGTACAGGTTCCCGGGACCGTCCGGTCCTGCCATGGTCGGGTTGCGCATGGCGCCGGTGACGATGACCGGGGCTTCGTGCGCGTGGCAGAGGTCGAGAAAGAAGGCAGTCTCCTCGATCGTGTCGGTCCCTTGTGTCACCACAACGCCGTCGACCTCGCCCCCCTCGAGCATCGCGTTGACCGCTTCGCTGAGCGCGGCGAGGTCGCCGAGGGTAAGCGAGGCCCCCGGTACCCGGCAGAAGTCGTGCACCCGCAGATCGATGCCCAGTACGTCGAGGCCGGGGACGGTAGCGAGGAGGTCGTGGGCAGACAGGGCTGGCACCACGCCGCCGGTGGTGGGATCGGTCGTCATCGCGATCGTTCCCCCGAGGGAGTAGATCGCGACGGTTCTCGCTGTCTCTGCCACCTCGCTGGCCCCATTCCCCATCATCCGAGCGATCACGCGTCGGGAGATCGTTCCATGCAGGCTATCGAGTCCTACCCTTGATGACACGACCAGTTGAGCGAAATTCGGCCGCGACGAAGGAACAGGCGACTTTGAGAGCGGCGTGGCTGAGGTGGCAGCTGCGCGGTCTTGTTAACCGTCGGTTCCGCCAGCAGCGAGCTGTCGACAGCGGCGGGCGGGCCACGTGACCGAGGCCCACAGCCTGTGGCGATCCAAGCGGTGCTCTACGCTGCGGTGCATGATTCGCGCTGTTGTGTTCGACGTCGGTGAGTGCCTCGTTGACGAGACCCGGGAGTACGGGACCTGGGCGGACTGGCTCGAGGTGCCTCGCCATACATTCGCTGCGATGTTCGGTGCCGTGATCGCACAGGGGCGGGACTATCGCGAGACCTTCCAGGTGTTCCGGCCAGGCTTCGATCTGACTGAGGAGCGGGAAAAGCGGGCCGCCGCGGGGAAGCCCGAGTGGTTTGGTGAGGGGGACCTCTACCCCGATGTGCGGCCGGCACTCTCGGCTCTTCGCGAGGCCGGGCTCTGGGTGGGTATCGCGGGTAACCAGACGGTCAGGGCCGGGGGGCTGCTGCGGGGCCTGGATCTGCCCGCGGACCTGATCGCCACCAGCGATGACTGGGGAGCCTCCAAGCCGGACGTGAAGTTCTTCGAGCACGTCATTGAAGCGACGCCCGCAGAGCCCGAGGAAATCTTGTACGTCGGCGACCGCTTGGACAACGACATCCGGCCCGCGGTTGCAGCCGGCCTCCGCACAGCTTTGATCCGACGCGGACCGTGGGGCACGATCCAGCAGCACGACCCGGACGCCGACCGCATCACCACCATGCGGATCGACTCACTGTCCGAACTGCCTGAAAGAGTTGCCAAGTTCAACGCTGGAGTGCGTTGACCGTCGTTCCCCAGTCATAGAGGCGGTCGTCGAGGTCACGAACGCACTGCTCGTTCTGCCACGGTGCGAGCGAGCGGCGCACATCCCGTACGCGGTCCATGCCGGTCGCGTACGGGGTGATCGCCAGCTGGTCGAGAGCTCGCAGCGCGTAGTGGCATGCCTGCTGCGGATTCCCGTCGGCAGCTTCGACCGCGGCGAGGTCGCCGAGGACGACCGACCGCTGCTTGTCCGACTCCGGGGGCAGACCATCCAGGACGTGAAGCAGAGTGGTCCGGGCTTGGGGGATGTGTCCGGCCTTGAGCTGTGTATTGCCCTTGAAGGCGGCCAAGCGCACCGCACTGAACCAGTCCATCCATTCGGGCGTCGTGTGCTCCGAGCCGGCGGCGAGGGTGTCCTCGGCGTGGAGGATCAGGTTGAGGGCCGCACGGGTGTCCCCGCATCGGGTTTCGCATTCTGCCTCGACCGCGTCCAGCCATGCCCAGAACTCAGCGGAAGCGGTTCCGCGTCGGGCATAGGTCCGTGCGGCAGCCATCCGCTCGACGGCTCCGTTGCGGTTTCCCGCCCAGCCCGGGATGAAGGCCGTGTGCGCGAGGATGGCTGAGCCAAGCAGCGAGTCGTCCGCCTCCCCCGCGGCTTGCAGGGCACGAAGGAGCGTTTCGCTCGCCCGTTCCGGCTGTTGGAGATCAAAGAACTCGATGCGCCCTGCGAGGAGGTAGGACTCGGCGAGCGCGGCGGCGAGAATGCGGCGGCCAGGGTCCGCTGTTTCGGGCAGCAGTGAGCAGCCAAGCCTCGTGTGCTCCAGTATCGCCGGGTGGAGAGTCGCCGGTGCGACCGACCAGTACATGTGGCGGTGAGAGCGGGATACCACCTCAAAGTCCCTGCCAATGCTGGCAGGTTGCGACACGAGGGGGGCCTGTGACGGGACGGTGGCGAGCCTGGTGCCAACCCTGCTCCCACTGATGGCCATCTGGCCAGCAGGCGCTGCCCGGGTACCGTCGGCTCCCCACGGCGGGGCGAAGCCGAGTTCTTCCATGCTCTGACCCAGGAGATGAGTCAGAACCCGTCGGATGTCAGGGTGCGGCCAAGGCGGTGTACGCGACTCCCAGCGCCGTACCTGCCGGACGCCGACGGTGAGGCCACGTATCCCGAGGCGTGGTGCGGTCTTGGTGATGGCGTCGGCGAGAGCCTGTTGCGAGTTGTACCCGGCAGCGACGCGAGCTGCTTTGAGCCGAGTGTTACCTGCGGGGCGGGACACGGGTACCTCCGGGCTTGGCGCTTGCCTGAGATTTCCACTGTAAGTCCTTGATCAAGCAAGAAATAGCCCCTACAACAGCAACCAGGACCTGTAAAAGTCCTCTTGACGTCCCCTTAAAGTCCTCGAAACGGCCCTTCCTGACGTTCACCATGGCACGGCATCCGCTGATCCACCCAGTGGCGCCGCATTTGCTGACGCCCGCGCACCTCAACTCCCAGCCGGAGAAATCGGAGTTCGGTATGTCGCGCACGACTACGACGTCCGGTAGCAGCTACCTCGTCATTGAAACGGGCGTTGTCAGACCGGAAACGCCGCTGCGCGGCTCGCCCACCAGCTGCACGAGAGGTCCGGCGACCACACCGAAGTCCATCTGGTCAGCACGACGGGGCGGAAGCGCCGTGGTGTCCAGCGCTGCCGAGCCGGAGCACGCGCCGGCTCGCCCCATGATCGCTTCTCGAAGGAGCAGATGACTGTGCGGACGCTACCAGCCACCAAGGTGTTTCCAGTGGCAGAAAGAGTGCGGCTCTGCCGTCGATGTGAGTGCCGCTTGAGCAGGTATAACCGGGAGAACTACTGCAACGGATGCCTCCCTCACCTGCACGACGCGCAGTTCGCCCGACCTCTCGTTCTCACGCACGTCTGGCAGTTACCGGACGTCCAACACGCCCTTATAAAGCGGAACTTCGGGCACCTCTGTCTGCTCGTTCGCGAGCACGGCGCGCTTCGACAGGAAGACGTGGCCGCACTGACCGGGCTGAGCCAGGCGTTCCTGTCGATGCTCGAGGCAGGCGCGCGTCGGCTCACGAACATCGACAAGATCGTCCAGCTACTCGACGGACTGCAAGCGCCGATGGAACTCACCGGCCCCATGCTTCGCACGTCGGCAGAAGACGAGGTCGTGCATCAAAACGCACACAGCAGGCCGACGACGTCGCGACAGTCGCTGCCACCCACGGGGCTGCTGACCGAAGGTTCCCTACCCGGGGTGGGCTGAACACGGTGAGCAACATCATCGGCCACGCAAAGCCGCGGTGCGCGCAACGAGGCTGTCACCAGAGTTCTACACTCCCGATCATGGCGCGGAACCCTGTTGAGCTAGCGATCTTCGACTGTGACGGCGTGCTGGTGGACAGCGAGCGGATATGCGTCAAAGTGGACGTGGTGATCACAGCTGACCTGGGGTGCACGTTCACCGAGGAGGAGATCATCGAGAAGTTCGTCGGCTCGTCCACCGAGGTCTACACGGCTGCCGTGGAGGAACAGCTGGGGCGGCGCTTGGAGAAGGACTGGCTGCGGCAATACGAGCATCTATACCGGGCGGCCCTCGATGCGGAACTGACTGCTGTCGATGGCGTCGCAGAAGCCCTGAACGGCCTCGCCATACCCGTCTGTGTCGCGTCGAACACCGACCATGCCGATCTCAGGAGAAACCTGGAGATCGTCGCGCTGAGCGACCACTTCGAAGGGCGCATCTTCAGCGCAGCCGACGTCTCCCGAGGCAAGCCAGCCCCCGACCTCTTCCTGCACGCCGCTCGCTCCATGGGCGTGGAGCCCGGGCGGTGCGCGGTGATCGAGGACAGCGCATACGGAGTTCAGGCAGCCCGCTCCGCCGGCATGAGGGCCTTCGGCTACTGCGGCGGTCTCACTCCAGCTTCGCGGCTGGAAGGGCCAGGCACCACGCTGTTCGACGACATGCGCGACTTGCCCAGGCTACTGGCCACCGCATCCCACTGAACCTCCGCGGCTTTCCCGCCCGTCGCCTCGGAAGGCATGCGCACCACGCAGACCAGCAGGTCCGAGCCAACGATGTCGGCGGAGACCATCAGCTCGCTGGCAGCAGCGTGGATTGTGGCTTCCTATGATCTTGCTGTGACGACGGCATAGCCCAGCCGTAAGCCGGAAGTACTCCTCCCGCTTACGGCTGGGCTTCCACCCTCGGGGCTGCTTCAGGCTCCGGTGACCTCGATCGCCGCCAGGTTCTTCTTGCCCCTGCGCAGCACCAGCCAGCGTCCGTGCAGCAGCTGGTCGGTCGTGGCCACCGCGTCCTCGGCCGTCACCTTTACATTGTTCACGTAGGCGCCGCCCTCCTTCACAGTGCGGCGGGCAGCCGACTTGCTCGCCACCAGCCCAACCTCCGCGAACAGATCCGTGACCTGGCCGAGCTCGCTCACTTTGGCGTTCGGGAGCTCGGAGAGCGCGGCGGCCAGTGTCGACTCGTCGAGTTCGACGAGCTCCCCCTGCCCGAACAGCGCCTTCGACGCGGCGATCACGGCGGCGCACTGGTCGGCGCCGTGCACCAGCGTGGTCAGTTCCTCGGCAAGCGCACGCTGCGCGGTACGAGCTTGCGGCCGCTCCTCAGTCACCTTCTCCAACTCCTCGAGCTCCGCTCGGGACTTGAAGGAGAGGATGCGCATGTACCGCGAGATGTCCTGGTCGTCCGTGTTCAGCCAGAACTGGTAGAACGCGTACGGCGTGGTCATCTCCGGGTCGAGCCAGAGCGTGCCAGTCTCCGTCTTGCCGAACTTGGTGCCGTCCGCCTTCGTCAGCAGTGGCGTCGCGAGCGCGTGCACCTCGGCGTGCGGCTCCCGGCGGTGGATCAGATCCAGGCCGGCCGTGAGGTTGCCCCACTGGTCGCTGCCGCCCGTCTGGAGGGTGCAGCCGTACCGCCGGTAAAGCTCCAGGAAGTCCATGCCCTGAAGCAACTGGTAGCTGAACTCCGTGAAGCTGATGCCCTGATCGGACGCCAGGCGCTGGGCGACCGAGTCCTTGGTGAGCATCTTGTTCACCCGGAAGTGCTTGCCGATGTCCCGCAGGAACTCGATCACGGTCATGCCCCCGGTCCAGTCCAGGTTGTTGACCATGGTCGCCGCGTTGTCGCCCTCGAAGGAGAGGTACGGCTCGATCTGCGCACGCAGCCGGGTCACCCACTGGGCGATGATCTCCGGGTCGTTCAGGGTGCGCTCGGCGGTCGGCCGCGGGTCGCCAATGTGGCCGGTCGCGCCGCCCACGAGTGCCAGCGGCCGGTGCCCGGCCTGCTGCAGCCGGCGGAGAGTGAGAACCTGGACCAGGTGGCCGACGTGCAGACTGGCCGCGGTCGGGTCAAAGCCGCAATAGTACGTGACCGGGCCATCCGCGAGAGCCTTGCGCAGTGCGTCCTCGTCCGTCACATGGGCGATCAGCCCACGCCACCGGAGCTCATCGACGATGGCCGTCACAGTCCTGTGTCTCCTTGCGTCGTGTGTTATAAGTGCGGCGGCCAGTGTAGTCCCCTCAGCCGGACTTCTGTGTTTGTGCTGGTCAGCGGCCTGCACGCGGCAGGGAGCAGGCAAGATCACTCCGCACCCGAGTGCGCTGGATCACATCGTCCCGAACCATGTGTCGAGCAGCTGGTCGACGATAGCTTCGCTGTGACTGCGGTAGTCGCGCACGAGCGCTCTGCCACTGGCCACGAATCGAGCTCTGAGCGTCGGGTCATGATCGATCGCATCGATCGCCTGACCAAAATCCCGCGCGGCCCGCTCGACGTCGTTCGGAGAAACCACGGGGTAGAGCACGTTGCCCTCGAGCTCATACCTGACGATCGGCGGCGGGGTGACGAACATCGCGGCGTTTCCGAGTTCGGGCAGGCTGCCTATCCGATGAGCTATGACGGGCACTCCAGACTCCATTGCCTCAAGCGTGACTCGTGCGAGACCTTCCGGGCCCAGCGATGGCACCAGCAGAATCCTGGTGCAGTTGTAGATCGTGGTGGGCGCCGGCGTGAAGGGGATCACCTGGACGTTCGGTGAGGGCGGCACGTACAGCGGAACATCGCGCCAGGTCTCCTTGACAAGGTAAGCGTCGCTGGGGCGCTGACGAATGAGCGCGTCCCAGACGCGCCGGCCCTTGATGGGGTGGTGGTTGATCAATGTCAGGCACCGACCCTCCGTGCCCGCAGGTGCCGGACTCACTCGTCGCTCGGGTAGAAGATTAGGGAGAACCCGCGCCGGCACACCGACCTGACTGTGGAAGGCGTCGGCGATGGTCTGGCTGACCGCGTGCACGCTGGCCTGCTGCATCAGGTTGTAGTAACACCGGGCCTCGTCAGCGGGATGATCGCTGCTCGTGGGGAACAGCTGGTCGGTCACGAGCACGGCTACATGCCGTCCGCTGGCAAGGCTTTCATCCAACACAGCATGGTGTGCGTCGTTGAGGCGGACTGCGCACGAATTGAGCAGGATCACGTCGGGGTCCAGGTCCCTCAGGAGATCTCGAAGAGCCTGCCGGTACGCGCTCGCCTCCCCCGGGGCACGTATGAAAGCTTCGTTGACAGTGCAACCCTGGACTATTCGAGTCCTGCGCTCGGTTCCGGGGTTCCTGCGTTGGGCGATACAAGCAAGGCTGGCCGGGAGCCCTCGGGCGACTACACGTTGCAGTAGCTCGCGAACCTGCAGGAACAGGCCGTTGGTGAAGCCCTCGCGGGTGAAGTCGTCGATACTCACAAAGACGATTCCGGGCATGGCTTCACTCCTTGTAGGCCGCGGCGGCGAAGACATCGAGCAGAGTCTGGAGTCGGGCGCCGATCTGGCTGTACGCCGCGGGCGGGCCAGCGACGCTGAGGGGACTGGAAGCGAGCATTTTGAGGCACGCGATCGCTGAGTACAGGTCGAATATGCGCTGCCGATTTGGACCAACGCACAACGGCGCCGCGACCTGCTCTATGCAGTCGGCCTCCGGTCCACGGGCCAGAAGGCCAGCGCGAGCAACACCGAGCGGGTACAGAGCGTCACCGAAACCGAGCTCGTCCAGGTCGACGATCGCCGTGACTCTCCCGCCGTCCACCAACACGTTCTGGTGGGTCGCGTCGATCAGATAGGGCAGCGGGCTGATGCTATCGAGTTCGGGACGTAGCTCACGGATGGTTCTGCGGATTTGCCCGATGGCTGGTGCCTGCCGCTGCAGGGGCGTGAGTTGATCGATCGCGCCGGTGAAGTACTCCCACAGCACGTCCGACCAGCACGGGTGGCAACGAAGATCTCCGTAACTGGCGACACCGCCGTACCCGGGGCCGCGCGGAAGGCCCCGCACGCGGTGTTGGATACCGAGCAGATCGTCGGCAACACTGCGCTTCTCAGCGGCCGTAAGGTCGGCGTAGACGTTGCAGAGATCGTTCCCTGGGGCTTTCTCAAGAAACATGATCGGCCAGGGCAGTACCGTCCCGCTCAGGTCCATCGACAGTACGCGGGGAACGGGCACTCCTACCCCAGCCAGCTGGCGCCGCCAGTAGGCGAATCCCGCGAAGCACTCGGCGCGGTCATGCCGCGTGATCCGCGCAATGAGGCACTCACCGGACGCCAGCTCCACCGTGAACACGAAGTGACTGCGGCCCGTCGGGATTCGGTGCGCGGTCACGGCCTCTTCGCGCAAGCAACGGCTGGTCGCCTGCAGGACTGCCTGCTCTGTCGGAGGCTTCATGGCAGGAGCACCTCCGCTGCCGAGAGCGGGATGACGCTGAGGCTGGCGTAGCCTCGAAAGAATGCCCAGGTCGTCTCGAAGTCGTCGGTGCTGACGATCAGGCCAGGCACGCCGAGGCAACCCGCGAGGTGGCCCAGGCCGCTGTCACACCCCACAAAGAAGCGGCACGACAGTAGGCGGGCGACCATCTCGTGAAGCTCAGCCCGGACGTAGGTCAGGTCTTGACCGAGGTACGCCTGGGTATCGGGACCGCCGAGAACTCGCACTTCGCTGTTTGCCGCCACCTGGCTCAGAAGTCGCCGGGCGAAGTCACGCGGTGGCGCGGTGCTCGAACGCGCATCGAGTTGGCAATACACCACATCCTCTTGGCCGCTCGGCGTCGGCACCTGGCGGAGAGGCAGGGGCGGCACTCGGTGGCGGGCTCGCCCCCCAAAGGCGTCGGTGACGGCGTGGTTGAACCGGTCAAGCCAGGGGACGCTCCATGAAGATCGAGCGAAGAGCGCGTCGCCGGCTATCGCCTCGCTGGGTGAGGGGACATAGCTCACCCGCTCGCAGGCGAGCACCTCGACGACTTCGGCGAGTATGGGCGAACCGGTGACGGCAGCTGACGCCACGGAGTTGTCGCGACAGTAGTGCTCCAGGCCAGTTACGATGCCCAGCGCATCGCCGAGACGGTTGTGCCGGGCAAACTGCATCACGGATCCTTCGGCGAGCGTTGATAGCGTCGCGTCCGCCGCTGGCGGAACTTTTGCCGCGCCGACGAGCTGGTCGCTCAGGCAACGCAGCCCACGTTGCCCACAGCGCCAAGTCCGGGGAACCGCCGCAATGTCCACTGCGGGTCCTTGGTGGGCATCGACAAAGCGCACCTCGTCGAAGCCGAACTCCTCAATAAGGTCACCGATCGCCGGCGGTCCGCTCACCTCGACTCGAGCTATCCCGTGTCTTCGGGCGTATGAGGCCAGACCAGCCGCCAACTCGACACAGTCACGGACGGGAAGATCAGCGGCGGCGAAGCGCGTCGGCAGCTCTTCTCCGCCGCTCAGCGACGATCGGATCATCGGCCCCCCTCATTCAGGTCTGCATCCATGTACGTCGCGTCGAACCGCCGCTTGCCCCTGAGAAGGCGCACGACCAGCTCTCTGGCGCGAGCATCGGAGAAGTACGGATTGAGGGAGTACACCCGCAGAGCCACGACTGGCTCGCCGGCCACCGTGTAGAACGCCGCCGAGGTCTTGCTCACCGCGATCTGTTCAGCGTCCGGGAGACGTTGACGTGATAGCCATGCGAACAGGTCGGATGTGTACTGGTTTATCCGGCGCACCGAGCTAGTGTCGCCGAAGTCCTCATCAACAGCGGTCGGCTCATCCGGCGGGTAACAGCGCACGAACACGTCCGGGCCGTACGAGTGTCGGTTGACGGCTATCGCGTCGCGACCTGCCAAGGAATCGATGTGGCGCCGGAGGGCTTCAGCTGTCTCGAGCGCGTGACCAAGCAATTGCCGCATCCCCTGCTTGCCCAATGCCTGCAGGCCAACCCAGGTCGCCACCATGTTCGCCGCCGACCTGGACGTCTCCAGCGTGAAGGTCCCCGGGTTGTAGGCGTCCTTGTCATGGAACAACGGAGTCATTATTCCGCCGTCGCGGCGTAACCGCGAGAAGTCTCGCCCGTCTCGCATGACGATCATGCTGGACGTATACGGTGCGAAGCCGGTCTTGTGGAAATCCGTTCCGAACGAGTCGGCGTGCCGCACCGTTCTCAGGCGCTCCACAAGCCGTGACAGCTTGGCCACCACAGGTGGACTGAAGCCGAGGGGATTGCGCTGCAGGTCGTAATCGATGAAGCACAGGTAGGCCCATCCGATAACCGTGTCTGCGTGCACATGGGGCGTGTAATCCAACCCATAGTCGGCGACCAGTCGATCACGCATCACAGCGATCTCGGAGAAGTCATCAACAGCCATATTGGAGGTCGTCCCGCCTGCGCCCATGATGCATGCGAGTCGGTGGCCGCGTGCCAGCACGTCCCGACAGGCCGCTTCCATCGACTCCAAATCCGTAGTCTGGTCGGGCAGCGATGAAGCGGATATGTAGTTTCGGGTACCGATCCCAAGCCACGCGCACGCGGACTTCTGCGAGTAGTGCGCCGGCCAGGAACCGACGACGGCCATCCCTGGCTCGATCCCACGCTCGGCATGGTCGGGCTGAGCTTTGGAGATACCGACGTTGATCGCGTACAAGTTGGTCGCCGTGCCTCCGAAGGTGAACAGGCCGCCTGCCTGATCCGGGTCGTACCCCGCCATCCGCGCCAGCGCCCGAGAACAGGACAGCTCAGCGGAAAGGGTCTCCGCAGCGTCCTCCCCGGTGACGCCGTTCGGCATGAACAACGACACCGCGGACAGCGCCGCCAAATTGACGAATGACGGCGGCGGAACGATGTTCTTGGCGAACATCTGGTGATGCACCTTGACCGATCCAGCGAGCCACCACCGCAATTGGCTGAGAACTTCCTCCGCAGCGACAGGACTCTCGGACAGTCGTCCATCACCTATTGGTGAGGCCCCATCCTCCTGTCCGAGTCGTGGATACACGGGCCCTTCGCCCTGGTGGCTCAACGCCTCATCGAGGGCACAACGGATGAGTTCAACAAGCACATCGGCATTTCCCCCGTCGGGACGCAGGAACAGGCCATCGCGCCAGCGACTGAACGCATCTTCATTTCCATCAGTTGTCATCGCGGATCCCAGCGCCTCGAAGGGGCAATGCGACAAGCGCTCAACGACCGGACTTCCCGTAGAGCTTCATGCGCTCAGGTCGGGGTGTGCGTCGTCGACCGGACGCGAGATCCTCGCAGGCGACTACGATTGACCACACCAGATCGTCGCGCTGACGACACAAAATCGCGACGCGCTCCGCAGCGCAGGCGTCATCCCCAAGCCGTCGCTTGGTATGCGCGATCCGGAGCGTTTGCACCGAGAGTCGGTCTAGCGCCGAGCCGATCGACTCCGTAAGGGGAGGAACGTCCTCGTTCGCGCTCCACACCTCATCCAAGATTCGATCAACCCGCTCGATGAGCGCATGGCGAAGACTGTTGAGTTCGTCGATCTCGCGCTTAATGGCCGGAATCTCACCGTCCCCAGCCTGCCGCACCCGATCCTCGTCGTCCCACTGCCGACTGTTGACCGCGTGCAGCCGGTTCAGAGGCCGCAACAACTCCGGCGAGCAAGAAGGCGGCATGCCGACGAGAGCACCCTCGTGCCATCCACGTTGCCCGTCTGCGGTGTCCAAGCAGGATGCGCCCGCAATCATTGCAGCGCGCGAATCGCCACCGAATTCACTTTTGTATAACCCCAACTGAGCGGACATCTTGGTCATCAGCGGTGATCCCCTTTCGGAATCCTGTTAGGAAGGCTTCTGCTGACCGTCACTGAAAACGTCCTCGAGCGCGATCGGAGGGTGGCAGAGAGAGACGCACGCGCTACTCCACGGCCTCCTGGTCCATGAAGCGCAGGGCAAGGCAACCAGAGCGGCCGTTTGACCTCCGCAGGTGATCGCCGGCCAGCCCTCACTAGCACCCCCGATGTCATCTCGGCCAGACGCTGGCGCTCAGCCCGACACGAGCTGCAAGGAGCCTCGCCGCTCCCGCGACGAGGCTGATTTTGCGTCTCCAACTATGCTGCCCTCGCCTGGAGTTGGCACATCACATCGGTAATATCACTCACGCAATACGGCACCCCATCGAAGGTGTCAGCCCACCGATGATTCCGCCGTCCGATGTTGGGGCGCTCCCGCCTCGCTGCCATGGCGAGAGCTGAAGTCGCCCAGGTGACCCACAGCAGGGACTCGTCCCGCACCGGGCCTGCCATTGGCATCGATGGCAGGTAATTCAGCCGACCGAAGCCTCAGTCCACCGAAGTGCGAGCGCGTGGATAGTCTCCCACTGATAACTATGACCCTCGCGGCGAAGTTCAACGAGCCGCACATGTTGGACAGGAACCTCCGCCACGGCAAGATCTCGCAGTGGGCGGACAGCGTCACGGACTGTTCGCGCGGACAAGCGGCGGTTGCAGTAGGCAATGCCGAGATGCGGGCGGAGTACCGACGTCGGCTGACGCAGTGGCAGCCCCAAACTTGTGCCAGCGGCAGCGAGGACTGCGTGGAGATGGAGAATGGGAGTCCAGGGCGCCACACTGTAGCGAACCGCGCCGCGCGAGGCAGTGAGTGGAATCGCATGGAGGGTAAACGCTTCGGGTGTACGAATCGAAACAGCGGCGGCCAGGGCGTCCAGTTGCTCTTGGGAGATCTCGCCAACACGACCGATGCGCCCGAGTGTCAAATGCAGTCCGTCTTCTTTGATGTCATCCAAACCCAGGTGACGCAGCGCGCTTTGACAATGACGAGCATGATCGATGAGTGCTGGAGCGTCGGGGAAAGTGAGCATCCAGTAATAGGCGCGGGTGTCAGGAGTCCATCCGGGACGGTCCCAGTGGTTCTTCATCTCTTCAACCTGGCCGAAAGCCGCCCACTCGTGCGCGACGATGGCCGACGCGTCATCCAGGTTGCTCGGAGGGATGGGAGGAAAGACACCAGGATCGGCCACGAGCTGCATCCAGCGCACCTCTCGTCTACACGGTTGGTCGAGCCATCCTGCCAGACCTCGCAAGCTCCTTCGCCTGCGGAGCAGACTGCCATGCCCGGAGTGCTTCTTCGTACTCCCGCACGGCCGGCACATTCTGCCAAACCGTAGCCCCAGCAAACAGGTCACCGGCTCGCTGAATCACAGATCGGATCGGTGGGCCACCACCAGCTTCAAGGACCTGGCGGCCAAGGGCCATCGCCTGCTCGACGTCCGCTTCGGGGCCGGTCAGCAGCGCGGTCGCGACGTCCAGACGGACCAGGGCTTGACTCCACGCGGAGTCGGACTGCTCCACCAGCTCGTCGATCTGCTCCGCGTAGGCGAGGACCCGGGGCGCATCAGCAAGGGCGACATGGACAGTCGCGGCGTTCGCCAGCGTGCGGGCACTGCCATACGGTTCGAAAGAGATGCACGACGTCAGCCCCGCTGGGGCCGAATGACGAGCACTGAGTTCCTCGGCGACGGCAATCGCATGGATCGCTCCAGACCGATCGCCGAGCTTGCCGAGCGCTCGCGCGCGCCCATTCGACTGGAGCCGAATGGCCTGCGGGTTCTCCGGTGCGATTGCCAGGCCCGCCTCCGCCCACTGCACAGCGTGGTCGTAGCGGCCAGCGTAGTAGGCATTGAGTGATCGCGTGCCATGGATCCACATGAGCAGCTCAAGGTCGGTGATCTCCTTCGCCAGCCCCTCTGCTTCCTTGCAGTACGCCTCCGCTACCGATTCGCGACCAGCGTTGACGGCCATGTAGCCGAGGAGAGCGGAGGCTTGAGCTGCCACTCGAAACAGGGCAGCGCGCTGGCGCGGCGGCTGGTGCCCGTCCAGCCGCCCCTGAACGAAGTTGCGCAGATCGACCGCTTCGGGGGCGAGCCGGTGGGGACCTTCAGCCTCATACCGATCGACCAGGTCGACCACGCCCTGTTCCAGCACCGAGACCGTAGCCGGATCGACGTTGGTGGACGTGGTGGCATTCAGCCTTTTAGCGATATCGAGCGGACTCTCCCATGCAGGTGTCCGCTGGCCCGGGGCGAGCTGGTAGTCGGACGAGGTGTGCCGCCCTCGATCTGCCGACTGCGCCGACTGCCGTGGGAGCGGCAGCGGAACGAGCTCAGCCGGCGCGCCCAGCCCTGAGAGGAACTGGACGATCTTGTCAATGTGCGTCAGCGTGCGGGTACCGGACTCCAGCATCGAGAGGTACGCCTGGCTAAGACCGGTGAGGTGCGCGAGGTCCTCCTGTCGAAGGGATCCCCGCCGTCTGACAAGGCGGCTTACTCGGCCAAAGTCCCAAGCAGTCAACGCTTCACGGACCTCTTCGTCGCGCCAAACCCTATCGGGCACGGCAGCAGGCACGTGCTGTGGAGGGCACACAGTCCGAGTACACGCCGCGCACAGACGCTCAGGGTTGTACTGGCTCAACGGGCAACCACAGTCGTCGCAACGGCGTTTCGCATGCACCGACACCTTGGTGGCCTCCCCAGAGGATGCGCAGCCTCAACGGCCCTTGATGGAACCTGAATTACACCAGTGATATCACCGAAGAGATGTGCGCATGAACGCTCTTGCGAAGAGTCTTGGGCTCGGTCACGGCCACGGCCAGACTGCGGCCCCGGTTCCCGCACGAGAGACGACACCGCCCGCCCGGTGAGGTGATGCCTGACGTCTCGACGAACACGAACTGGCGACAGCCGCGGCCACCAGCGCGTCAAGAAGGAGAAGTAGGTGGTCCCACCGAGATATACATGGATACCCGGCCTTATGCCCGATAGCATTCCGATTCGCCGTGTAAGCGGCTTTTGCTTCGATGATTCCGGCCGGGTCCTGCTACGAGAGATGACGGACCGCTGCGAACTTCCTGGGTGCGCGCCCGACCCGGCTGTGGGCGATGCAGACAAGGCCCTCATGCGTGGCTGCCGGGAACAATGGCGGATCTCGATCACTGAACCGATCTACCTGGGCTACCAGAGGGTTGACGAGCGCAACGGCACACCGCCGTATGCCGAACTCAGGATGGCGGCACATGTGACCGCCTTTCACCCGCTCGACGCCGATGCGAGCACGAGCCCTCGGTACCGGAGATTGCTCAGCCCGATCAGCAACGTTCCCGCAGTGCTCCACTGGGGCGTTGAGGGCCTCCTTCAGGCAACGGCCGCAGCGATCGCCGCCATGGATCTACTCCAACTGGACCTATCGGGCAACCACGATGAGGCGTACCGGGATTGATGGAGCCTGCCGTTGCTCACCACTGCGCGGCCGACAGCGACAACGGACTTCGCCGAACCCCTGACGCAGAGGTGTCCCATGAGAGGTGAGCACGCAATGACCGGCTCGTACGAGTTCCGCCCGGTTTACCACCCGGCCGGGTTTGACGATGCCCTGCGCGTGGCGGTGGAGGAGGTGCGAGCCGGGCGGTGGGTTGCGATGCGGAACCTGCTCGCCCAGACGGACACTGACTGGGCACTGCGGACCACGCGCACGCAGGTGCTGGGCGTGGTGGCGGCCGGGACGACGACGGTGGAAGCGTGGTCGGAGGAGGAGCGGAACAACCTCGATGCGCGTGTGATGTGGGCGCGCGTGCTGGTCCAGCGAGCGCGCCGCGCGCACCGAAAGCGCTACTACGGCGCCCACGATCTTGAGACCGTGGCACGCCAGGCATGTTTAGTCGCAGCCGAGGCTGTGCCGGCCGACCCGGTGCCATGGGTGTGCCTGCTCGCCCTGGCCCCTCTTGATGAACACCAGCAGCGAGCCGAGCACCGCGTCCAGCCGTGGGAGTACATGCTTCCACCCGGCCCCTGGGGCCTCCTCCGACGGGTCTGGGACCGTGACCAGCAGCCCCGTGAAGCGTTCCACCGCATGTTCGAATTCTTCAACGGCTGCATCACCGGCGCCGCGGCCTCGGCTTCGGCGGTCGACTACGGACGGTGGGTCGCCTCCTGGGCCCCCTTCGGGTCGGCGCTGCTCGCGCTTCCTCTGTACGCCTATGCCGAGTCCTACCGCCAGCAGCTGGACCAGGCGCGCCGCAAAGGACGAGAGGATCCGCTCCTTCGCCGGCAGTGGGCCGAAGACCCTGCTCGCGGCGATGCTCTCAAGGCGTTCCATCACTGGTTCGCCGTAGTCCCACACTCAGATCCGCTGAGGCGGTCGGTGGCCGACCTTTCTCACTTGGCTTTCGCATTGTGGGCTGCCCACCAGTACGTCGAGGCGGCGCCGGTATTCGAAGCTCTGGGACCCTACGGGTCCTTGCAACCGTGGGTCTACGTCGCCGACGATCCCCGTCGTCCGGAGTTGGCCGAGGCCGCGTTCGTGCGTGCTCGGAGTCAGTGCTTGCACGCGGCGGAAGCGTCGAGCTGATCAGTTGTCATGGGCGCAGCCAGCCCTGTGCGTGTTGCGCCGTTTCGCTCATCTTGGGGAGGATTTTCGTGTCCATCCGCAACCGCCGGCTCCGCTTGGTCGACCGGCAGTCGCAGGGCCTGCACGACGACGAATTGCTGCGCACGCTGGGGTACAAGCCGGTGCTCACGCGGCGCATGGGTCCGTTCGGCAACTTCGCCATCAGCTTCTCGGTCATCTCCGTCCTGTCCGGCTGCATGACGCTGTACGGCTTCGGGCTGAACACGGGCGGTCCCGCGGTGATGATGTGGGGCTGGATCGCGGTCGGCATCATGGTCATGTTCGTCGGCGCGGGCCTGGCCGAGGTCACCAGCGCGTACCCGACCTCGGGCGCCTTGTACTACATGGCGGATCAGCTCGGCTCGAAGCGGTGGGGCTGGTACACCGGCTGGCTCAACCTGCTCGGCCTGCTCGGGGCCATCGCCGGCATCGACTACGGAGCCGCGCTGTTCACCGGCGCCTTCGCCAACCTGCAATGGGGCTTCGAGCCGACGCCCGGCAAGACCATGGTCATCTACCTGTGCATCCTGCTCCTGCACGGCCTGCTCAACCTCTTCGGCGTCCGCCTGGTCAGCGTCCTCAACTCCATCAGCGTCTGGTGGCACATCACCGGCGTCGCCGTCATCGTCGGCGTGCTGTGGGCCGTGCCCTCCCACCACCAGTCGGCATCGTTCGTGTTCGGGAAGTTCGTCAACGACACCGGCTGGAACTCGCACTGGTACGTCGTCCTCATCGGCCTACTGCTCGCCCAGTACACGTTCTCCGGCTACGACGCCTCCGCCCACCTGTCGGAGGAGACCACCGGCGCCCAGATCAACGCCGCCCGCGGCATCGTCCGTGCCATCACCTGGTCCTGGATCGCCGGCGGCGTCCTCCTCGCGGGCCTCACCTTCGCCATCCAGGACTAC
Organism: Streptomyces sp. UNOC14_S4; assembly: GCF_020740835.1. Lineage (GTDB taxonomy): Bacteria > Actinomycetota > Actinomycetes > Streptomycetales > Streptomycetaceae > Streptomyces. The sequence continues at coordinate 40,199 of NZ_JAINFC010000002.1, forward strand.
AGCGGCACCCAGTCCACCGACACGGGCGTGCCGCCGGCGCAGATCTTCCTGGACGCACTCGGCACCGGCGGCGCGAAGGCGCTGCTGCTGATCGTGATCGTGGCGCAGTTGTTCTGCGGCAACGCCGAGGTCGCCGCCTGTTCCCGGATGGTCTTCGCCTTCTCCCGGGACGGCGCCCTGCCGGGGTCACAGTGGTGGCGGCGGGTCTCCGACCGCACCCGCACACCCGTCCACGCCGTGTGGCTGTCCGTCGTCGTCGCCGGTGTCCTCGCAGCCCCGTCCCTGTACAGCTCCACCGCCTACGGCGCGGTCACGGCCATCAACGTTATCGGCATCACCCCCGCCTACGCCATCCCGATCTTCCTGCGCCTGCGCAACCGCCGCACCTTCCGCCCCGGCCCCTGGACCCTGGGCAGCTGGGGCCCGTTCGTCGGCTGGATCGCCGTGCTCTGGGTAGCGTTCGTGACCGTGCTCTTCCTGCTCCCCCAGAGCTACCCGGTGACAGCCGACACCTTCAACTACGCCCCCGTCGCCCTAGCCGCCGTCCTGCTCTTGGCCACGATCTGGTGGCACGTAGCCGGCCGCCGCTCCTACGAGACCCCCACCTACGGCAACGCCCGCGAGACCGCCGAACTCGAGGAAGAGATCGTCTGATGGAGACCACCACGCCGAACCGCTTCACCGCCGCCCGCGAGCGGACCGCGGCAAGCCGCCTCGCGGGGCGCCTCACCATCGACGGACTCCGAAAGCACGTCCGGTCTGGGCAGGTGGACACCGTGCTGCTCGCTCTCCCCGATCTTCAGGGCCGTCTGAAGGGCAAACGCTACGGCGCACGGCACTTCGTCGAGCGCATCGCCACCGGGGATGCGGACATGTGCGCGTACATCCTGGCCACTGACGTCGACATGACCCCGGCGGACGGCTTCGCGCTGACCTCCTGGGACAGCGGCTACCAGGACCTGCGCGCCGTGCCCGACCTATCCACCATCCGCGCGCTTCCGTGGATGCCCCGCACGGTGCTGGTGCACGCCGATGCCCAGGACCATCAAGGACAGCCGCTCGAGGCGGCGCCACGGCAGATGCTGCGCCACCAGCTTGCACGGCTGACCGACCGCGGGCTCACCGTCAAGGCCGGTCTGGAGACCGAGTTCATCCTCTACCAAGGCAGCTACACCCAAGCCGCCGAAACCGGCTATCGGGACCTCCAACCCGTGGCGACCGACAACCTCGACTACGCCCTCGACCACAACCCGGCCCTCGACCGATTCCTGCGCCAACTCCAAGCTGCGTTAGAGGGTGCCGGGCTGCCAGTCGAAGCCATCAAGACCGAGTCCGCCCCCGGTCAAGTGGAAGTCACCTTCCCGTACGGGGACGCTCTGGCCGCCTGCGACGGACACACGGTCCTCAAGCACGCTGTACGCTCCATCGCCCAACGGTCGAGAATGGCCCCGACCTTCATGGCCGCTCCCGCGACGGGCCTGGCCAACGGCCTCCACCTCCACCTGTCTTTGTGGCGCGGTAGCCGCTCAGCGCTCGCGGTCGACGACACTCTCTCCCCGCTCGCGCTCCAGGCCATTGCTGGGCTGGTCGACTCCCTGGCTGACCTCGCTCCGCTCTACGCGCCCACCATCAACTCCTACAAACGGTTCACCAACGAGTCGTTCGCACCGACCCACTTGACATGGGGATTCGACAACCGCACCTGCGCAGTACGGATCGTCGGCCAGGGCGACGGCCTACACCTCGAGATCCGCCTCCCGGGAGCGGACGCCAACCCCTACCTTGCCCTCGCCGCCGCCATCGCTACCATCACGGACGCCATCGACCACGACATGCAGCCCCCGCCGCCGTTCACCGACAACGCCTACCAGGCGGACAACGCACGGAGCGTCCCCCTCTCGCTCCAAGAAGCACTCGACGGCTTCCGCGAAAGCCCGGTAGCGCAGAAAGCATTCGGCGCCGGTGTGGTCGAGCACTACGCACGTCTTGCTCAGATCGAACTCGATGCCCACCGCACCATCGTCACCGATGCCGAACTTCGAAGGTGGTTCGACAAAGCCTGAACTCGACTTCCCGGTGGTTCGGGCTGCCGGGACCGAGATTCTGGCAGCCCCACCTAAGATCCCGCAGTTCTGACCTACCGAAGGTGGACCTGCCTTTCATGAACGTACGTTTCGGTACCTACAACCTTTACAAGCTCGCCATACCGAGGGCTCAGGAAGAGCGGAACCGCTACGAACAGGTGGTGCGCAGCATCCGCACCATGGGCGTCCACGTTCTCGCCGTCCAGGAGATCATCGGGGCCGAGCCCGACGACGGCGCCAAGGTCCTGTGGCAGCTGGCCGACGACACCGGTCTGACCTGCACCACGGCGCCCGACCCGACCACCGGTACCTCCGCCGGCCCCGCGCTGGCCTCCAGCCAGCACCACTTCCACACCGGCCTGCTCTGGCACCCCGACCTCACCGCCGTGCCCGGCGGGTGGCGGGCCTATAACGGGGCGCCCGACTTCTGGCACAGCCTGGCAACGCTCGTCCTCGACGCCGGCGGCCCCCCGGTGAAGTTCGCGTCCTTCCACGCCGATCCCTTCCGCCCCGACTGGCGCTACAACGAAGCCCGCCGCGTCACCAGCGCGTTCCGCGCCGGTGTCCCGGGCGCCATCGGGGCCGACTGGAACGCGATCAGTGCCGACCACCGCACCGACGGCACCCTCTTCGACGACGATCCGTACACCGCCCAGGACCACATCGACCTCGAGTACCAAGTCGAATGGCGGGAGGATCCCACCGCGCCGCCGAAGGCCGACCGTCGGGCCAGCGAAGTCCTGCGCCGGGGCGGCCTCCTCGATACCGCCGCCGTCCTCGACGTGCCCTGGGAGCCGACCACCGGGCACTGGACGGACGGCCAGGGCGACCCGGACCGGTGGGGGCCACGGCGCATCGACACCATCCGCATCACCGACCACCTCGTCCCGGCCCTGCGGGCGCACCGCACCGTCCGCACGCCCGACACCCTCGCCGCATCCGACCACCTGCCCGTCGTCGTGGACCTAGCCCTCGCGGAGGTGGCCGGGTGAAGGACTTCTGGGAGACCCACCACTGGCCCGAAGGGGAACGGCGCGCCCACTGGCACGTGCTCTTCGACGACCAGCCGGCCGTGCACGCCTTCGTCCGCGACCATGCCGAGCTGCTCGGCCGCCATCGCGAGCTCGCCCCGGTCCCCGTCGAGTGGCTGCATGCCACGATCCAGTCCATCGGCCCCCTCTCCCCCGGCCAGGCCGACGCCGTCGCTGCAGCCGCCCAGTTGGCAGCGCGGGACATTGCGCCGTTCGAGCTCGAGGTCGGCCCCGCCCAGGCCATCCACAACGGCGTCATCGCCGCGCTCTACCCTGAGGAGCAGATCTCCGCCCTCTACCGGACCCTGCGGCAGGTCACGGAAAGCGTCCTGGGCACCGGTGTGCTGCCGTCTCCGCGGGACTCGAGGTTCTGGCCTCACATGAGCCTGGCGTACAGCGGCGCCCACTGGGATGCCGACGCTCTCGCCGAGGCGCTGGTCAAGCTCCGCCCGCCCCGGGCCCGGATGACCGTGACCCGGGCGGTCCTGGTGGACCAGCAGCAGCTCTGGCGCGACCGGTACACCTGGACCCCGATCGCCGAAGCTCGACTTGGCCAAGGCCCTCGGCCGGACGCTGTACCGGCCGCCGCCCGAAGGGAAGGACACTGACCATGAGGAAGTTCATCCCGCAATTCCAGGGGGCCGCGTGGGCCGACGGTATGCGCGTCCTGCACGCCTACCTCCTCCCGGACCTGACGGTCGACCGGCATCTCGCGCAGCTCGTATCGGCCTGCCGCGAGGCGATGCGGCCGTTCCCGATCACGCTGCTCGGCAATTCACGGCTCCACGTCACCGTCGAGATGGTCGCCGACACCAGCTCCGGCAACATTGGCCCGGACGAACGCGCCGTGCTGGTCGACGTCCTGGAGCGGCATCTCACCGGGGCGGCGCCGTTCCGGGCGACGGCCGGCTCCCCAGTGGCCAACAAGGCCGGCGCTCTGCTGGATCTCTCCCCCGACGGCCCCTTGGAGGACCTGCGAGGACGGGTCCGAGATGCCTTCCGCGAGGCCCGCGGCCCCGAGGTGGTCCAGCATGATGGAGGCCGACATCACCTCTCTCTCGGGTATAGCTGGGGTACGGCCGACAGCGATCCCCTCCAGAGTGCCCTGCGGCGTATCGCGCCCAGCCACGCCGTCTTCCACGTCAACCGCGTGCACCTGCTGGACGTCCAGTTCCGTGAACGCGCCCGCGAGGACGGGAACACGGCCTGGGAGATCTCCTGGACGCCGGTCGCCGCGATCCCGCTGACGGCATGACCCGCCATCGTCCGCCGTAGGGGCGGAACGGCGGTGGAGGTGCTTCGCCGTATCCGCGAGACTGCGGGCGACCCCACGTGATCTGATGCGTTCCAGGCCCGGGCGCCAGTACCGCTCGGGTCCCCGTCCGTGATCCGGGAGTTCCGTTCCCGGGTCGTGCATCTGCCGAGAGGAGATGGGCATGAGGAAGTCGACGGCCGGTGACGGGCCGTGGCAAGCGGCTCTTCGCCGGGCCACGGACACGGCAGCCTCACGCCTGGGCAGCGTGGATGAGGACTGCTGGGACGACGTCGCGATCCGCGACATCATCGCCGTGACCCTCTACGCCCTCCATGTGCGCGACGGCCGCGACGTCGACGACGTGCCGTGGGCGTCGGTGCTGTGGTGGCTGTGGGACGACGAGCGCGTCATCACGCTGGTCGAGGAGACCATTCCTGGCACCGGCGCCGCCATGGGCTCTGCCGGTGGTCCGGGCGCCTCGGCGGATCCGGTGGTCGCGCGGTGGTGCTGGTTGAACAGGACCTGGGATCCCGACGCACCCCTGCATCGCCGTAGTCGCACCTCCCGGCCGGACGGCATGCCCCAGCAATCGCGGGGCCTCGGCCAGGAGCTTCTGCCCGCGGTGGAGGCGCGGTGGGAGGGCATGAGCCGGGGCATCGCCACTGCTCTTCCGGACCCGGCCATCGAAATCTGCACCCACTGGGCCGCCAGTGCCGTCGCCGCCGCCCTCAGCGCCGCGAACGGCGGATACGACATCCACCAGCGCGTCCGCGCAACGGCCGGCCCCTTCGAGGGCCAGGCCGGCTATGTGTCCGACGTCGGCTGGGAGTTCGACGACACGGCGCAGCAGGTGATCGGGCCCGCGGGCTACGTGGTCGACTTCGATGATGTCCAGGGCACCGTACGCGTCGACGCGGAGCACCTGGCGCCGGCGACCGATTACCGGTGGCCGCGGCGGAGTCCGGGATCGCTGAAGAACGGACCGCCGACCGGACTGGACGACCGGCTGGCCCAGATCCCGCACCCTACGTGTGCCGAGGACCTGGACGTCCTTCTCGAGCAGGCGAGCAACCCGCACAGCGTTCCGGAGGAGCTGCGGCAGGTGATCCGGGCCGCGCATCAGCACCACCATCTCGACGTCCGGCGGCAGGCCATCCCCCGGCCGCACCGGGCGACGGTGCAGACGGTCCTGCACTGGTACCAGCTGGCCGAGCACTATCCCGGTGGCGCGGAGGACCGTGCCGAGGTGTGGGAGGTGAGGGTCACCCGGCATCTGCACGACGAGGAACCCGTTTGCTCGCTGGCGCTGGACCGCAAGGAGGCGGAGGCGCTTGCCGAGCGCCTGTTGCGAGCGTCGTGACGGCACACGGTCCCAGGTCAGGGACCAGGGGCTGCGACGAGGTGGGCGAGCAGGAGGGCGGTGGCGCTGGGGGCATCGGTGATCCGGCCGGCGCGTACCGCGTCGACGGCCTCGTGCAGCGGCCACCGGAGGACGGTCATCCCGATCTCCGTGTCCTCCCTGGCCTGCCGCCCGGGACGCAGCCCGGTGGCAAGGAAGAGGTGTGTGCGTGCCCTGGTGGTGGAGGGTAGCGGGTCGACGATGCCCAGGGGGCGCAGGTTGTCCGCAATGAGCCCGGTCTCTTCTTCCAGTTCCCGCAGGGCCGCGGTACGGGGGTCCTGGCCGTCCGTTCCACCGCCGGGCAGGTGGATCATGCGCCGCTGTGGGAGATAGAAGTCGTCCTCCACGAGCACCACGTCACTGTTGTCGTCGAGCGCGACGATCCGGACGCCGTCGGCGACCGCAATGTGGTCGTACACGCCCGGGCTGCCGTCGGGCCGGAGCACGTCGTCGCGGTGCAGGGTGACGAACGCTCCCCGGTGCAGGACCTGCGTCCCCATGCGTGTCCATCCCATGCTGCCAGGCTCCCTCGTTCGTCGCTCACCAGCGCGGTGACGGGGACGTGTTAGAAGGACAGGGACCACATGGGTGCCAGCGCGCGGTCGAGGCCCTGGATGAAGCCGGGGCCCCATCGCGTGAACGTGTCCTCCCAGACCTCGTCCGGCGCGCCGTCCGGCGGCCGGTGGTCCACGCGCAGTCGCTGCCACTGGAGGGCGACCGGGTCATCCGGGTCGTCGGGGTCGTGCCCCGCCGCTCGCAGCCGCCGCTCCCATTCCTCTCCCCCCTTGCTGAACCGGCTGCCGGGGTCTCCGCGCAGTTCCTCGACCTGGACCCGCGTCACCTGCGCCGGGCTGATTCCCTCGGTCTTCGCGATCACGTACAGAGCGATCGTCAGGGCCGCTGCGCCGTCGGCGAGGAGTACGCCGTCGATGTTCGTTCCTCGCCCCTCCCACAGGGGTCCCACCAGCTCGATGGTTCGTTCCCAGGAAGCCTGCCAGGCTGCAGGGCCTCCTTCGCCCTGCCACTCACGCAGCTGGTCCAGAATCAACGGCATGACGGTGTGTCCCCCTCGACGTTGAGCGTACTGCCCGGCGTGGCCGCCAGCGCGTTCGGTGAAGTCCCATGAGACCACGGAACCGGAACGGTGATCCGGGCATTGCGCCCACCGGATCCAGCCACACGTACCGCGAGCAGCCCATCACGGAACAATGCGCGCAAAGTCGCCTGTCCGACGGTGCCCTCAGCGTCATCAGCGGCCCCGCCTTGCTGCTGGCGTCGGCCTGCTGAAACGCTGGCCCCGCACGGCATCCGTCATCACACCGCGGCAGCCCCCGGGAAGAGGGGCTCCGCGATCCGCACCCTGGGGGGGCACGGCGCTCGCATGCTGATCCGACAAGCCGAGTTCAACGACGCTCGAAAACTGACCGGCACGCTGGTCAACGATCCGAACCTGTGGTCCGCCACCGCCTTGCTCGTCGAGGACGGCCTGGCTCGCGACGCCGACCGCCTCTCGCCGTTGCTGGCCACGTGGTCACAGATCGCCATAGCGGCCACGGGCGCCTCCGGCCCACTGTTCGCCGGGGTCACCGACCCGGAAGCCCGCTGGGTGCACCTCGGGCGCGACCTGTGCGACGCCGCCTGCCAAGGCGAGCCGGCCGACATCACGAGCGCCGCGGGACGGTGCGCTGCCGAGCTGGCGCCGGACGAGCGCGCGCTGCTGGTCGAGCACCTGGGCCAGCACATCTCCGATACGCTCCGCCTGACCGGCGGGCTGGAAGAGCTGCTGGAACAGGACAAGGCGCACGAGGAGTTCGCCGCCGCACCGAACGCGGGGTGGGTGAGCGCCGCGGCCTGGACGATCTGCGCCCTGACCGAAATGCACCATGCCGAAGCCGACCGGGCCATCACCCGTCTCGTCGCCGACGAAGGACACGGCGCCGACCTGTGGCGGACGTGGGCACAGGTGGCTGCTTCGATCATGTCGCCGGAGTACCTCAAACGCCTGACCCCGTTCCCGCAGGACTCGGCCACCTATCCCGTCGGACTGCCCCAGCGCGCGGTCGAGGCCGTCCACGGCACGACCAGGATGATCAAGCGCGCTCAGGCGGAGTTCGCCGCCCAGTCCCAGGACGATCAGGTCATGCTGGCCTTCGAACTGGCCATGATGATCGCCGCCGTCCGTGCGCAGCCCGCCCGGAAGGCGGCGCGCCAGGCCGAGCGCGTGGTCGGCCATGCTCCATTGAGCACGGAGCAGGAGGCGATGCGCAGCGTCGTCGGGTCCCTCATGGACGAGCTGCCGGATGGAATCGTCGAGCGGACGGGCCGGATGCACGCTCTGTCGCGTCGCGCGGTCCTGGCGTTCATCGACGAGGACGCCCAGACCCTGGCCGCGGTCGTGCAGCGGATCGCCTCGTGGGACGACGATCCCGGCCGGCTGCCGTATCCGCAGCCGCGCTTCCAGTTCGCCGCCCGGCAGGCCCTCGCGCTGGCCAACGACCTCTTCTACCTGGCGGAGACGCACGGCGCCCACATCTCCAACCGGGCCGCCGCCGGGGGCGCCAGTGATCTGCTCGCACGACACGCACCGGCGGAACACCGGGCGGCCGCGCAGCATCTGCTGACCGCCATGAACGAAGATGGCCACGACGCCGAGTTCAGCCCGACGGCCGGGGACGAGGCTCCCGGGCTGCTGGCGTTCGCCGCGACCGCCGCCTGGCTGTGCGTCCACCCCAAGGTCCACCGCTCCCGGGAATCCGCCCGCCTGGCCCTAATCCAGGAGATCCGCGAGAGCGAGGCCAAAGCCCTCAAGACGCCCGACCGCGAAATGATCACCGAGATCAGCGACCAGGACGCCCTCGCCTTCCTCAACCAGCTCTACGACGGGGACTACCCCCTGCCCCGCGATGCCGGCGAACGGGCCGTGTGGGAAGCGGACATCATCGCCGTCGTCAAGCAGCACCTGCTGGAAACCCCCGCCGACGCCACCACGCCCGAGCAGAAGACCGCCCTGCATGAACGTGTGAGTGCCATCCTGCGTGCGGCGGAGGGCACTCCTCGGCGCACGCCACCGCCCCCGGACCGCACCGGTGTGGTCCGTACCCAGCCGAAGAGGACGTCCAAGCGCAAGCGCAAGTAGGCGCCAGCACCGGCTCCTCCGACCACGGGCCGCCCGGCCAGCCGGGCGGCGGCTCAGTTCTCGAACAATGGCCCGAGCGCGTCGTGGGACCGTTGCTGGGCATCGGCGACAAGGTCCTCGGCACGGTCGGCCAAGGTCACCTGAAGCTGGCCGCTGCTCATGCGGGCGAGAACGTCCCAGGCGCTCAGGCCCACCGGGACCCGCAGCTGGCCGGCGTGCGCGACCAGCACCTCGTGCGCCGTCCACGCCGCCCATTCCCGCACCTCCCGCCCGGTGCGCTCGAACGACTTCCACAGATGGCGGACCTCTTCCAGGGGCCCGCGCTCCGGCCGCTGCCCGACGTCGGAGATCACCTGGTTGAGGAGTTCGTCGACCTGGTAGAGGCCGCCGAACCGGCCGGGCAGGAGGTCCGCGGCCGGCATCAGCGGGGTACGGGGGACAGCGGACCCGTCGGCGGGGTCGTCCAGGCCCTCGGCGCGCGCCGTGACGAACAGAGCCAGGGTGACCAGGCCGTTCACCAACGGCAGCCGCCCGGCTTCCCCGGTATCGACCCCGCTCCATGCGGCGGGCGTGCGGACGCGGTGCCAGTTCACCAGGGCGCCGGCCCACGTCGAGCACGCCCCCCATACCGTGGTGAACGTCCGGTCCGCGCCGAACGGCGCCTGCTCATCCTTCAGCTCCAGAACGCGCACCCGGTCACCGGACACCAGCAGCGGCTCGAACTGAACGCCCTGGTCACCCGTGGCCCCCAGTCGCACCAAGTACGAGGGTGGCGGGCCGGAGTTGACATCGCGGGCTTCGTCATCGAGCTCCCACGCGGGAAGGATCACCGTGGCGGAGCCGCCGTCCTCCTCACCGCCGACGATCCGCACCCGGGTCTGAGGAGCGAGGCCGCCGCGCTGGAGGGCCAGCGCCGTGTTGGCCGCCATGAGCGCCCAGTCGGTCCCGATGTCCACCGCGGGATCCGGATGCTCGCGGCGGTACACGCGCTGCAGGCCGTCCCAGAGCGGCGCACTGCCCGGCGCAGGATGCTCATGAGCGTGCGCCGCCTCGGGCCAGGTCCGTGTCAGCCACAGCCATCGCGCCACCACAGGATCATCCGCGGCCCCGGCTGCGTCCGGGGCGCTGTCCGTGCCCGCGGCGAGGCGGTCGCCGACCAGCGGGACGACGAGAGCACGCAGGTGCCCGGGGCCCTGCTGCAGGTGCCACAGCAGCGTTCCGAGACCGACCGCACCGGCCCCGCCCTGGATACTCTTCCCCAAGGCCGCGAAGGTCATGGACAGGATGCCGGTGACCGCCGTCCATTCCCACGTGCCACGAGGATCATCCGGCTCCCCCAGGTAACTGGCGGCCACCTCCGAAGCGCGCTCGCACGCCCGCTCCCATTCCTCCATCACATGTCCTCCCCTCCTGCCGGCTGGATTCTGGGCAGCCGGTCGGCTATCGGCAGATCGTAGGGCTGCCTGCTGTCGCGGGCCGACGTCGGGTGGGTCGGAGCCGTGACCACCAGGGCTGGTACGCAGCAGCAGAGCGGACCAGTTTCGTCACGGCAGTCAGGGCCTCTTTACCTGCCGGCGTGTACGCAGCGGAAGGGAACTCCTGCAGTCCCGCCGCGTCGCGCAGCACCATCACAAGACGGCTGTCCATCCGGTTGACGTGCCGGACTCCCGAGGCGACGAACGCCGCCGTGATCGCACCACCTGAGATGACAGCGATGGACTCACGCGAAACAGCGAGCGGCGCGAGTGCGGTGTCCTTCCCCGGGTCCGCGCTCAGAGGCAAGCGAAACGGTTCGCTCTGATCAAGCGCCCGGAGCAGATGAAGATCGCAGACGTTCGGTCTCCAACGCCTGGCCTCGGCCTCAGCTCTCAAATGCTCAGCCCTGAAGCGCAGCTCCCGCAGCGATCCAGCCCCCAGCCCATTCAACATGCGCCGATCTTGGCATGCCGAGCACACCGAACAGCACCCTTCGGGCGTATCCGGGCCACAGGGCCTTCTACTGCGTGAATACCGGCAAGGATTCCAGTCCCCGCATGAGTCGTGTGTGGCGCCACCGGAGCTCTTCGGCGGCTACGGCGAGGCGTAGTCCGGGGAATCGGGTCAGGAGTGCGTGGAAGGCGATCTCCGCCTCGGCCAGGGCGAGCGGCGCGCCGAGGCATCGGTGGATGCCGTGTCCGAAGGCCAGGTGTCCCCTGGCATCACGGTCGATGTCGAGGCGGTCGGGGGTCGAGTATTGGGCGGGGTCTCGGTTGGCGGCTCCGGGCGAGATGAGCACCGGGACTCCGGCGGGGATCTCGGTCTCGCCGAGGGTGAGTGCCTGGGTGCTGTACCGGAAGGTGGCGATGCCGACGGGCGAGTCGTAGCGCAGCAGCTCGCCCAGCATGCTGCTGATCCGACCGGGGTTGGCGCGGACGCGGTCGAGGAGCTCGGGGTGCTGGAGGAGCGCGAGGATAGCGTTGCCGATGAAGTTGGTGGTGGTTTCGTGGCCGGCGATGAGCAGGAGGACAGCGAGGGAGACGAGTTCGTCTTCGCTGAGCTGTTCTCCTCCGTCGCGGACGGTGATGAGGTTGCACAGGAGGCTGTCGTCCGGGGCGCGACGTTTAGCCTCGATGAGGTCGGCCATGTAGTCGGCCACGGCGTGGGAGGCGGCGTCGATCCGTTGGGGCTGTCCGGCAGCGAAGAGGTCGTTCGACCAGGTGCGGACCTGCGCGCGGTCGGCCTCGGGCACGCCGAGCATCTGGCAGATCACCGTGATCGGCAGCGGGATGGCCAGGGCAGCCACGAGGTCGGCTTCGCCGTCCGTCGGGAGGTCGCCGAGGAGACGGTCGACGGTGTGCTCGATGTACGGGCGCAGGCGGGTGACGGCGCCGGTGGTGAATGCCTTGGTCACCAGGCGACGCAGCCGTGTGTGCTGGGGTGGGTCGGTGGCGAGCATGTTGTGCGCGACCGCGGGGTGCAGGTTGCGGTTGGAGCGGCGGCTGGCGAAGAACCGTGCGGTGTCCTTGGACAGTCGCGGGTCGGTGAATGCTGCCTTCGCCTCGGCGTAGCCGGTCACGAGGTAGCTGGGCCTGTCTGCGGAGCCGGTGGTCACCGGGGTCACGGGGGCTGTCGCCCGGAGTTCGTCGTAGAAGGGGTAGGGGTTCTGGAGGAACTCGGGGCAGGACAGCGGGTCGCTCATGGTGTGGGGACGGCTTCCTTTGCGTGTGCGGTCTCATGGGTGGTCGCGCGGACGACGTCGCTGTTGGCGTATGCCTGGGCGACGAGCAGCAGCCACTCGGTCTCGGCCTTGAGGTTGCCATCGCGTTCATCGGTGCCGGGTGCGGGCCGGGCGATGTCGCCGTTCGGCTTCAGGCCGCGGTGCTTGGCTCTGACGGCGTCCTTGAGCACAGCCGCTTCCACCGTGGCATACCCGCGGAGGGTGTCGGCTTCACCGAGCTGGGCCAGGGCGTGTCGGGTGGCCTGCTGGACGCGTCCGGAGCGGTAGGCCCGCAGGGTCAGGATGCCGTCGTTGATCTCGATGACACGGCGGTGGAGGAAGAAGTCCGCGTCCTCTTCGGCTACTTCGCCGGAGCTGGTGGGGGTGAGCACGATGTCGGGGCTGACTTCGACGAGCTCGCTCCACAAGGGTGCGAGAGCCTTGAAGGAGCGTGCCTCCCAGCGCTTGCGGGCCAGTTGACTGATGGGCCAGGCCAGTGCCGGCAGAGTCAGTCCGAAGACGACCAGCAGCACGCCGATGGCCGGCGCGGCGACACTGAACGTGCAGCGCACGGGGGTGACGATGCTGGAGCACTGGTAGTTGTGCGTGATCAGGCCCAGGTCGAACCCGAAGGACAGCAGGGTGAAGATCTTGTAGCCGCAATACACCAGGGCGGAGGCGCAGCCGGCGGACGCCATGCGAAGTCCGATGCGCTGGCTGGGCCTGCGGGAGCGGCAGGACTGCTTCCAGGTCTGGACGAGGAACTCGCCGACCGTGATGCCCAGGTAGGTGATATAGACGAAGACGTAGAGTGCGTAGAGCTGGGGCGAGAACCGGTCCGTTTGCCCGGCGATGAACAGCCCGCTCATCACACAGACCGCGGATGTGAGGTAGATCAACCGCAGGCGGATGCGTCGGCGTGCCGTATCAGGGTCGCTGAGCTGGAACATGAACGCCAGCACCGCGGTGGCGGCGGCCAGGCTGGCGCAGTTGCTGACAAGCCGGGAGGCATGCGGCACGATCGACTCGATGACGAACCGGCCGGCCGGAGCGTACGCAGCGAAGGCCACCCAGAGCGAGGCGAAGATGGCGACCATGGCGTTCGCGCCCACAGGCCGCCGGTTCGAGCGGCGGCCCCGGACGAACCAGAAGATGGCCGCCAGCATGAGGATGTCTGCAGTGGTGAAGATGAGGCGAGGAGTCACAGGCTTTTGCGCTTCTTCTGGGAGGAGCTGGCGAACAGGGCTTCCCAGCGTTCAGTTCGGTCGTGGGGTCGGCTGGGTGGTAGTTCCCTGCCGCGGTAGATCCGCTGACGAATGACGGTGGCCATCATTTCCGCTTCGCGCTCGTCGTCGTTGCGATAGCTGGTGCGGCCGGACATCCGCTGTACGAGCGTGGGGTTGAGGCCGAGGACCTGGTCCGCGCCGTCACCCAGCGACAGGGTGCCCGGGTGGTCACACAGGACGTGGCCGATTTCGTGGGCGAGGATGTGCATCTGGTGGAGAGCAGAAGTTCCCCGTTCGAAGTACAAGACGTCGGCGGTGGCAGTCTCCACGCGGAGGCCGCACGGCAGGTCGCCGGTGACCGTAGTCTCCATCGGACGGAGCACGATCGGCTTGCCCCTGAGTTCGGCGACGGCGTCGCATAGCTGCTGGGTGCCGAAGCGGTGGGGAAGGTTCAAGCGTTCGAGCCGCTCCGAGCAGTCCATGCGGAGCCGGTCGTCCATGTTCTCCTCCAAGCCCCTCTGCAGGGCCCATCGGCGTCGTTCCGGGCTTCCCGGTCCGGGCACGACGCGTGGGTATTGCACGCCTCGAAGGCGGCGGTCGCCAGCGCTCACCGGCGCGTAATGCGGCCGTGTGGCGCTACCGCTGGTGCCGCTGGTAGGTCAGTGGCCCATGGCGACGCCGCCGTCGACCGGGATCACCGCTCCGGTGATGTAGGCGGCCTCGGGGCTGGCGATGAACTGGACGGCGTGGGCGATCTCTTCGGGTGCGGCTGCGCGGCGCAGGGGGATCTGCTCGAGGATGTGCTGCTTGCGCTCGTCCGGCAGGGCGGCGGTCATGTCGGTGTCGGTCAGTCCGGGGGCGACGATGTTGACGGTGATGCCGCGGGAGCCGAGTTCCTTGGCCAGGGAGCGGCCGAATCCGACAAGGCCGGCCTTGGAGGCGGCGTAGTTCGACTGCCCTGCCTCGCCGGCGAGGGCGACTGCGGAAGCGATCAGGACGATGCGGCCCTTGCGGGCGCGGAGCATGCCTCGGGCCGCTTGTTTGGCGACGCGGAAGGCTCCGACGAGGTTGGCGTCCAGGACGGCGAGGAAGTCGGCCTCGTCCATGCGCAGGAGCAGGTTGTCCTTGGTGATGCCCGCGTTGGCGACGAGGACCTCGACGGGCCCCTGCTCCTGTTCGATCGCCGCGAAAGCTTGGGCGACCTGGTCCGAGTCTGTGACGTCGCAGCGCACGCCGAACAGTCCCTCCGGCGGCTCGCCGCTGCGATAGGTGACCGCGACCCGGTCCCCCGCGGCCGAGAGCGCGCGGGCAATGGCCAGTCCGATCCCCCGGTTTCCCCCCGTGACAAGAACAGAGCGCGACATTGCAAATTAAACTTTCTCGAATTGAACTTCGGTGGCAGCCGATCGCTCAATGACCAGCCCCTGCATTCTGCACCTCCACAATCGCCACTCGGAGTGGCGACAGTCGGTGTGATGCTGCCTGCGTTAGACCATTCGAGGACTCCTCGCGTACAAGATCTGTTAACCCCTACCCTCGCCATGACCTCGCCAGTTAGCTCGCGCATCGACCATTCTGGGGGGACGATCAGAAATGACCGCTGCCCTTGCGTACAGAGGGAGGACCGGGACCACCATGGAAAACGGTGACAGACATCTCAAAGGTGTCAGGCCGTCAGAGAACGAGCTTGGGCAGCTGCTCGTCTCCTGGCGCGAAAGGCTCGACCCGCGGAGGATCCCCGGCATTGATACACAACGACGCCGCCTGAGATCCGGACTCACTCAGCAGGAGGTGGCCACCCTGACGGGGGTGAGTGTCACCTGGTACCGCAAGCTGGAGAAGGGCGAGCAGGCGGATTTTTCGGACGCCTTCCTGCAACGGCTGACCATGACGCTGCGTTTGGACGAGACCGAGCGCGGGGTGCTGTTCCAGCTGGCCGTAGGCCGGACGCCCGAGCCGACCCGCCTGGCCGTGGACACGGCGGTCGACGAGAGCATGCAAGCCCTCCTGGATACCCAGCTCCCGAATCCGGCCTACGTCACCAACCTCTCGTGGGACATCGTCGCGCACAACGATCAGCAGGCGGACTGGTTCCCCTGGATTCCGTACGAGCGGAACAGTATGCGGTGGGCCTTCCTCTACCCGGAGGCCCGCGAGCAGCTGGTCAACTGGCGGGACGACTGGGCGGATCCCTTTCTCGCGCAAATCCGGGTGGCCATCGCGCATAACCCGAAGAGTAAGGAGCTGGCGAAGCTCCGAGACGACATCCTCGCTGGAAACGCAGAGGCGGCCGAGCTCTGGAAGGAGAACCGGACCCAGGTACATCCTGATGGGGATATCCGGCGCCTGCGCCTTCCTTACCATCAGAGGGAAGAGGTGCCAGTGAAAATCATGGCCCTGGCCCCGTTGCGCAATACGCAGCTGCGCTTCATCGTGCTCATGCGCGATTGGACACCGAGCCGGCCATAAGCCAGCGCAGCCGTCTTACCCCGGGCAGGCTACTGGCTGAGATCCAGACCGTGCGCCGACTCACCGTCGGACAGCCCTTCGAGGCTCCGGGCCTGCTCGATGAGCGCCGTGACCATGCTCAGGCTGTTCCCGGACAGCCCCTTCGCACGCAGTGCGACGCGCCGCACCTCCTGGTCCCGCATCGCGGCGACCAGCGCGATCTCGGCTTCCGTCCGCTCCTTCGCTGCCTGGTCGAAGAAGTACCCGGGCTCGACGCCGAAGAAGTCGGCGAGGGCCTTGATCGTCGACATCATCGGGTTCTTCTTCTGCCCGGCGCGCAGCTGCGCGATCGCGCTGGCGGAGATGCCCTTGCCACCGTTCGCGGCAGCCTTGGTGATCGCCTCCGCGACCTCCGCATTGGTGTACGAGCCGCGCCCGGGTGGGTGGATCTCCTGGAACAGGTGCTCCAGAAGCTCAGCGAACGTCTTCTCCGAACCGTCTGCCATCTCCGCCCTCCCCTCACCCGGGTCACCGGTCAACTTAGCGATCACCACTCCAGTGTAGCGCCAGCCCGAGGTCGGACACTCCAGTTGACCGAGCGGTGTAACTGGGGTGTAAGTTTTTCACGGCTCGCGACACCCAAGTGTTCCGTTGCTGGTCAGACGGGTAGCAACCGCTGGACTGTGGTGGAGGGCTGACCGTATGGTGCTGGTCCCCGCGGCCAGGGAGGTCCGGGGAGAAAGGGTGATTCGCGCGGCGCCACGACAGACGCAGATACGAGTTGGCGCCCGAGAGCGGTAACTCTCAGGCGCCAACCACAACGACACTCCCGCCTCTGCAAAGGCGAGGAGGTCACAACCAGAGCCGATCCGGACCCTTTGGACGAGGCATCCCGGACGGCCCCACTCGAAGGGGCGATTGTTACATGCCTGCTCACCAGCAGGAAACCTCGGCGGACCAAGCCGTCGGCCTTGGCCTGCACGCCGGGCGCCGCGCGGCTGACGGGGGCTGCTGATCATGGCGCGCATCCGCACGATCAAGCCGGAGGCGTTCGTCTCCGAGTCCCTTGCCGCCTGCACGGTCACCGCCGAGCGGACGTTCTTCGGGCTGCTCACCCAGTCCGACGACCACGGGCGTCACCGCGACCATCCCGCGATCATCGCGGGCACGTTGTGGCCGCTGCGTCCCGAGCACACCCCGCTGGACGTCGAAGACGATCTCCAGCAGCTCGCCAGTGCCGGGCTGATCTGCCGGTACACCGGATGCGACGGGCGCGGGTACCTGCACATCGTGGCCTGGGCGAAGCACCAGAAGATCGACCGGCCCAGCGCTTCGCGCCTGCCCCTGTGCTCCGCCCACGATCAGGACAAGCGATGTGGCGCCTGCAAGGGCGAGTGCGGCCAGGCGCCGCGAGCTGACCACGCGCCGGCGCCCTCGGTCCGCGTCGTCGAGGACTCGGTGCCCCCTCCCCGAGGACTCGTCGAACCCTCGACGAACATTCGACGAGTCTTCGCGAGCCCCGCACAGCCCTCGC
>NZ_JAINFC010000020.1 GCF_020740835.1 Streptomyces sp. UNOC14_S4
GCCCGACCCCGAGCAGTCCCCCAGCACCGTGACCGCGAACACCGTCTCCCCGTCGACCTTGGCCGTCAGCCGTCCCCGTACGCACGCGCCGTCGCCCTCGACCGCCGTGACGCGCCCGAACACGATGATCTTCTGGCCGCCGTCCGTCCGTCCTTCGCAGTCGACACCGACGGCCGTGACCGGGCGCGGCGACCCCTTGTGATCGGTGCCGCCACCCTCCTCCTTGCCGGTGCACGTCAGCCAGCGGACGTAGACGCCCTCGTCCTTCAGCCGGTCCGTGGCGCGTTTACTGGTCGTGACGGATACGGTGATCGTGTCGAGCCCGCCCTCGGTCGGCTCGCAGCCGGTCAGGGCGAGTACGGAGCCGCCGACGAGCGCCGCCACCCCCGCCGCGTACAGCACCCGCCGACCCCGGCCCCGGCCCCGTATGCGCCTCAAAGCACCCATAGAGGGAGCTTCCCACTCCGACGCGCCGCGCGGAAGTGGGTCAGGGAAGGTGGCGTACCGTCAAATCCCTTGTGTCGGCCATAAGTTCGGTGACGCAGGATTTATCAGTTCCGTACCTCGGTTTCACCCGCCGCCCCTAACCTCTCCTGCGGAGGAGAGGCTCACGCGCGCCGGTAAGTCGCGTGGGGGGACAGCTTTTCGGAGAGCTTCTTCGGTTTTCGGAGAGCTTCTTCGGAAAGATCCGGGAAGACCCGGAGAGGTTTCGGCAGAGGGTCCGAGGGGGGACTTCTTGCTCACGTCCGTGTTCGTCTGCGCCGTGTCCCTGGCGCTCTTCTGGATGGCCGCCTTCACCTTGTGGTGGCAGATGCACGCCTGGCGCACGCCCGAGACGCTCGCCGCGACGCGCTTCGAGGAGCCGTCCGGTGAAAGCTCCCTGACGTTCTCGTTGTTGGTCCCCGCGCGGCACGAGCAGGCCGTGCTGGAGCACACCGTCAAGCGGCTGCTGGAGTCCACGCACGGCCGCTTCGAGATCCTGGTGATCGTCGGCCACGACGACCCGGGGACCGCCGCCGTAGCGGAGCGCTGCGCGGCAGCCGCGCCCAACCGGGTACGGGTGATCGTGGACACCCACGCGAAGAAGAACAAGCCCAAGGCGCTCAACACGGCCCTGCCGTACTGCCTGGGCCAGGTCGTCGGGGTCTTCGACGCCGAGGACCAGGTGCACCCGGAGCTCCTCGCGCACGTCGACCACGCCTTCCGCACCACGGGCGCGGACGTGGTGCAGGGCGGCGTCCAGCTGATCAATTTCCACTCCAGCTGGTACAGCCTGCGCAACTGTCTGGAGTACTTCTTCTGGTTCCGCAGCAGACTGCACCTGCACGCGCAGAAGGGCTTCATCCCGCTGGGCGGCAACACCGTCTTCGTCCGCACGGAGGTGCTGCGCGAGGCGCGCGGCTGGGACGCGAACTGCCTCGCCGAGGACTGCGACCTGGGCGTGCGGCTCTCCAGCCGGGGCAAGCGCGTCGTCGTCGCGTACGACTCCGAGATGGTCACCCGCGAGGAGACCCCGGACACCCTGATGAGCCTGCTGAAGCAGCGCACCCGCTGGAACCAGGGCTTCCTGCAGGTCTACCGGAAGCGGGACTGGTACCGCCTGCCCACCTTCCGGCAGCGGATGCTCGCCCGCTACACCCTGATGACGCCGTTCATGCAGGCGTTCACCGGCGTGGTCATCCCGGTGAACGTCCTGGTGACGTTTCTGCTGCACGTCCCGGTCTACGTCGCCGTGGTGACGTTCCTGCCCGCCGTCACCGCCTTCGTCACGTTCGTCTTCGAGCTCGTCGGGCTGCACGACTTCGGTGTGCAGTACGGGCTCCACGTACGCCTCCGGCACTACGTCAAGCTGATCGTCGGCGGGCCCTTCTACCAGCTGCTCCTGGCAGGGGCGGCGATCCGGGCGGTCTGGCGGGAGCAGCGCGGCCACAACGAGTGGGAGCTGACCCAGCACATCGGCGCGCACCTCGCCCGAGAGACCCGAGAGGCCCAAGAGACCCGAGAGGACGTCGCTTCGTGACACCGCTGGTGACGCCGTTGGCGTCCGGCCTGCCCACGACGCCGCTCCGGCCCGCCACCGGTGTGCCCCGCCGCCCGCCGGTGCCCGCGCGGGCGAGACGGGTGCAGCGGCTGCGCGAGTCCCCGGTCGACCTGGCGCTGTGCGGGGTGCTGCTGGTCGGCATCATGGTGGTGCAGGGCTGGAACGTCACCGGCTATCCCGCCCTCAGCGACGACGAGGGCACCTACCTGGCGCAGGCGTGGGCCGTGCAGAAGGGCCAGGGCCTCGCCCACTACACGTACTGGTACGACCATCCGCCGCTGGGCTGGCTGCAGATCGCGGTCCTCACCTGGTTCCCGTCGCTCGTCTCGCCGGACGCGCTGTCGGTCGCGCCGATGCGCTGCGCGATGCTGCCGGTGTCGGCGGTGAGCGCGGTGCTGGTCTATGTGCTGGGGCGGCGGATCGGGCTCCAGCACTGGGCGGCGGGGCTGGCCATGGTGCTGTTCGGCCTGTCGCCGCTGTCGGTCGTGCTGCACCGGCAGATCTTCCTCGACAACATCGCCGTGATGTGGATGCTGCTGGCGTTCTGCCTGGCGGCCTCGCCGCGGCGGCACCTGTGGCACCAGTTCGCGGCGGGGCTCGCCGCGGCCGTGGCCGTGCTGTCGAAGGAGACCATCCTGGTGGTGCTGCCCGCGCTGCTGCTGACGCTGTGGCGCCACAGCCACCGCGAGACGCGGAAGTTCGCGCTGACCGGCGCGGTGATGTCCTGTCTGCTGGCGGGCCTGGTGTATCCGCTGTTCGCGCTGCTCAACCACGAGCTGTTCGCCGGGCCGGACCATGTGTCGCTGGCGGCGGGCGTCAAGTACCAGATGAGCAGGGCGGGTACGGGGTTCCTGTTCGCCCGGCACTCACCCGCGCGCCAGGTGCTGTCGTCGTGGCTGTACTACGACCGGGTGCTGCCGGTGGGCGGGCTGGCGGCCGCGTTCGCGGTGCTGCTGTGCCTGCGGCGGTCGGTCACGGCCCGCGCGCTCGCCGGACCCGCGCTGGCCACGCTGATCCTGCTGACCGTCGCGCTGCGGCCGTCGGGCTACCTCCCGGCGATGTACATCATCCAGGTCCTGCCGTTCCTGGCCCTGTGCCTGGCCGGGGTGCTGTCGGGGCTCGCCGTCGCGCTGCTGCGCACGCGCCCCGGCTTCCGCAGGCGCTGGTATCCGGCGCGCTGGACGGCGGTGGTGCTGCTGACCGCGGGGGCGTGCGCGTACGCGGGCCCGCGCTGGTACGACGGGGTGCGCGCGGCGGTGCGGGAGGACGTCAACGCCCCGTACCGCGCGGCGACCGCGTGGCTGGAGGACCGCGACAAGGCGCCCGACCCCGCGCACACGCGCGTCCTCGCCGACGACGCGATCTGGCTCGACCTGGTGCACGACGGCTATCGGCCCCGCACCGGGGCCATCTGGTTCTACAAGGCCGACCTCGACCCGGCCGTGGCGAGGACGCTGCCGCACGGGTGGCGGGACGTGGACTACGTCGTGGCCTCCCCCACCGTCCGCCGCGACGCGGTCGACCTGCCC
This sequence comes from Streptomyces sp. UNOC14_S4, assembly GCF_020740835.1. GTDB lineage: Bacteria > Actinomycetota > Actinomycetes > Streptomycetales > Streptomycetaceae > Streptomyces. The sequence goes on from NZ_JAINFC010000020.1 coordinate 3,571, forward strand.
CTGGTGCGGGCCGCGCTCGGCCACTCCACGCCCGTGGCGGTCTTCGGCCGCGGCGAGGACCGCATCGAGATCCGCAGGGTGGACCGGGTGAAGGAAACCCTCCGATGACGCTGTCCGGTACGGACCCGGGCTCCGCCACGGGCGGACTCACCGGGGGGACGGCCTCGGAGACGGTCGCCGAGACGGTCGCGGAGACGTCCGCCCCGCCGCGCGTGAACGTGCCGCGCATGATCGGCTTCGGCCTGATCGGGGTGACCGGCACCCTGCCGAACCTGGCGGGCCTGTGGCTGCTGACTGCCGCCGGGCTGCACTACCTGGCGGCGGAGATCGTGGCCAACCAGTTCGGCGTGCTGTGGAACTTCCTGCTGATCGAGGTGCTGCTGTTCCGCGACCGCCGTGGGCACCGGCACTGGGCGGACCGGGTGACGCGGTTCGCGCTGCTGGCCAACGCGGACCTGCTGCTGCGCATCCCGCTGATCGCGCTCCTGGTGACCACCCTCCGCCTCGGTGCCCTGCCGGCCACGGCGGCGGCCCTGCTCCTGACGTTCGCGCTGCGCTACGCCGCGACGGAAACGCTCGTCTACCACCGCCGCCGCGGGGAAAGGCCGTCGTCATGCCACGGATGAGGGACTTCTGGGGGCTCCGCCCCCAGTCCCCGGCAGCGCCCCGTCAGGGGCGCGGGGAACTGCGCGACAAGCCCCCACCGGCCCGCAGCCGCCCGCGCAGCGCAAGCCGCACCCCCTTAGGCGCCCCCGGAAGAAGGGCCCGGCTCGCCGCCGCGGCAGCGTCCGCGCTGATCACCGCCACCGCCCTCACCCTCACCGCCCAGACCGACGCCACCGCCGGCTCCAACCTCCTCACCAACCCCGGATTCGAGTCCGTCAAGGCCGACGGCGACCCCACCTGCTGGGAGAAGTCCGGCTGGGGCGACAACGACGCCACGTACGCGCTCACCCCGGACGCGCACACCGGCACGAAGGCCATGACGGTCACGGTCACCCGCCGCGCCGGCGGCGACAGGAAGATGCTGATGCGGGAGGACACCTCCTGCGCCCCCGACGTCACACCGTCCCACCAGTACGACCTCTCCCTCTGGTACAAGAGCACCACCCCCGACGCCTCCGTCACCCTCTTCCGGCACGACGTGAAGGACGGCTGGCAGTACTGGACCGACCTCAAAACCCTCCCGCTGAGCGGGAATTACACCCGCTCAGTGGTGCGCACGCCCGTCGTGCCGCCCGGCACGGACCAGCTCACCTGGGGCGTCTCCGTCTACGGCACCGGCACGGTGACCACCGACGACTACGCGATGGAGGACGCCACCCAGCCCTCGCCCGACGCGGACGCCTGCACGGCGGGCGACGCGTGCGTCAAGGGCAGTTGGGCAGTGATGCCGTTCGAGAACCCGGTGCGCAGCATGCACTCGGTCGTCCTGCGCAACGGCAAGGTGCTGCTCGTCGCGGGCTCCGGCAACGACCCGGAGCTGTTCAAGACCGGGACGTTCACGTCGGCCGTGTACGACCCGAAGTCCGGTTCGATGAAGACGATCCCGACCCCCGTGGACATGTTCTGCGGCGGCCATGTGCAGCTGTCCGACGGCCGGGTGCTCATCATGAGCGGCAACAAGTCCTATCCGACGGCGGACGGCAGCCACGGCTACGAGGGCTTCAGGGACAGCTACCTCTTCGACCCGGACACCGAGTCGTACACGAAGACGAACGACTTGAACGACGGCCACTGGTACCCCTCGGCCACCGAGCTCGGCAACGGTGACGTGATCACGTTCGGCGGGCTGCGCGAGGACTCCTCGGGCAGCGTGCTCGCGGAGCGGTTCAGCCAGGCGCAGCGGAAGTGGCTCCCGGCGGACCAGGTGAACCAGACGTGGTCGTACTGGGGCCTGTACCCGTCCATGATCCTGATGCAGGACGGGCGGCTGTTCTACTCCGGCAGCCACGTCTTCGGGAACGGCACGCCGGGCGGGGGCGCGGCCGTCTACGACTACGGCGCGAACACCGTCACCGACGTGCCGGGGCTCCAGGACAAGGACCACCGGGACCAGTCGGCGAGCGTCCTGCTGCCGCCCGCGCAGGACCAGCGGGTGCTGACGATGGGCGGGGGCAACGTCAACTCCAACCCGGAGGCGAGCCGCCTCACCGACCTGATCGACCTCAAGCGGCCGAGCCCGCGGTACGGCCCGGGGCCCCTGCTGCCGCAGGGCACGGTGGACCAGGGGCAGGGCCCGAAGCCGGAGACGGGCGGGCAGGGGAAGATGTACGTGTCGGCGGTGCTGCTGCCGGACGGCAAGGTGCTGGAGACGGGCGGCGGGCTGCACGACCGGGCGGACCCGGTGTACGAGGCGTCGCTGTTCGACCCGGCGGGCAACACGTTCCGGGCGGGGATGGCGACGGACCCGATCCCGCGGACGTACCACTCGTCGGCGTTCCTGCTGCCGGACGGCCGGGTGATGGCCGTCGGTGACAACCCGGGCAACGGCACGTTCGACCACCATGTGTCCGTCTGGACCCCGCCGTACCTCTACAAGGGCGCGCGCCCGCAGATCACGGCGGTGGCCTCCGCGGCGTGGCAGTACGCGAGCACGCAACGGATCACGGTGGACCGTCCGGTGGTGAAGGCCGAGCTGATCCGTCCGGCGGCCGTCACGCACTCCTCGGACCCCAACCAGCGGTTCGTGGACCTGCCCATGTCGGTGGGCGCGGACGGCAGGACGATCGATCTCAACGTGACCAGCAATCCGAACCTGGCGCCGCCGGGCTGGTACATGCTGTTCGCGGTCGACGCGGCGGGCGTGCCGTCGGTCGCGTCCTGGGTGCACCTGGGCGGGCCGGAGGCGACGGCGGCGCCCATGGCCGCGCCGATGGTGCACCATTTCGCGGCGGCCATGCCGCACACGGCGACGCACCGGCCTCAGCAGAAGCGGACGTCCGTGCCGGTCGACCCTCAGCTGTCCGGCTGCGACCGGCACTACGGGGCGGCGAACGTGTGCGTGCCGACAGTCTTCCCGCCGACGGTGGCGCCCACGACGGAGGGCCGCTGCACATGGCTGAAACAGCACGGTTACCGGGATCTGAAGGTGAACGGGCGGGACGACCCGCTGCGGCTGCGGCCGGACGGAGACGGGAGGGTCTGCGGCTGAGCCCTGACGCGGTGTGAGCCGTCAGCCGTCAGCCATGAGCCATGAGCCATGACGGTGCGTGCCCGTCGTCCGGCAGGTGCGCCGACGCCGATTCCCCCGTGGCCGGCGTCGGCGCCCCCTGCCACGTACCTCCGAGGATGGCGTCCGGGGCTTGGAGGCGCCATAGGCAGAACTTCCTACTCCGCCTGCTCCGCCTTCCCGCCGGGGCGGTCTCAGACGACGAGCCCGGCCGTCCGGGCCAGGGACACGGCGGTCACGCGGCTGTGCGCGCCGAGCTTGCGGTAGACCTTCTCCAGATGGCGGTTGACCGTGTGCGGCGAGATGGCCAGGCGGCGGCCCATGGCCTCCGACGTCAGCCCTTCGGCCAGCAGCCCGAGGACGGTGCGCTCGCGCGGGGTGAGCCCGTGGTCGTCCGGCGCCGCTTTCCGCGCGCCCGCCGCCACCGCCACCGCCGCCGCCTCGCGCAGGCGGCACAGCTCGCGTACGTGCCGGTCGGCGGCGAGGAGCAGCGGCTGGACGCGGGTCGCGAAGGCGATGCCGTGGGCGCCGAAGTCGCCGTCGCGCCCCATGACGATGGCGCGCAGCGTGCCGTCCCCGGCGGGCAGGGGCAGGCCGAGCTGCTGGGTCGTACCGCAGAGGCGGCGGGCCTCGTCGTACCAGAGGGACTGCCGCCAGTTGTCGCAGAGATCGCCGACGATCACCGGGGCCCGCTCCCGCGCGGCGACGTAGGGGATGAGCGGGTACTGCTCGCGGATGCGCCGCTCGACGACGTCGTCGAGCATCCCGCCGATGTCCTCGGGCGCCCATCCCTCGGTGTTCCCGGCCCCCTCCCCCGGCCGCAGGGCGACGGAGATCACCGTGGTGCAGGGGAAGGCGCGGTGGAGGTTCCTGGCGACCAGTTGCCAGACGTCGTCCGGGTCCTCGCTTTCGAGAACGGCGACGACGAGGTCGAGCATCAGCTCGTAGTCCCCGGTGTGGAGCTTGGGCATGGCACCCAGCATCACCGAGTGACTGGAAGGGCGCGAGGAGCGGCCGGGGGCGTTCAATCGCGTTTCGGCCACCCCGCGCGCCGGTACGGGGCCGCGCCCCCGCTCAGTGCTCGGCGGCGGACCGCAGCTTCTTGACCTGCTTGCCGACGACGTCCTCGGCCATGGCACCGGGGTCGTCGTCCCCCAGCGGCACGAGGAAGGTGGCGAGGCTGCTCCCGGCGCGGACGACGGTGAGGACGCTGCTCTTCGCGCCGCCGCGGGCACCGGCGTTGTTCAGGACGTACGCGACGGACTCGTCCCCGCCCTTCGCCGGGTCGAGGCGCTTGACGGTGAACTTGCTCTTCCAGCCGATCTCGGAGCCGGCGTCGAAGGAGTCGCACTTCTTGAGCGCGTCCTTGAGCTCGCCCAGCCACGCCTTGGCGCCGCCGTCCGCGTAGCTGGACAGCGCCACGCTGCTGACGTCGGCCTCGGGCGGCGCGCCGTCGGCCTGGAGCGTGGCCCACGCCATGGCCGTACGCGCGTGCTGGGGGCGCACGCTCATCATGTCGGCGATCGGCCTGCACGCCGCGTTGCCGGTCGTGACGACGTCCTTCGTGTCCAGCATCGGGTCCTTCTGCCGCTGGGCGACGAACCCGGGGAAGTCCGAGCCCTCGGGCAGCGCGGTGGTGAGCTGCGCGGCGGTCAGCGGCTTGCCGCCGGAGTCGTCGCCGTCACCGCCGCCGCACGCGGTGGCGGTGACGGCGAGGAGGGGTATCGCGGACAGGGCGACGGCACGTCGGACGGCGGCGCTGGGCATGGGGGTTCGTCCTTCTGTTCTGGTGCTCGGGGGCGTCAGATCATGCCACAGGCAACGGCGTTCCGGCCCCGCGCCCAAGATCCCCACGAACGGGACGAAACCCTCCCCATCGCTCCCCGTTGACCGGCCACCGAGGCACCCCTACCGTCACCCTGAGACCCGTCCGCGGAGGCGGGCCCGCCACGGTTCTCTAGGGGGACGGACTGTGCACCGGTATACGCAAGTTCTCAAGAAGTACACGGAGTTCAGCGGCCGGGCGGGCAGGCCGGAGTACTGGTACTTCTTCCTGTTCAACCTCGCCATCAGCATCGTGCTGATGATCATCGACATGACGGCCGGCACGTACCCCCTCTTCGAGGCGCTCTACACCGTCGCCGTGCTCCTGCCGAGCCTCGCCGTCACGGCGCGCCGCCTGCACGACACGGGCCGGTCGGCGTGGTGGATCCTCATCGGCCTGGTCCCGTTCGTCGGCGGCATCGTCCTGCTGATCCTGGCGGCCCTGCCCTCGGTGCAGCGCCCCAACGCGTACGGCCCGGTCCCGCAGCAGGAGGTCACAGCCTGAGCGTGCCATCCCCCTGGACGAGGGCGTGCAGGTGCTGGTCGTGCCAGCCGTCCTCGTGGCGGAGCGCGCCGCGCATGGTGCCTTCGAGGGCGTACCCGGCCTTGGCCGCGACGCGGCAGGAGGCCGGGTTGGCCACGGAGTGGCACAGCCGCAGCCGGTGCAGGCCGAGTTCGTCGAAGGCCCAGCGGCTGACGCGCCGCGTAGCCTCGACGGCGAGACCGCGTCCGCGAGCGGCGGGCAGGAGCCAGTAGACGATCTCGGCGCTGCCGCCGAAGAGGTCGATGTCGCCCCAGCCGACGAGCCCGACGGCCGGGCCGTCGTCCTGCGGTGCGACGGCCCAGATCGCGGCGGTCTCCGCCTGCCAGCGGGCGTGCATGCGCTCGATGCGTGTGCGTGCCTCGTCGGGGGTGTGCGGCGGCAGGAGATTCCACTGCCGGATTGCGGCGTCCTGGCCCGCGGCGACCAGGGCATCGGCGTCGGCGAGCCGCCAGGGTCGCAGCTCGTATCCGTCGGCCAGGTCGAGCACGGGCTGGGCGTCACGGGCCATGCGGCCTGCGGGGACGACGGCGGGTATGTGCGGGGTGGAGATCATCACGGCATGGTGGCATGGCGCTGCGCTGTGCGGAACGGGTTATCGGGAGCCGTGCGCCCGCGGCGGGGCGCGGCATACGGGTGCGCGGGCCGGGCCCGGCGCAGGGCGATGAACGAGGCGGCGGCACGGTCGGCCGCGCGGCGGTCACGAGGGCCGGGCCTGATCCACTCCGGCAGCCCGGGTGGGCGGAGCGCGGCGTAGTCCGTGAAGCGGTGGGTGCCGCAAGTGCGGCACTGGACGGCACCTCCGGTGCGGGCCCACCCGATGGGGTGAGTGCACGCTGCGCGCCTCATCGGGCGGCCACGGGGCCGAGGTGGTCGAGGGTGATGTGGGTGCGTACGGCGACCGTGGCGACGGCGGCCCTGAACTTGTCGGCGCCATCTGCCGCCTTGCACCGCGCGGCTTCCAGCGTGACGCACTCGCCGCAGCGCCGAGCCTTCCGGTTCGTGCGGGCAAGCTCGAACCAGAGCGTCTTGCCGCCGGAAGCGGTTCCCGGGGTGACGCTCCCCCACGTGCTGGCGCACCGCCGGAGGAGCAGAAGCCCACGTCCGCTGTCGGCGCGCTGGTCGCAGACGACTTCTCTGGTCCCGCCGAAGAGTGCGGGGACGGTGGAGCTGGTGTCCCACACGCTCACGCGCAGCGTCGCGTCCTCGTCACCGTGGAGCCGCACGGAGGCGGGTCCTGCGGTGTGCACATAGGTGTTGGTGACGAGCTCGGAGGTCAAGAGCGCGGCGGTGTCCCCCAGTTCCCGCATCCCGTGCCGGTCGAGCACGGCCCGCACGGTGTCCCGAGCGATCCCGGCAGCGCGCGGATCGCGCGGCAGTTCGAGGGTGTACGTCCAGGGCTCTGCGGTGGGTACGGTGAGCATGGAAGTCTCCTGGCGGGAGTGGGAGTTGAGCCACTTGGAGTGGCTTGATTCACACCGTAGCGCGACCCTCATAAGTTATTCAGCCATATCCACCGAAGAACTAGGGTCGCCACTCGTACGGGTGACCCTGCGCACGGGCACGACAGGAAAGCGAACACACATGCCCCCGAAGGCAAGAACTACCGTACGTCAGCTCCGTCTTGGCGCCGAGCTGCGGAAGATGCGCGAGCGCGCCGGACTGTCATCAACAGAAGCCGGTCGGCTCCTCGGCACCAACCAGGCCCAGATCAGCAACATCGAGGCGGGCCGCTTCGGAGTGAGCCCGGACCGGATGCGTACCCTGGCTCGCAACTACTCGTGCTGCGACGAAGAGCTCGTCAACAGCCTCATCGACATGACTGGGGAACGCAGGCGTGGCTGGTGGGAGGAGTACCGCGGCATCCTGCCGCCAGGGCTCCTGGACCTCGCCGAGCTTGAGCACCACGCAACCGCGTTGCGGTCCGCCTACATTGCCCACCTTCCCGGACTGTTGCAGACCCCGGAACACGCACGCGAGGTCTTCCGGCAGGCCGTGCCGTCGCTCTCACCACCCGAAGTGGAGCACCGCGTATCGCACCGGATCAAGCGGCAAGCCGTTCTCTACCGAAGCGACCCGATTCTCTACACAGCGATCATTCACGAAGCTGCTCTGCATATGCGGTTCGGCGGACCTGCTGCAACAATTCAGCAGCTCCAACACATCATTGAGATGACCGATCACCCTCACATCGCCGTGCTCGTCATCCCATTCACTGCCGGTTCCTTCCCCGGCTCCGGACAGTCGATCCTCTACGCAGCCGGTCCCGTGATCCAACTGGACACCGTCCACGTCGACACCGAGTACGGATCTGAGTTTCTCCATGCCGAAGCTCAGCTGGAGAGGTACCGCATGTTGCTCGACCGGATGGAAGCAGCCGCACTCCCAGAAGATGAATCGCGCGACTTGATCCAAGACATCATCCACGCCTTGAAAGGGGAATGAGGTGCTGCGCCACTGCTGGCAAAAGTCATCGTTCAGCGCCCAGGGAGATGCCTGCCTTTACCTGACTGCCCTCGCGAGCGGAGTCATCGGACTCCAGGAGAGCGACGCCCCTGAGGCGATCCTCACAACAACCCCGGCTAAGCTCCGCACCCTCATATCCCACATCCAGACGGATGCCTTCAACCGCTGAGTGGAGGAAACGGGATACCGCCGGACGCACATACACCTGGCAGCCGCTCCCACAGGAGGCAGCCAGGCCGTGAAAATAAAAAGCAAAACGGTTACCGAAAGAACCCGGACAGGCACCAGGACCTTGCCCGTCAACGTTCAGGCAAGCGGGTGAGGCCGAGCAAACCGCAGGCCACGGCGAAGAAAGCCAGCCACACCTCGGTCTCGGCCAGGCTCATCTTGAGCTGAGCAGCACGACCTCCGATGTAGCCCCAGATCACGGCGCCAAACAACATGAGCAGAATGTTGCCCCGCTCCCGCATCAGGTGCATGCCCGCCCACAGCAGTACAGGCATGGGCGCCATTCCGACCAGGCCGGTCGCGGCGGTCTGGAAGATCGCCTGGCCGATACCCTGGCCGAAGTTGTCAGCAGGCTGGTCAGGCTCCGCCCAGTTATGCACGGCCAGCAACGTCCAGAGCATTGCGTGACCGGCTAACGCGCCGACCACAGCGGCCTTCACACATCGCACGATCCTCTTGTCCATGAGGTCATCTTCCTAGGCCGCGACTGCGGGGGAGGGGACACGAGCACAAAAGCTCATGTCCCCGCCCTTCGCTGTCGGGCCCCCTGCGCTTAACGAGCAGTTCTGAGGATACGGACGTTCAGGGCAGCAGAGAGGTCCCGGCCAGTACTCAGGGGACAACGTCGGCCGGGGCAGACGGAAGGAGCTCCTACGCACTCCGGAGCGGCACCGGGTTGTCCGGTGAGTCAAGCCACACGCGCTCGCCGTCACCGTTCACGCTCAGCCCGAAGCGGGTGAAGCCGGGGCGCCCTTGCCCCTCCCACCACCAGTAAGCCGCTTCCGTCTCGTCCCAGAGTCGGCGGGGTCCCGACTGCCAGACACGCGCTGTGTCGCCGTCACGGAACATCGCGCACGCCCACGAGCGGTCCGTGAGGCTGTAGAACCACACGGGCCGCGCGCCGTCGCGCTTGTCGGCGACGATGTGCCGGCAGTCGTCGAGTCGGAGCCCCAGCGCGAACCGTTGGGGGGCGAAACCCTCCCCGACGAACTGGGCTTCCGTGATCGTCGTAGACGACTCGTCCCCGTCGGCCACGCTGCCCGTGACGTACTCGCTGTGCACCACGGGCGGGCGACGCTGGGCGCGCAGCTTCATGAACTCCACGGGCCCGGTGAACGCCCCCGACGCGCTCTTTCCGTCCGGTGCGACGACGAGCCGGGCCACCGCGTCCTGATGGCTGTAGTACGTTCCCCACGGAGTCACGATCACCCCGCCGGGTCGGCACTGCTCCACCCACGCGAAGGGGATGGACCGGAGCCCGCAGGTCGCAATGACCCGGTCGTACGGCGCTGCCTCCGGATATCCCCGGAAGCCGTCACCGTGCACCGTACGGACGGGGAATCCGAACCGTTCGAGTGCCGCTCGTGCGGATTCCGCGACGGCGCCGTCCACCTCGACGGTGACCACGCTCCCTGCGCCGAGACGATGGGCCAGCAGCGCGGCGTTCCATCCGGTACCAGTGCCGATCTCCAACACCGTGTGACCAGCCCGAATGTCCAGGTCTCGAAGCATGGAGAACACGACGCTGGGCATTGACGCGGAGCTGGTGGAGACCTGGCCCGGTTCCCTTCCCGAGTGTTTCCCGTCGTCCCACTGCGTGACGATGGGCACGTCGGATTCGGCGTAGTGCTGCCAGCCTTCCGGATCGTCCGCCTTGCTGATGCCAGTGCTCCGGCCGGTACTCATGTCGAAGGGCCACATGAGATCCGGCAGGAACGCGGAGCGGGGCACGGCAGCGAAGGTGGGCGCCCAGTCGGGCGACAGCATGCCATCGGCCATGAGGACGCGCCCCAGCTCGGCATGACCGGGGCGCTCCTCGCGTGCGTTGGCGGTCACAGGCCGACGGTCTCGAATGACTTCGGCGGGTTGGGAACGCCGGGGCCTCCGTCAGGGGTGGGCGGAATCTCCGGACCCGGCCACGGCTCGCCCGGCAGCTTGCCGTTCCCGTCGCCGCTGTTGCGCAGAATCACACTCATCGCTTTCTCCCTCTTCGCCAGGGTGGTCTACTGCCTTGCTGACCCGACGGTTGCACTGACCGTAGAGAGAAGAGGAAGCCGGACTCAACAAAGTTGCGAGTAGTTGCGCGGGCTCATCCAAGGGCGCTGAGCGCCGACTCGATCAGGGTGCGGGCAGCAGCTCCATGGATCGCCATGTCGGCCAGCGCTTTGAACGCCCGGCGATAGTCGGCGAGTTCGCGAGGTTGGGTGACGTTGACCTCAGCGGTGAGGGTCTCGACGAGGACGCGGTGGTCGTCGTAGATGTAGAAGGCTTCCAACGGCCACATGACGCGTCGGGCAGCGAAAGGGACGACCCCCAGCGAGAGGGACGGCAGCGGCATGACCGTGAGCAGGTGCCGGAGCTGGCCGGCCATCGTCTCGTGATCCCCTATCCGGGCTCTCAGAACCCACTCCTCCAAAAGCACGACGAAGCGGTGATTCCCCTGGTAGAGGAACCGCGAGCGGGCAACGCGGGCCGCGACGGCCTCGGTGACGTCGTTCGGGGTGCCCTGGAAATCGGTGATGGACTGCATGAGCGCGGTGGCGTACGCGGGCGTCTGGATGAATCCAGGGACGGCATTGGAGGCGTATACGCGGCACACGTCGGTTCGCTCGTGCAGGGCGTAGAAGTCCTCCTGGACTTTGCGCATGCCGTTTCTGTGGAGCCTGCGCCATTCCAGGTACATGGAGTCGACTGCGCGGGCAGTGGCGATCAGGTCCGCGGCCTGGTCGTCCGCACCGCAGGCCGAGCACCAGGCACGGATGTCCGCATCGGTCGGGGCGGCCTCGCCTTTTTGAAGACGGGTGGTCTTGGCGGGGTGCCAGCCGCACCGGACGGAGAGCTCCCGCCCGGTGAGACCGGCGTCTTTACGGAGGTGCTGCAGACGTACGGCGAGCGCCTCACGGGCTGCCCGCGCGCTGGAGGAGGGGGAATCGGACATGGGTGTTCCGTGTGCTCAGATGGCGTACTTCTCGTGATCGACACCGCGCTCCCACACGGCCTCGAACGCGGAAGAGCAGAGCTCGACCACAGCAGTGTTCTCCGAACACAGATAGCCGGGGGAAGCCCAATCCCCGTCACCTGTGAAGAAATTGAACTGCACGAGCCGATCGTCGATCAGCCAGAAGTCGTTGCCGGGCAGAGCGATGTCCGACGCCTCGCGTCGTGGGAGCCAACGAACCTGCTCCCCCAAGGCAATATTGACCGGGGTCAGGGCATGCTCGTACCGGATGTAGTCGGTGACCGGCTCGGAGACGATCCGGGCACGACGCATCACGACGCCTCGCCCGACCGTCTCCCGCACGATCGGGGTCCAGCCCTGCCAGAAGGCGGAGTCGGGGTCGAGATCCGCCTCACCTGCCCGCTTGAACCGATGAAAGCTGTCCGCCTCATCGCCGACCGCGTAGCTGTCACGCATCTCCAGGTGGACAGCCGTCCGCCGAGCCGCGCGGAGCAGCTCGGCGAAGTCGGGCACGTTGTTCTGCGACATCGCACGCCCTCCTCAGGATCGGCACCATCCGGGCCGGAATGCGGATCACGTTCTCGTGCTGGGGGATGCCCCGGTCGTGACCGGGAACCCACTCGGTCTCGCTGATCTGCGACTTCAGCGACTGATCCGCTTCCTCGCCCTGGATGACGAGGTCGGCTGTGTCCTCGTCCACCCATGCGGTCGGCGAGCCGCCGCCCGTGGTCTCCGGGTCGATCCCGATGAAGGTCAGGTCCATGGTGCCCTCCCTTATCAAGCCGGTTGCGCATCCTTGCGCGTAACGCTCCCCGAGGGCTCGCCCCGGGTCAAGGCCGCGATGGATGTGATCACGGTATGAGGACGAAGCCGCTGCCCGGCCTGTCCCACCTGCCCGGCCTGGAGCCGAAAGTGCCCGCACCCGTTGGTGGGCGCGCTCTTATCTTTGGGCACCGTCCACGTCGATGCCGCACACAGTGGGCGACTCATCGACGCGGCGGAGAGCCTGGAGCGTTTCCGGCTCATGCTCGACCGCATGGAAGAGGTCGCCCTCTGCCCTGGAGAGTCCCGCGACCTCGTTCACCGCATCGCGAAGAGCGAAGGCCCGGCCGGACCCGGGAACGGCCGGATTACCGCCGAGGCCCCATCCTCGCGCAGGATGGACTGTATGACCGAGATCCACACCCCCCGCCTGCTCCTGCGTCGCTGGCACGACGACGACCTCGCCTTCATGGCGGACATCAACGCGGACCCGCGGGTCATGCGCTGGGTGGACGACGGCACGGTGCTCGGCCTCGACGCCACCGCCGAGGAGATCGAGCGCTGGGAGGAGGAGTGGGACGAGGAGGGCTTCGGCCTCTTCGCCGTCGAGCTGCTGGGCTCCGGTGAGCTGATCGGCTTCACCGGGCTGTGCGTGCCGGAGTTCCTGCCGGAGGTGCTTCCCGACGTGGCGGTCAGCTGGCGGCTCGGCGCGCAGTTCTGGGGCCAGGGGTACGCGTCCGAGGCCGCCCACGCGACGCTGGAGTTCGCGCTCCAGGACCGTGGGCTGGACCGCGTCATCAGCATCAGCCGGCTGGGGGACACGGCCTCCGCGAACATCGCCGACAAGCTCGGCATGAAGCAGGAACGCGAGACGACACATCCGGTGCACGGTTTCCCCCTGGTCGTGCACAGCATCGATCTCACCGAGTTCGCGGCCTGAGGCCCGTTCCGTCGTCGAACAGGGCTCACCAGGAGCCCCTCCCGTATCAGGCGATGCGATCCGGCACGATCGAGTTCACGGCGAACGACGTGCCCTCGGGGCAGTCTCCGCACCGTCCCCATCGCCGCCAGCGCGAGAACGGCCCGCAACACGCCGCGGACGACGAGACCCACGCCGAGAACCCGCCGGAGCCGACGGCCCCGCACGCACCGGTCGCCCGACCGTCGCCCCGGGCTCACTCGCCGACCAGCAGAGGTGGGGCCGCGGTGCGGCGGCAGGGTTGAGTCGGTGGCGGCGGACAGCCGGGTGAAATGATGGGGCTCATGTCCGAGATATCCGCCCTGTGGCAGGTCGCGCCCTCTGCCGAGACCGACTGGCTCGTCGAGTTGTGCGAGGACGAGGGCTCCACCGGGTTCCCTCCGCCTGGCATGCCGGACGCGGCCTGGGTGCTGAACGCGATGTACGAGCATGAGCGGGGGCCGGGCCTGGTATCGCATCATCAGGTGCGCCAGGCCGGGCTGGCGGACGGCAGCATCGAGCCCGTCGTCTTCCATGGCATCGACTTCGAGGTGGGAACGTTCACGGGCGGTGGCCTGGGGCGTGCGGGGCATCCGGGTCCCGGCTGGCGGCGGCTGCGCTGGGCGGAGCTTGCGCGCCGCACCGGCGACCCGATCGTCAAGGAGGACTACTGGCCCTCGTTCCGCAGCGCCCCGGACGGCCGCGCGGAGGACCGGAGCTGGCCGGTGGGCATCCGGCCGCCGACGGAGGGCAGTTTGGACAGGGAGACCTGGGACCGGCTGACCGGGATCCTGCAGAAACACAGCCCGGCCGGCCCGGACACTCGCTGCCTTGCCTACTACAACCCGCTGATGATGCAGACCTTCGACTTCGACAACCTGCACGTCCTCTCGGGGCGCCTGGGGGACGCGCAGGCGCTGTACGACATCGATGAGCCGGACTTCAGCCCGTCCAACCTGTGGCCCGAGGACCGGTCATGGGTCGTCTACACCGACTACGACCTGTGGGGCACCAAGGTCGTCGGGCCCACGGCGCTGATCGACGCCCTGGTCGGTGATACGGAGATCGAAGCCGTGCGGCTGCCCTGGGCTTCCTGAGTGGCTGGCTGATTGTCCTGAGCGGGGTCAGCGACAGTCGTTGAGCCAGTCGCCCGGCATCAGGTCACGAAGGCGGTCGAGGTCGCCGAACTGTCGGCCTCTATCGACTTCGACGACGTCAGCCGGTCCGCCTGACGTCACGCGCTGCCGGGCGCTGGCGCGGGGCCCCGAAAGGGCGAGTCCGGCTGTGAGGCGCCGCCGGGCAGGCCGCCCGTGGAGGCGGTGTATCGGTCGTGGTCATGGCCCTGGAGCGCAGGACGCCTCCTCAATGGGACGCTGTGGTCATGGAGTTCCTCTGCTACCACCGCGACCGGACCGGCTCCCTACCGCTACGTGAGGAATTACTCGAAGCGCATTGGGCCTATATGGACCGGTACGCGGAGGGGATGATCGCCCGGGGGCCGACCTTCGCCGACGACGGCGACACGCTCACCGGAAGCGTGCACATCGTCGACCTGCCCGACCCCGCCGCTGCCCGCGCATTCGCCTTCGACGAGCCGAACTACCAGGCCGGCGCCTACCGGGACGTACTGTTGCGACGGTGGCGCAACATGTTGGGGCGCACCATGTGGGACTTCCCCGGCGGCCGAACCGGAGGCAACCGGTACCTGGTGCTCGGCCTCGCCACGGGGCAGCCCGCCGACCTCGCTCTGCCACCCGACCGGGACGAACTGATCGCCTACGGGCCGCTGCTGTCCGACGACGGCGCCGTCTGGCTGGGCACGGCGGCGTTGGTCCGGGCCCAGGACCCGGACACGGCACGCGCCATCCTGACCCCGGACCGGTACGCCGACATCGAGGTGCACAACTGGCAGTTCGGTGGACGACCGTCATGAACAAGGGCGTCCAGGCCGACGCCACCGCCGTGAAACCATCCGGGACGGAACAAGGTGCCCGCACCCGTTGGCGGGTGCGCTCTTATCTTTCGCTCAGAAACGCTCCCCTAGCCTCTCGTTCATGATGACGCAACGTGGTGCAGTCGGAACTGTTGTCCTCACAGCCATGGCCTTGACGGCCACCGTCGGGGTGGCCGCCGCGGCTCCCGCCCCCGCCCCCGGCGGCAAAGCCGCCGCCTCGTCCCACGGCAAGGTGACGGACAATCTGTACATGCCGCTCGGTGCCTTCGAGGATGCCACGTCCGGCAAGGACCCGAAGGTCAAGGCCATGATTGACCGCAAGGACATCGGCGGCGTACAGGTGGTGGTGCCCTGGAAGGCCCTTGAGGGGAAGAAGGGCGAGTACAAGTGGTCGCGGCTGGACAGCGCCCTGAAGTACCTCCAGGAACGCCACAAGAAGTTGTTCGTCCAGGTCCAGGACCGGTTCTTCGACGTGGAAATGAAGGACGCCAACGTTCCCCAGTATGTGAAGGACGAGGGCGGGCTCGCGCCGACGATCGACGAGAACCCTGATGTCGTCACCTCCCACGGGGCCATGGCCGCGCAGTGGAACAAGGATGTGCGGGCGAGCTTCCAGGGCCTGCTGAAGGCGATGGCGGAGAAGTTCGACGGCAAGCTCGCCGGGGTGAACCTCCCGGAGACCGCGGTCGAGGTGGACACCAAAAAGGACAAGACCGAGTACACCTCGAAGTCCTACATCGATGCCGAGATCGACAACATGGCCTACGGCAAAAAGGTCTTCACCAAGACACAGTTCATCCAGTACATCAATTTCCTGCCGGACGACGACGACCACAAGCGCATGAAGGAGATGTTCGACCTCGCCCGGGACAAGAAAATAGGCATCGGAGGACCGGACACCCTGCCGGACCGGCCGTACCAGATGGAGAACTCCTACAAGTTCCTCCACGAATACAAGGATGCCCTTCCGCTCGTCGCGATGGCCGTCCAGGAACCCGACATCAACGCCAAGGACCCCAAGACGGGCAAGCCGTACACCCGCGAGCGGTTCACGGACTTCGCCCGCGACTACCTCGGCGCGCGCCAGCTGTTCTGGACCACCGAGGCGGACTGGCTGCAGAAGCCCGCGGCGTGACACACATGGGCAACCTCGCCATGAGTCCGCAGGACCACCGCCCCCACTCCGGGTTCCCTCACAGCCTCGCACCCCACCGGAAGGTGACGGTGAAGCTGAGTGTCGACACCCCACCGGGGACGGCCGCCCTGGAGCTCGCCTGCTCCCCGGCGTACGCCCGCGACGACGCCCACTGGCTGCTGCCGCTCGCCGACGACTGACGAACCGTCGGACGGCGCCGATGCGACCGTGCCCCTTCGGGCCCCCGCCCTCGCGGACGGGCCCGGAGGGGCACGGTGCTCCCGGTCACTGGGAGAGGGCGCTCCACTCGGTGAGCCGCCAGGGGCTGGTGACACTCGGGGAGTCGACGGTGACCGCGGCGGGAACCTTGATCGTGGAGCCGCCGTCGAGCTTGACAGTCAGCGTCTTGGTCCGGGTGCCGGGGGCGATCCCGTCGACGATGGTGACGGCCTCGTAGTTGGCCTCGCCGGGCTGCAGGATGTTGGGGCCGCCGCCGATGCCGTCCGGGAGCCCCGCGTGGATCTTTCCGTCGAAGGTGACGTCGCCGACGATGCCGAGGTCGCAGGGCTTGCCGCTGACGTTCTGAGCCTTTATCAGCAGGCGGTAGAAGTCGGTCTTGGTGGCGGTGACGTCGATCTGGGAGGCCTGGCAGTACGGAACCCTGGCTTCCGCCGCGGAGGCGGAGGACGTACCGGCGAAACCGACGAGCGCGGCGGAGCCGAGTGCGAGGGCGGTGAGCGAGGTGAAGACGCGAGGCTTGGACACGGTGGAGCTTCTCCCCTGGGATGGGTCGCACGGGGCGACCATCGGCTGAGTCGCGCTGGGCGACGGATCCGATCGGCGGGCTGCCGACCGGCTGACGAGAGCAACTTTGCGCCTGTTTTCGTCCCAACGGCGACGAACCGGGGGAAGTTGGAACGCTGTACCGTTCCACCCCCTCTCACCTGGGGAAACGTCTGAGCCTGGAACGCGCGTCCAGGGTGAGGGGGAGGGTGGAATGGCCACGGAGACCGAGCGGTTCGCGGAACTGATGAGTGAGCTCAAGGAGCGATCGGGGCGCAGTTACGGCACCCTCGCGAAACGCCTGCACTCCAGCAACTCGACGCTGCACCGCTACTGCAACGGTGCGGCGGTGCCCACGGAATTCGCAACCGTGGAGAGATTCGCCAAGGTCTGCGGAGCGACGGCCGACGAACTGCTCGTCCTGCACCAGCGGTGGCACCGGGCGCTGGCCGAGCGCCGCCGGGAGACCGCACCCACGGCGGCCCCCAAGGCCACGGACTCCGAGGACTCCACGGGTTCCACAGGTTCCACGGACTACAAGGCCGCGGCGACGGAGGCGAGCACAGCGGCCGTCGCCGAAGAAGCGGGCCCCGGGCCGGCCGGTCCCGACGAGGCCGCCCCGGAAGGCGGGAAGACTCCGGCCGCCGTGGCGAAACCCGAACCGCGGGCCGGGCGCCGCCGTCGGCTGCTGGTCGGCGCCGCGGCGGCCCTGGCCGTCGCCGTGATCGCGGGCACCGTCGTCGCCATCTCCACCGTGGGAGGTACGGGACATACCTCCCACGAGGAGCGGCACGGCTCCGTGCGTGGAGCATCGCATGAGGGCATGCCCCTGGGCGCAGCGGCCCCGGGGACCTCGTACGGCGCTTCGTCGTCGGCCACACCGTCGCCTTCGTCCTCGCCGACGGCGGCTCCGTCCGCTTCCCCCGGGAAGGGCGCTTCGTCCGCCACCGGGGCGGACCCCATCGCCGTCAGCGTCATGCCCGACAACTGGGGCAGCCCCTGCGACCAGTGGTTCGCTCTGGACCAGGAACCCGGCAAGGTCCCGCCGCCTCCCGTCCGGAACGCGACCGCGGGGTGGGCCGGGGCCCTGCGGGCCGTTCCGGCGGGTCATCTGCGGTTGCAGCTGACCGTCCAGGGCACCGGGAGCGGCCCCACCGTGCTGAACGGGATGTACGTCCATGTGGTCAGTGCCCACAAGGCACCCCGCTGGAACACGTACACCATGGGGGCGGGCTGCGGCGGCGAACTGGATCCCGCGTCCTTCGCCGTCGACCTCGACAATCCCTCGCCCCGGCCCAAGCCCGTCCCCGGCAAGGAGGGCGAGCGGCCGACGACCACGAGCGACTTCCCGTACAAGGTGTCCGCCGGCGACCCCCAGGTGCTGAACGTCGACGCCTTCACGGTCGGGCAGGACGTCAGCTGGTACCTGGAACTGGCCTGGAGCAGCGGCGGCCACCAGGGCACCACCATCATCAAGGACAACGGCCGTCCCTTCCGTACAGTCGCCCTCAATACCGAGCAGCGTTACTGGTACAACGCGAACACGAGCGCCTGGCTGCCCCTCACCTGACCGCCGGTCCCGCCCTGCCGACGGGGACTCCCCGCAGTGGGGCGGGCCGAGGCCGGTTGCCCTGAGCCGCCTCGTCCGATTGGCGCGACGACCTATTGACGCGCCCGCGCCACTCCCCCGACGCTGTTCGCCGTCCCAGTAGCGAACTCGTTCCTCGGGAGGACGTCATGCGAGCACGTGTCACAGCCGCCGCCCTGGCTCTCGCCACCGGTGCCGGGCTTCTGATCAGTGCGCAGGGCAGCAGCGTCAGCGCCAAGGCGGTCACCCCCGCCGAGTGGTGCGGCGAGCAGGGCGGGACGCCTGCCTCGTACCGCGCGTACTACGACGCCGGTACGAGGCTCACCCCGCTCGGCACCGTGCGCGAGCTGTGTGATTTCCAGGCGCAGGACCGGACGCAGATCGTCATCCCCGCCGACACACTGGCCGCCGACGCGCCGACCCTCGCCGGGCTGGCGTACAAGCGCAAGCCCGCGCTGCCCAGTCACCCGGTGGGCAACCCGTCCTCCGCGTACTGCGCGAAGCTCGGCGGGACGACACAGTTCGGGGAGAGCAAGGCGCAGACAGGCGGGTGGATCAAGGAGGGCGAACCTGTGGACCGCGACCACCTGCACACCATGTGCGTCTTCGCGGACGCCTCCGCGATCGACGCGTGGGGGCTGACGTACCACACCGGCGGTGTCGTCCGGGGCGCCGATCTGGAGGGCAAGTTCCGCGCGTCCATCCCGCCCGCGGCACCGGCGGGGGCCTGGAACCAGGTGCGGTAGACGCCCTCCCGCGGGAGGAGTTCAGGCGCTCAGCCGGAGAACCCCGGCACCACCAGACCGGACTCGTACGCGATCACCACGGCGTGGGTCCGGTTCTGCGCGCCGAGCTTGGTCAGTACGTTCCCGACGTGTGTCTTCACCGATTTTGGACGTGGGAGGCGAACCACGCCGCCTCCCACCCGAGTATCTCGGGCAGCTCTCCGGGCGCCCGTGCGGGGAGACTGGTGGCGAGTCGGTACTCACCGGAGGGCCGGACTACGTAGCCATGGTCGACCAGCTCACGCCGCAGTGACGCGAAGTCATCGTGAACCCTGAGCAGAAGTGCGTTCACCTCGGGCTCCGCATAGACGCGGCCGGGCTCGAACAGAGTCGCAAGTTCAAGAAGCACTGCCACGCGCGCCTTGCGTTTGGCGGGGAACTGCCGTAGGCGGCCGTCCCGGAAGAAGCGGTCGGCGATGACTTGCCTCTCCGATGGACTCGAGCCCGATCGCGCACCGATAGGGATCACCGCGCCCGATACGTTCTCCTCTTTCTGACCCATTGCCTACCGCCCCTTGTTGCCTGTCACTGTTGGTTCGCCATTTCTACCGGCCTTCGAGTCATCCGGCAGCAGCCGGAGCGTGAGGTCCGACCACGCCCCACTTGGCCAGTGACTGGAGCACACGGCCAAGTGGGGCGTCCGGAGGAAGATCGCGCACCTCGACCGTCCCTCCGTCCACGAGGAACACAAGGTCGTCGAGGAGTCGGCGGTCGTAAGCCAGTTGTGCGACGTGTCCGTTCCCCCCGAGCATCATCCACTCCTGCGACTCCGACACGTACCATTGGATTCCCGCGGTGGGCAAGACGGAGACTTCGGCCGCCAGACCTACTGGCCCATGGACCGGCCGGGGCACGCCCAGCCGACTGCTCGTTTCACGCCGCAGTGCCGACTCGGCCATCCACCGCTCGACATCCCCATGGGTGACAAGTCGCCGCAGGGTGTTCAGGTTGTCGGCATCTTCCACGGCGAGTGTCGTCGCACCGTTGATCCCGACAGGGGCGCGTTCGGGGCCTTTCGAGTTCAGCGCCCGACGCACTCGGTCGACCACCTTGCCCGTGTCCCGGCAGTCGTTCCAGAAGGCCAGGTTCATGTTCAGGCTCACCTCATCCCGCGACTCCGCGATGTGATAGGTGTCGTAGGGGAAGTAGGCGATGCGATCGGGGAGGTTCCGCAAGGGCTTCGCTTTATCCCGGAAGGCCTCGTATTCCGGCCATTTGGCCCCTGCGACACCCTCCACAAAGGAGGGCCAGGTGAGCATCACCTTCCCGGGGCGGACGGTGAAGGCGAAGTTGTCGGCATAGTCGACATGCGCTCCCGTATGAGTCCATTCGTAGCGCCCGACGAAACAGTCGATGTCCACCCTGCCACCCGGCCGGTGTCCGAGTGCACGGGCCAGGAGGTCCGCGAAGGCCTTGGCGAAGTCCCAGAAGTCCGCGTTCACAGCTGGCAGACCGAAGTAGGCGGTGTTCCAGAAGCGGCCGCCCATCTTCGTCTCGATCCGCTGGATGTAGGAATCCATGTCCGTGTCGACGCCCGGGTCGAACATCTGGGACATGTCCAGAGGATCTGCGCGCTGGCCGTCGACGACGGTGACCGTCTCCGCGTGGACCGGCGCCTTTGAGGTCCCACGGGCAGACTTCAAGAATTCATCCAGGCAAGCAGGCAGCGCGTCCACAGGGGGCGCAACCGCGCATGTGGCCAACTCCGCCGCTTCACGTCGCCACACCTTGGTGATGAACTCCGGGCTCGTGACGTCCAGCATGATGACGGCTCCCTCTCATGAGTACTCAGAGGCATATCTGTCATAACAGGTCAGGCGATCGCCCTCACCGACTTGGGCGCCCTCAGCAACAACGTGAGGTACAGCCCCCCGGCGAGAAGGCAGGCTCCGGCGGCCCCCGCCAAGAGCGCCGGTGCGTGCCCCGGGCGCAGGAGGAAGCCCACTGCGAAACTCAGGAAGAGCGAGGCGTTCAGGACCCAGTTGAAGGCAGCCCAAGCATGAGCCTGTCCCTCGGCCGGCACGCCGGACCAGATGATGCGGGAGAGAAGCAGATTGAAGATCCCGTTTCCGATACCCCCGAGAGCGAACGTAACAGCGGCGAGCCAGAAGGGGAGTCCGATACTCGGCAGACCGAGCGCCACAGCCACCAGCACATTGGACAGCGGCAGAAAGGCACGGTTTCCCGTGACACATTTGGGTGTTATCGCCGCCGTGACCATCGAAGCGATCGCCCAACAGGCCATGACGACACCGAGACCGTTTGCGTCGTAGCCCGGCGTCTCAGCCAGCATGAAAGGGCCGGACACGCCTTCGAGACTGGTCGCGAGCAACATGACGACCAGACAAAGAAGACCGGCGGCTCCGAACGCGCCGGGGGCCAGCAAATAGCGGACTCCGGCGGTGGGCTTGCGGTGGCCGCCCGTTCCTGCCTCGGGGATCTGCGGTGACCATGCGACGGCCATGACCGCCAGGAACGTCAAAGCGTTCAGCACGAAGGCCAGTCCGGCACCGGACAGGCTCACCACGACGCCGGCCAGGACCATGCCCGCGGCACCGGCGCCGGCCTTCGCCACTCCCCAGAGTTTGGCGAGCTCCGCCTGCCGCCCGTCGCTCAGCGCATGCAACAGCGATCGGGAGAACGGCATGGTCAGAGCCTCGCAAGAGGCTGCGGCGAGGACGCACACCAGGACGACCGCAGGGCTGCCAGCCTGTGTGGCGGCAACGGCGAACGCCACCACCTGACCGACCAGACCGGCCCGCCACGCCGTCCGTGAACGAATCCAGTCCCGTGAACTGACAATGGGCGTGAGCACCAGGATCGGAATCGTCTGGGCAGCCAATACGGCGGCCAGGAAAGTCGTGGACCCCTCCTTCAGCGCGATGAGGGCATACGCGACCTGGACCAGCCTGTCACCGAATTCGGAAGCGGCCATCGCGAGGAGGAGCCTGACGAGCTCCGCAGGATAGGTCGGGGGACGGGCTGACAAAGCTGGTGCCTCACACTTTCCAGAGATGATGGGAACGGGGACAAGGAGCGGCTTTGCGTCACTGCCGGGATTCGACGATGCCGAGGGAGCACAGAGCCTGTAGGTGTTTGCCGAAGGTACCGACCGCGTCGGCGAGCTTTCCCGCCGTCTTGCTCACGAAGAGCTCCCGGGCCTCCTCCACCGACTCCGAGCGTTGCAGGCACCCCAGGGCGAAGGCCGATGTCGGGGTGAGAAGCACGGTCGCGGCGGGGTCGGTCAGAAAGGCGAGTACGTGCCGCCGCGTGGACAGGGTGGCGAGGCGAACGCAACGTGTCCTCATGCACGGACCCCCCGCATCGCCTCAAGACTGCTGTCCATCCACTCCACGAGCAGCCGCCCGTCCTCGCCGAGACTTTCGGCATGAGGAGAGGCCAGGAGATGGTCGAGCATGAACCGCGCCCGACTGGTCGGCACCTCGATCTGTTCCGCCGTCGGTCCCACGACGCTGCGGCGGAATCCGGCGAGATGAACGTAGACGTGGCACGCGGAGAGAAGCCGCCATGTACTGAAGTACCGCCTGGTCGGCTGCTTCACCGACCATGGCAATAAGGTCGTTGCCGACTCGTGCTCGACGTAGGAGTGCACGAGCAAGTGCCGGATCTGATGCGCGAGTTCGGACACGTCGTGCAGAGCCTCGTGCAGAATGGCGTCCGCGAGCTCCCACGTCTCCCGTTCGAGCATGCGATGCCCCACATAGATGACTTCAGGAGTCTGTGAGAGATACATGCTCGGGACCGGATTCTCGACGGCGATTCCGACACTGACCAGCGGCAGGACATGAGCGGAGACCTCGGGGAACACATCTTCCAACAAGCGGACGGCAGCCGTCAGGGCCCGCCTCTCGCCCCCGCCGAGGGGGTACGGCCGCGGCCCGCCAAGCCCCATGTCCTCGAAGGCGAACCCCATCAAGTTGCCGAGATCGCGCCACGGGGCGCGAGCGAACCCGCCACTTCCTGGGCCCACGAGGAACGTCGACTCGGCGAGTCCGTCGGGCAGTACAGCGTCGGGAAGGTCGGATATCAGTCCGCCGTACCACGCAGCACGGACGACCCGCGCAACCCCTGATCCACGTTCTGCGGGAGCCCCGGGCAGACCGTAGATGTCCGACCAGCCGTCGAGCAGCGCAGTGCGATCCCGTAAGAGGGAAGCACCGTCGAACCCCGGAGGCGTACGCCCGAGGATTTCCTGACAAGCCGTCACTGCTCTCGCGGCCTTCCCATGCCGACGGCCAGGAGGACGACCTCTTCCCCCTCGGGCAACGGTGGACGCCCATGCGGGGTGTACGAGGCATGAAAGAACACGGATTCACCGACGCGCAGGTCCGTCGCCATGAAATCGCCGCCCGCCCCCCAGAAATAGGTGGCCGTGCGGGATGCGTCGGACGATTTGACCCGACGTAGCATCGTGAGCAGATTGAACTCGTATTCCAACTGATCATCCAAGTGCATGGGCACCCAGTTGGACTTCCGATAATACAGCAGGAGCGCCTCGTTGTCGGGGCGGAACGTCAGGGCGTGTTCGGCAGCCAGACGGTCGACGACCCCACTGTCGGTCACGATCGACTTCACTGCGCCCGGTGCCGCCAGTACATGCCGACCCATGTAGTCACGCGATTCCCCGCGAAAATCACGTGCGATCCGGAGGAGCTCATTCACTTGCTGCTCGCTGAAGAGCGAGAATTCCGGATAGATAGTCGGCCTGATCTTGACCCGATCCTTGAGCTGCCCGGCGATGAAGTCCGCCATCGCGGCCCGAGGGGACCCTCGCCGCGGCAATCGACCGGATGGTGTCAGCGTGTTCAACTGGAGAGACCATTCGGTCAACTCCGAATCGGTGATACGAGTCATTCGGCCCCCTCCCAGTGAATTGCGCAAGCTTCGGTGGGCCCCGGACCTACAGGCCCAGGGGCCCACCCACCGGCCTCAGTACAGCGGGTACTGGGCGACCTTGCGGTCCGCAAGGTCGCAGACCTCGGTGGCCTCGGCGATGTCGTCCCCGTCCACCAGCTCGACGAGCTCGTCAAACTCGACATTGTTCACGGTCTTGCCCCTTTCGCGAGAATGGAATTTCCCAGGGGTGGGGTCCGGAGATCCCCAACCAGGGCGTCAATCTAAGGGGCGAACGAGTGCTCCAACAAGGAAATAGTGAACACTCAAGTTGGTGCAGCGATCATTTCGCGACACTTTGACCACGATTGACCGCTAAAACGATCAAGGAAAGGGCTGGAGTTCAACGCCGGCTGACTGAAACACAACACCTCCCACGGAGGGAAAGCTTTCATTCGGACAATCACCCCACTGACGAACCTCGCTCCTCTTCCGAAGAAAACGAGGCGACCCGCAGCAATTGGCGTCGATTCGGCAAGCGGAACTGTCGGATTCACGCATTCCACCTCGCTGCCCAGCTACTTCCTCCGCGGAGCCACATCGTCCGATTTACCGCGTCGGCATCCTGCGCGATGTGCGGAGCTTGACTTACCACACCGGCGGGGTCATCCGCGGCGCCGATCTGGAGGGCAAGTTCCGCGCGGCCATCCCGCCCGCGGCGCCGACGGAGGCCTGGAACCAGGTGCGGTAGACGACGCCCGGCGCCGAGGCGCCTCAGCCGGAGAACCCCGGCACCACCAGACCGGACTCGTACGCGATCACCACCGCGTGGGTCCGGTTCTGCGCGCCGAGCTTGGTCAGTACGTTCCCGACGTGCGTCTTCACCGTCTCCAGGCTCACCGTGAGCGATTCCGCGATCTCCGGGTTGGACAGGCCGGTGGCCATCAGCCGCAACACCGTCTCCTCCCGTCCCGTCAGCGCCGCCTGAGGCAGCGCCTCGGCGGAGCCCAGCGGGCGGGCGGTGACCATCCGGCGCAGCGCCGTCGGGAAGAGGATCGCCTCGCCCGCGGCCACCACCCGTACCGCCTCCGCGATCTGCCGCACCGGGAGCCGCTTGAGTACGAATCCGCTGGCCCCCGCGCCGAGGGCGGCGGTGACGTAGTCGTCGTTCTCGAAGGTGGTGATCACCACGACCTTCGGCGCGTCGGCGGACCCGTCCAGCAGGCGCCGGGTGGCCTCGATCCCGTTGCACCGCGGCATCCGTACGTCCATGAGGACCACGTCCGGCCGCAGCCGCCGCGCCTGTTCGACCGCCTCGACGCCGTCGGCCGCCTCCCCGACCACCGCGAGCCCGGGCTGCGCCGAGAGCAGCACGCGCAGCCCGCTGCGGGTCACTTCGTCGTCGTCCGCGATCAGGAGTGTGACGGGAGTGCCCGCAGAGCCGGTGGAGCCGGTAGGACCAGTGGAGCCGGTGGTCACGTCCGCGCTCGCGTCGGAGCCGATCATGCGGACGACCGTACCGGCAGGCGGACCGCCAGCCTCCAGTGCTGCGGCCCGGCCGGGCCGACCTCGATCTCACCGTGCAGCAGCCGGACGCGCTCGGCCAGACCGGGCAGGCCGTGCCCGGACGTGGGGAAGGCGCGCCGCGGAGCCGTACCCGTACCCACACCCGTGCCCGTACTCGTGCCGGTCCTGTTGACCACGCTGAGCTGGAGAGCATCCGGCGCGGCCACCACCCGGACCTCGATCGGGTGGCCGTCCGCCCCGTGCCGCAGCGCGTTCGTCAGGCCCTCCTGGAGGATGCGGTACGCCGCCCGGGACAGCGTCCCCTGTATCCGCTCCCACTCGCCCGACAGTTCCGGCTCCACCACCGCGCCCGCGTAGCGCACCCGGTCCAGCAGCTCGGGCAGGTCGGCCAGGGTGCGGGTCGGGGCCGTCCCGGCCGCCGCCTCCTCCTCACGTTCCTCGTGCTCCTCGCGCAGCACGCCCAGCACGTAGTCCAAGTCCTCCAGCGCGGCCCGGGTCGACTCCTCGATGCTGCGCATGGCGGCCCGCGCCGCCCCCGGGTCGGCGGAGAGCACCTCACCCGCCACCGCGGCCTGGATCGTGGTCGCCGTCAGCGTGTGCCCGATGGAGTCGTGCAACTCGTGGGCGAGCCGGTTGCGTTCGGCAAGCTGCCGCTCGCGCTCGGCCGCCAGCGCGAGCCGTTCGGCCGCCGAGGGGCCCAGCAGGCGGGGCGCCAGCCACCGCAGGACCTTCGTCACCGCCAGGCACACGACCGCCGCCAGCACCAGGCAGCAGGGCGCGGCCACCCAGCTCTGCCAGCCGTGCTCCGGCCGCAGCGACCAGCCGTCGACGCTCACCCCGGCCTCGGCCCCGGCCCAGCCCCCGGGAAGGAACAGGGCCGCGGCCAGCAGCAGGAAGCTCGCCGGTGCCCCCACCCACCCCAGTGTCACGTGCAGCAGCAGCCACACCGGAGTACGCCAACGGTCGCCGCCGGGCGCGCTGTCGGGTGAGTCGGGCGAGTCGGCGGGGCGTGGGCGACGTACGGCCACGGGGTCCGGCAGCGGCACCTTCAGCATCCGGCGGGCGCACGCGATCAGCACCCGCCGCGTCGTACGGGCCAGCCCGATCACGCCGATCAGTACGGCCCAGACCAGCAGGGTCAGAGCGAACTGCGCTCCCGCCGGAACGGACGGCCACGCCAGCACCGGCAGCGCCGCCAAAGGCAGCAGCAGGAGGCTCGCCGCCGCGCCGCAGTAGGCGAAAAGCGCACCCGAATACGTGGAGCCGCGCAGCAGCGGCCGGATTCCCGTGATCATAGTCGGGCCAGTATGTCCGGTCGGCCCGCTGCCGCCCTCCCCCGATCGGGGGAGCTTTTTCTCCCGCCTTTCCGCGATGCGCATCCGGTCCCCCGAAAACCAGAATCGGGCCTCACCAATTCACTGACCCAGTACCCAGTAAGGACGCGCATCATCGTGCGATACACGCAATACATGCGATGCAAGCGATACAGAAGCACACGGACCGTACCCCTTCTCGTCGCCGGCGTCGCGGCGGCCGTTTCCCTTTCGGCTCCCACCCCCGCGACGGCCGCTGCCGCCGAAGGCCCGCTGCGCCCGTACGCGCAGCAGAAGCTCACATGGCAGCGCTGCGGCGCGGACGTCCCCGAGGCTCTTCAGTGCGCGACGCTCAAGGTGCCGCTCGATTACGGCGACCCCGGCGGCAGGACGATCGACCTCGCGATATCCCGGCTGAAGGCGAGCAGCGCGAAGGAACGTCGCGGCGTTCTGCTGCTCAACCCCGGCGGCCCCGGCGAGCCGGGTCTGACCTTGCCCGCCGACCCGATTCTGCGGATTCCCGACGCGGTGAAGCGACAGTACGACCTCATCGGGTTCGACCTGAGAGGCGCCGGGCAGAGCTCGCCCGTCAGCTGCGGTCTGACCCCGGACGAACAGAGCAACACCCCTTATAAGGACGAGACCTTCGCGAAGGACGTGGAGCAGGCACGTACGGTCGCCGAGAAGTGCCGGGCCAAGGCCGGTGACAAGCTGCCGCACCTCACCACCCGCAATGCCGCTCGCGACATGGACGTCATCCGTACCGCGCTGGGCGAGAAGAAAATCTCCTACCTGGGAGTCTCCTACGGCACCTACCTCGGGGCCGTCTATACGCAGCTGTTCCCGCAGCGGGCCGACCGGTTCGTCCTCGACAGTTCGACCGACCCCACGCGCGTCTACCGGGGAATGTTCCAGGACATGGCGAAGGCGGCCGAGCAGGCGTTCACGCGATGGACCGAGTGGGCCGCCGCGCGCCATGCGACGTACGGGCTGGGCGGCACCCCGGCCGAGGTCCGCAAGACCTACTGGGACCTGATCGCGCGGGCGAACCGCGAGCCCGTACATATCGAGGGGCAGGCCCTCACCGGTGACGGCATCCGCGCCGACAACAGCACGTTCTTCCACGTCCGGAAAGCCACCGAATGGATCGCCGGGCTGAAGAAGGCGGCCGAGAACGGAAACGCCGAGGGCAAGAGCCCTGCCCCATCCAACACGCCTGGTCAGGCCGAGGAATCCAAGGAGGCCAAGGAGGCCGACGACAACTACGTCTCCGTCGCCTGGTCCTTCATGTGCGCCGACACCCGCACCTGGTCGCACGACCCCGAGCAGTACCGCCGCGAAGCGATCCGCGACAGGGCCCGGTATCCGCTGTACGGCGACTTCGCGGCCAACATCACGCCGTGTGCCTTCTGGAAACAGGGCAGTGAGCCGCAGACCGAAATCGACAACACGGCCAGTGCGCTGATGGTGCAGAACGAATGGGATTCCCAGACGCCCCTCTTCGCCGCCCGGGCCATGCACCGGGCCCTGCGCGGTTCCCGGATGCTCACCGTCTCCGGTGGTGAGGGACACGGCGTTCTCTACGCGCCCGGTGGCAATTCCTGCGCGGACAAGGCCGCCACGGCCTACCTGACCACGGGCAGGCTCCCGGCCGAGGACCTGACCTGCCGGGCGTCGGCCGGATAGGGCGGAATGGACGGGGGGACGGGC
>NZ_JAINFC010000200.1 GCF_020740835.1 Streptomyces sp. UNOC14_S4
GCCCCACCCCCTGCCCGCCGACCCGCACGAGACCCTCGCCCGGGTCGCCGACCTGCTCGGCCCCGGCGCGACCCTCGTCGACCACCATCCGGTCCACGGCGCCGGGCCCGGCTGCCGGTGCGAGATCCGTCTCATCCACCGCGGCGAGGAGTGGTCCTTCCACCGGGACCAGCACACCTGGTCCCTGCTGCGGGTGGCGCCGGAGCCTCTTCCGGCCGCTCCCACGGAGCTGGACATCTATGACGAATCAGCACATCCGGCGCATCTGGCGGCGCTCATCCGCCGGGTCCTGCCCGCATGACGGAAGCATGGCGGGGCAGGGCGGAATATGTCGGTCAGGTTACCGACGGGTTACATCTGCCTCCGGCCGTTGCCGTAGGATGTCCGGAACCGCTATTGCGCTCTCGATCATCCTGCCGACACCGAGTCCAGGACACTTGCTGATCGAATTCCTTCGGGGTCCGTCGCATGCAACCCGGTGTCCGCTCCGTGAGCCGATGAAACGGGACATGGCGGCCGTGCGCCGGAGCCGCGCATAGGGGCCTGCTGTCCTTGTCTCCAGGCAGAACGGAATGCACATCGTGGATGTGAGCGCGGGCAATCGGAAAGGCCTGAGCCTCTTCGCCCTGATCATGATCGGACTGGGGTCGATCTTCGGCTCCGGCTGGCTCTTCGGAGCCGGCCAGGCGGCCCAGGTCGCCGGGCCCGCGGCCCTCGTGGCCTGGGTGATCGGCGCGATCTTCATCGGCATGATCGCCATGACATACGCGGAGGTCGGCGCCGCGTACCCGCTGCCGGGCGCCATGGCCCGCTTCGGCTCGATCTCGCACGGCCCGGTGCTGGGCTTCGTCACCGGCTGGGCCGTGTGGATCGCGACGGCCTCGCTGATCCCCATCGAGGCCATCGCGGGCACCCAGTACATGGCCTCGTGGAGCTTCGGCTGGGCGCGGGACCTGGTCTCCGACGGCCACCTCTCCGGCACCGGCATGGCGATGGCCCTCTTCCTGACCTTCGCCCTGTGGCTGGCCTGCTACTGGTCCGTCGCGCTGCTCGCCCGCGCGAACAACATCCTCACGCTGGTGAAGTTCGCCATCCCGGTCCTCGCCGTGATCGCGCTCATCGCCTCCGGCTTCCACACGAGCAACTTCAGCAGCAACGGTGGCTTCGCCCCCAACGGCTGGAGCGCCGTGCTCACCGCCGTCACGGCCTCCGGCGTCGTCTTCGCCTTCAACGGCTTCCAGGCCGTCGTCAACCTCGGCGGCAACGCCAAGAACCCCGGCCGGGCCATCCCGCTCGCCCTCGTCGGCGCCCTCTCCCTGGGCCTGGTGATCTACCTGGCCCTCCAGGTCGCCTTCCTCGGCGCCGTCCCCCCGGAGAAGCTCGCCGAGGCCGGCGGCTGGAGCGGCATCAACTTCGCCTCGCCCTTCGCCGACCTCGCCAAGCTGCTGATGCTGCACTGGGTCGTCACCATGCTCCAGTTCGGCGCCTTCATCTCGCCGAACGGTGCCAACATCGGCAACGTGGCCTCCGCCGCGTACCTCGCGCAGAACCTCGCCGACACCGGCTTCTTCCCCAAGAAGCTCGCCGAGGTCCACCCCCGCTACGGCGTCGCCCGCCCCGCCATGTGGCTGAACCTGGGCTTCTCCGTCCTGCTGCTGCTCACCATCGGCCACAGCTGGGAGGCGCTCGCGAGCGTCGTCTCCGCCGCGATGGTCGTCTCGTACCTCATGGGCCCGATCGCCGTCGGCGTCTTCCGTAAGACGAAGCCGCAGCTGCCCCGCCCCTTCAGGCTCCCCGCCGCCGGAGTGCTCTGCCCCATCATCTTCGCCTTCGCCGCCTGCGCCCTGTACTGGTCGAAGTGGCCCAACACCGGCAAGGTCGCGGTGCTCACCCTGGTCTCGGTGCCCATCGCCGCGCTGGTGCTGCGCCGCAAGGGCGAGCGGGACCTGCGCCGCCAGTTCGCTCCCGCCTGGTGGATGGTCTGCTTCCTGCTGTGGCTCGGCCTGCTGTCCGCGCTGGGCAGCGAGGAGTTCGGCGGCCACGGCGTGATCCCGGGCGGCCTCGACATCGCGCTGGTGGGCGTCTCGGCCGTGGGCTTCTACTTCTGGGCGGTGCGCTCCGGCGTCCGCGCCCACGAGGCGGGCCTCCCGGCCCCCGACCCGGTCCTCGACGCGTCCGCCCCGGCGGCCGTGCCCGGACAGCGGGAGCCCGAGCCCGCCGAGGCGCGCTCGTAGCCTCACTGCCTCAGTCGGCCTTCGGCCCGTCACCCGGCTCCGTGCCATGGGTGACGGGCCGTTGCGTTCCCGGGGCGGGCTCGCCGCGGCGCGTGGCGCCCGGGGCACGGCGGGCGGGGTGGTCGGCCCGCAAGGACGAGGTCAGCTGCCAGGGCACGCTCGTCACCATCACCCCGGGCGTGAACAGCAGCCTGCTCTTGAGCCACAGGGCGGACTGGTTGTGCAGCAACTGCTCCCACCAGTGGCCCACCACGTACTCGGGGATGAACACGGCGACCACGTCCCGGGGGCTCGTGCGCCGGATGGAGCGCACGTACTCGACGACCGGGCGGGTGATCTCCCGGTACGGCGAGTCGATCACCTTGAGCGGCATGTCCAGGTCGAGCTCGGCCCACTGCCGCTCCAGCTCGGCGGTCTCCTCCCGGTCCACGGCCACGGTGAGGGCCTCGAGCTCGTCGGGCCGGATGGCACGGGCGTACGCGAGTGCCCGCAGCGTCGGTTTGTGGAGGGTGGACAGCAGCACGATGCCGTGCACCCGCGACGGCCGGACGAGTTCCGTGCGCGGGTCGGCCACCGCGAGCTCGGCCGCCGTGGCGTCGTAGTGGCGGCGGATCCCGCGCATCATCACCCACAGCACCACCGCGGCGACGACCGCCAGCCAGGCGCCCTGGGTGAACTTGGTGGCCAGCACGATCACCAGCACCAGCCCGGTGACCACCGCGCCCACCGCGTTGATGACCCGCGCCACCCGGCCGCGGCGGCGCGTCTCCGCGTCGTCCGTCGTGTGCAGCTCCCGGTTCCAGTGCCGGACCATGCCGGTCTGGGAGAGCGTGAAGGACGTGAAGACGCCCAGGATGTAGAGGTGGATCAGGCTGGTGACGTCCGCCTTGTAGAACCACAGCAGCAGGCCCGCCGTGATCGCCAGCGCGAGGATGCCGTTGGAGAAGGCGAGCCGGTCCCCGCGGTTGTGCAGCTGCCGGGGCAGGTAGCGGTGCTGCGCGAGGATCGACGCGAGCAGCGGGAAGCCGTTGAACGCCGTGTTCGCGGCCAGCACCAGCACCAGGGCGGTCGCGGCCTGGATGTAGTAGAAGCCGACGCTGTGCTCGCCGCCGAGCACGGCCGCCGCGAGCTGCGCGATGACCGTGCGCTGGGTGTACGAGCCGCACGCGCCCGGCAGTCCCGTGAGTCGGCACGCGTCCTCGGTGATGTGCACCTTGGTGATCAGCGCGAGCGCCGTGACGCCCACGAACATCGCCACGGCGATGATGCCCATGACGGCCATGGTGCTCGCCGCGTTCTTCGACTTGGGCTTGCGGAAGGCCGGTACGCCGTTGGAGATCGCCTCCACGCCGGT
Source organism: Streptomyces sp. UNOC14_S4 (assembly GCF_020740835.1). Lineage (GTDB taxonomy): Bacteria > Actinomycetota > Actinomycetes > Streptomycetales > Streptomycetaceae > Streptomyces. Next base: position 3,589 of record NZ_JAINFC010000200.1, read on the forward strand.
CAGCGCCGTACAGCCGCTGGAGAAGGCCCGCAGGCACAGCATGACCAGGGCGAAGCCCGCCAGCCCCGCGTCCGCGGGCTTCGGGGTGACCCCGAACGACGCGCTCTCCGACAGCGGCGCGTGCCCCAGCAGCCAGCGGACCAGCCCCGTGCCGACCATGATCAGCACCCCGGCGATGAACAGATAGGTCGGCGCGGCGAAGGCCCGCCCGGACTCGCGCACACCCCGCAGGTTCACCGCGGTGAGGCAGGCGACGAAGACGAGCGCCATCGCCACCCGGTGGTCCGCCAGTTCGGGCACCGCCGAGATGATGTTGTCCACGCCGGAGGCGACGGACACGGCCACCGTCATCACATAGTCGACCAGCAGCGAGGCGGCCACGACGAGTCCCGCGGCGTCGCCCAGGTTCGTCGACACCACCTCGTACGAGCCGCCACCGCTCGGATAGGCGTGCACCACTTGGCGGTACGAGAGCACCACCACGGCCATCAGCCCCACGACCGCCGCCGCGATCCACGGCGTGAAGTGCAGATACGCCAGGCCGCCGAGCGTCAGCACCAGCAGGATCTCCTGCGTGGCGTAGGCGACGGACGACAGCGGGTCGGAAGCGAAGATCGGCAGCGCGAGCCGCTTCGGGAGCAGCGTCTCGTGCAGCTCCTCACTCCGCATGGCGGGTCCGATGGCGAGCCGCTTGAGCAGACCTGTCAGGTTGAGCACGGTTTTGATGGTATGTCGGATATGTGCAGAGTTCGGTGATATTCGCCCTCGCCACACGCCGACGAGGGATCACCGACTCGGCACCCTATGACTTCGCGAGCGCCGCCCCCACCTGGTCGGCCAGCGTCACCGCCACGAGCCGCGCCTGGAGCGGCGGCGTCGCCCCGGGCGTGGGACGCAGCATGAAGCGCCCGAGGAAGCGTCCGTTCGCGAACGTCCGCAGCTCGATCTCCTCGTCGGGGAACCCGTGCTGCTCGACGTCCCACGTCCTGCGCCCCACCACCACGGAGCCGTCCGGCTCCAGCCGGGGCGGGTGGCCGAGCAGCGTGCCGTACTCGAAGCGGCACTCCTTGAGCTGGAGCAGGTCGACGAGTTCGCCGCGCACGTGGTCGACGACGGAGGCACTCGACTTCGCGGACTGCGCCAGGTCGGCGGTGGTGTGGAGGCGCGCGAGATACCCGGCGTCCGTGATGGCGACGACCTGGAGGCGCCGGGCCCGCGCGGCGAGCTGCGAGACGGCGATGCCCACGAGCAGCAGCAGGACGGCGGTCCTGATGTCGGAGGACTTGGTGATGGCGAACCGCTCGTACGGCCGGGTGAAGAAGAAGTCGAACCAGGCCGCGGCGGACACCGCCGAGAGCACTCCGGCGGGCCGGTGGCCGTTCGCGGAGACGGCCACGACGATGACGACCAGGACGAGCGCGACATCGGTGTTCGACAGGGTGTCGCGCAGCGGCACGAGCACCGCCGCCACGGCGAGCGGCCCCAGGAGCGCGGCCACGAGCGCGATGCGGTCCCTGTGCTCCCGCACGAATTCGGGCATGTGCCGGACACCTCCAGACATCCGCGGGTCCCGTGTCCAGGATGCCTCTCCGGGGCCTGCCGCGACAGAACCCGCGCCGGGCGGGCTCCGAAGGCTCACCTCCGGCCGTGCGCGGCGGTCGGCAGGGTGAGAGTCACCGCGAAGCCGGGGGCCGTCGTGGTCTCCAGGGTGCCGCCCATGGCCTCGGCGAGGTCCCGGGAGAGCCGCAGCGGCAGGCTCCCGGCCCGGTCGGCGGGCACCGGACCGGGGCCGTCCGCGCCGTCGGCCAGGCACACGGCGAGCCGGTCGGCCAGCACCTCGGCCGTGAGGGCGGGCGAGCGCCCGGCCGGGCCGTGCCGGAGCGCGTCGGCCGCGAGGGCGGTGAACACGCGGGTGAGGAGGGCGGCGTCGGCGATGACGTCGGGAAGTTCCTCCGGCAGGGAGAGCCGGATCGTGTGGCCGCCGGGCCCCAGGTCGTCCAGGGCCGTGGTGAGCGCCTCGCCCACGTCGACGGGGCGGAGGTGGAGGTCGAGCGCCCCTGCGTGCAGCCGGGCGAGGTCGTCGAGGTCGGTGACGAGCTGTCCGGCGCGCGCCACGGCCGTCCGCGCGGAGGCGAGCGCGCGGGTGCCGGGGCCGGTGTCCCCGGCGGGCGGGGTGAGCGCCGCGGCCGCCGCGTCCAGGCAGGCGCGCAGGTCGCGGACGGCCGCGACGAGCACGGAGGTGCGGGAGCGTTCGGCGGCCGCCAGGGTGCCGGTCTCGGCCGCCTGCCGGGAGAGCGCGCCCTGGGCGTACGCGACGCCGAGCTGCGCGGCGCACGCGGCGAGGATGCGGCGGTCGTCGGCGCTCAGCCCGTGGCCGCGGGCGGCCAGGGTCAGCGCATCGTCGACGGGGCACTCCACATCGGCGTCGTAGGGCCGTTCCGGCGGCCGGGGCCCGGCGCTGGCGACGACGAACCAGCGGGGCCGGGCGCCGGATGCCGCGTCCCGTTCGAGGAAGGAGACGGCCATGAGGCCGAAGTTCTCCCGGATCTGCTCGACGAGTGCCGGAAGGTCCTCGCCGTGCATCATGGCGGTCGCGAGCCTGCCCAGCGCCCGGGCCTCGGAGGTGGCGCGCGACGCCTCGTACGTACGGCGCGCGGCCGTGCCCGCGGCCGTGCCGACGAGGCAGGCGACGGCGACGAAGACGGCCAGGGCGAGGACGTCGCCGAGGCGGGCGACGGCGAGGGAGTGCCGGGGCACGGTGCAGTAGTAGTCGGCGAGCAGCCCCGCCGCCACGGCGGTGACCAGGGCGGGCCACAGTCCGCCGACGAGGGCGGTCACCACGACGACGAAGAGGTAGAGGAGCAGATCGCCGGAGAGGCCGAGGCGGTCGCGGAGCGCGGTCAGGGCGAAGGTCAGGGCGGTCAGGGCCACGGCGGCCCCGGCCAGCGTGAGCCAGGCGCGGGCGCGGCCGATGCCGTGGCGGCGGGAGCGGCGCGGCGGCCCGGGGGCGGTGGAGCCCGCCGCGGCCTCGTGGGTGACGATGTGCACGTCGATGGGGCCGGAGGCGAGGATCGTACGCCGCCCGACGCCCTCCCGCAGCAGGGAGGAGAAGCGGCCGCGGCGGCTGGCGCCGAGGACGATCTGGGTGACGTTCTCCGCCCGCGCGAACTCCAGCAGCGCCTGGACGACGTCGTCGCCGGTGGTCTGGTGGTAGCTGCCGCCCAGGGACTCCACGAGCGAGCGCTGGCCGGCCAGGGCCGCGGGGTCGCCGCCCGCGAGCGCGTCGCCGGGGACGACATGGAGGGCCAGCAGCTCGCTGCCCGGGGTGCGCGCGGTGATGCGGGCGGCGCGGCGGACGAGGGTCTCGCCCTCCGTGCCCCCGGTGAGGCCGACCAGGATGCGTTCGCGGGTCTCCCACGGGGCGGCGATGCCGTGCTCCGCGCGGTAGCGCTGGAGCCCTTCCTCCACCCGGTCGGCGAGCCAGAGGAGGGCCAGCTCGCGGAGCGCGGTGAGGTTGCCGACCCGGAAGTAGTGGGTGAGGGCGGCCTCGATGCGGTCCGCCGGATAGATGTCACCGTGCGTCAGACGGCGGCGCAGCACCTCGGGCGGGAGGTCGACGAGTTCGATCTGGTCGGCGCGCCGGGCCACCTCGTCGGGGAGTCTCTCGCGCTGTCTGACCCCGGTGATCTGCTCGACCACGTCGTTGAGGGACTCCAGGTGCTGGACGTTGAGGGTGGTGACGACGTCGATCCCGGCGTCGAGGAGTTCCTCGACGTCCTGCCAGCGCTTGGCGTTGCGGCTGCCGGGCACGTTGGTGTGGGCCAGTTCGTCCACGAGCGCGACCTGGGGGGCGCGGGCGAGGAGCGCGTCCAGGTCCATCTCGGTGAAGCGCGCCTCCCGGTGGAGCATGGTGCGGCGCGGCAGTGTTTCGAGGCCCTCCGCCATCGCCGCCGTCAGCCGTCGCCCGTGCGGCTCGGCGAACCCGACGACGACGTCCGTGCCCTGGTCCCGCAGCCGTCTGCCCTCCCGGAGCATGGCGTAGGTCTTCCCCACCCCGGGTGCGGCCCCGAGGTAGATCCGCAGTCTTCCGCGCGCTGCCATGGGCGGGCTCCCCCGGGGATCGTCGGTGACCGGATGGTCTCCGCTTCCATGGTGCTCCGGCGGCGGAGCGTGCGGGGGGCCGACGCGGCGGGAGCCTCACCTCAGCGCGGGCCGCCGCGGCTGCCGCCCGCCGTCGTGGGCCGGGGCGCCGACCGCGTAGTGCACGTACTCGCGGTACAGCCGGAAGCCGGTCGCCTCGGCCAGGCCGCGGCTGGGGTGGTTGTCGCGGGAACAGGTCCAGGTGGCGGTGCGGCCGCGGGCGGTGATGTCGGTGCACAGGGCGCGGACGCAGGCGGCGGCGAGGCCCCGCCCCCGGCCCTCGGGGCGGGTGACGACGGCGACGTCCTCGTACCGGCTGCCGGTGTAGTACGTGCAGGCGAGGGAGAGCAGCCGGGTGCCGTGGAAGGCGGCCCGGGTGCGTCCGCAGGCGGCGAGACCGTGCGGGCCGCCCCAGCTCCCGGCGATCCAGGCGAGTTCGGGCCCGAGCTCCTGGACGGCCTCGGCGTCCCGGGGAGTGAGGCGGCGTACGGTCACGCCGGGCGGGACGCGTACGGCAGGGATGGCGGGGACGTGGCTGTCGTGGACCCAGATCATGCGTTCCCACGGCACGATCCGCTCGAACGCGGCGCCGAGGAGGGGCAGGAAGCGGTCGGGGGCCGCGATCCAGCTGTGGGCGAGCGGCGTCAGGTCTCCCGGCCGGGTCAGCCGCGGGTCGCCGCCCAGGATGACGTGCCCCGCGCAGGACACGGCGGCCGCGCGGGGCCGGACCGGGTGGTCGGCCCACCAGCGGCCGTGCCCGGTGGACCGTACGTGTTCCGGGAGCACTCCGAGGCCCGGGTGGCCGGAGGCGAACCAGAACGGGACTGTCGCCCACGGCCCGGCGGCCGGGGCGGCGGAACCAGGAAACTCGATCACGGAACCGCTCCGTTTGTACGTGAGGTTGTACGCGAGGCTGTGCGTGAGGCGTGAGGCGTGAGTGGTGCACTGGGTGCGTACGGGCAACGGGTGGCGGGGAGCCGTCCCTATCCTGGCTCCCGCCACCCGTTCGAGTGTCGGTGACGCTATGTCAGGCGTTGGCCTTCTTACCGTGGTTGGCGGCCTTCTTGCGGCGTGCCTTCTTCTTGCGAGCGCGCTTGGACATCCGGGAATTCCTTCTTTCGGGGGTGTGGTGTGCGGGTTTCAAACAGCCTTCGCGACCAACTGGTCCGCGAGCTTGCACAGTCGGCGGACCGTGCGGTCCTCCTGCGCGACCGGTGCGGCCGGGGCGGGCGCGGTGCCGTCGTAGTAGGCGCCCGGGACGAGCTCGGCGGCGGGGTCGCACAGGCGCGCCACCCGCTCGGCTCCTTCGGCGGCGGACTCGCCCTGGTTCGCGTACAGCGGCATCAGGGCCGTGTCACAGACGCCGGGGTGCACGCTGACCGAGGTCCAGGGCGCCTGCTCGCGGGCGAAGATCGTCAGGGCGAGCTGGGACTGGGCGTACGCCGCGAGGCGGGAGTAGCGCTTGGCCCGGTGCGGGTCGCTCCAGGAGATGGACGCGGTGCGGTGCGTCGAGGAGGACACGTTGACCACCCGGCTGCCGGGGCGCGCGCTCAGCGGGCCCGAGAGCTCGTGGGTGAGAAGGTAGGCGGCCAGGAAGTTGACCTGGAGCGAGAGTTCGTTGCCGTCGGCGGTCATCGTGTGCCGCTCGGGGGCGACGCAGGCCGCGTTGTTGACGAGGACGTCCAGCACCGGGTACTCCTCGGCGACACGGGCGGCCATGGCCCGCACCTCGTCGAGCCGCGAGAAGTCCGCGACGACGAGGCGCAGCCGCAGGGTGTCGGCGCCCGCCGCCACCAGGCGGGCGACGGCGTCGTCACCGGACGCCTGGTCAGGGGCGTGGACGACGACCGTGTCACCCCGTCCCGCGAGCAGCCGGGCGGTCTCCCACCCGATGCCGGAGGTGGCGCCGGTGACCAGCACGGTCCGGGGGGTGGGCGGGACGACAGAAGACATGGTGATCCACTCCGGGAACGGGTTCGTTGCGGCAGCGCTTTCGCTGTTACGGAAGCGGGGTGCCGTGATGGTGGGTGCGGCTGCGAATGCGTATGCGGCCGCGTTTACGGGAACGGCGCGTCAGCGCGCCGAGAGGGAACAGCCTGCGGAACCGGACGTCGCCCGATGAGGCGGCCGGTCGTCATGGCGCAGACGGCTGTTCACAGGGGATATCGAATGAGACGGGGCCCCCGGGTTCAAGCGACGCGCGGGAACCTTGACGCCTCCCTGACTCGGCGGTGCGGGGCGACGGACAGCTGGGACAACTCCACCCGGTGCGGCCACAGCCCCGGTTCAGCGTTCGGATGTCGCCGAACGGGCCATCAGTTCCCCGAGCGCGGCGTGGGGTGACGTGCCGTCGTGGATGATGCCGACGACCGTCTCGGTGATCGGCATTTCGACGCCGTGGCGGCGGGCGAGGTCCAGCACGGACACGCAGGACGTGACGCCCTCCGCCGTGTGCTTCGCAGCGGTAGCCGCCTCGGTGAAGTTCAGGCCGCGTCCGAGGGCGGCGCCGAAGGTGTGATTACGGGAGAGCGGGGAGGCGCAGGTGGCCACGAGATCGCCCATGCCGGCGAGCCCGGCGAAGGTGAGGGGATCGGCTCCCATCGCCCGGCCGAGGCGCGTGGTCTCCGCCAGGCCGCGGGTGACCAGCGCCCCCTTGGCGTTGTTGCCCAGGCCCATACCGTCGGCGATGCCCACCGCCAGCGCGATGACGTTCTTCACCGCCCCGCCGAGCTCGCAGCCCACCACATCCGTGCTCGTGTACGGGCGGAAGTACGGCGTGCGGCACACGTTTTGAAGCCGAGTGGCGACGGCCTGGTCGGGGCATGCGATGACGGCGGCGGCGGGCTGCCGGGCGGTGATCTCCCGGGCAAGGTTGGGGCCGGTGAGCACGACGATCCGCTCCGGCGCGGCCTTCGTCGTCTCGGCGATGATCTCGGTCATGCGCAGACCTGTACCGACCTCGATGCCCTTCATCAGCGACAGCAGCACCGCCTCGTCGCCGAGCAGAGACCCCCAGTGGGCGAGATTGTCACGGAGAGTCTGCGCGGTGACGGCGAGCACCGCGATGTCGGCGTCCTCGGCCGCGGCAGCCGCATCCGTCGTCGCGGTGATGGCCGGAGGAAGCGCGACGTCGGGAAAATACTCGGGATTGGTGTGGCCGGTGGTGATGGCCTCCGCCACTTCCCGGCGGCGCGCCCACATGGTGACCCGGCATCCCGCATCAGCGAGGATCATGGCCACGGCGGTCCCCCAGGAACCGGCGCCGAACACGCTCGCCCGAGTCATCATGTGCAGCCCTCCGGTTCTCCGCTCACCCTTCGATATGCCCGTCAGGGTAGCGATCAGCTCTCGTCAGCGAGCCTCAACAGGGACGACGAGTACTATGGGGACGGCTGCGACAGCTGCGCCAGCCAGTCCACGGGAAGCTGGGGCGGGAACGAGGCTCCCTCCTACCAAAGGAGCCAGCCGGGTCGGGTTCGGCAGCAAGCCGAAGGGATACAAACGGGCGTCGTTCAACGTGGGGCGCGGTCCCGACCGAGGGATCATCATGATGAGATTCTTCATCCACACCCCGACGGCCATGCTCGGCATGCTCATGGGAGACGACCGAGGCTTCTCCGAGGATCCTGACGATGAGTACCGAATGGTGCTGTTCTGGGATACCGCTACCGGTCAGGTGTCCTTCACCGTCGCCGCGTCCCATACTTCGCCTCAGTACTTCAGTGACTACATGAAGGCGCGGTTCGGGCGGCGAGACCTCCCGTCCAGGATGCTCAAGGCGGACGACATCGAACTCAACGCGCGTTCGAGCGACACGCTCGGGGGCAACAACGTACTCAATACACGTGGCTCGTCCTCCGCAGGGCTGAAGCTGGGGCTTCACGGAGTGAACAGCAGCTTCCCCCTCTTCGCAGTCGACAACGACATATCCATCTCGACAAACCGCTCATCGGTCAGCGTCAGCCGTCGCGGTGACGCCTACCCTGACATGGAAGTTGTCCAATACCCTCGAAACGGAGGGCCGAAAGTGATAGCCCGCGACAGAATGGACAACGAGCACGGGCTCGACTCTGCGCCTCTGAAGATACCCTTCCCGCCCATCAATACCTCGAACATCAACCGGTCGTGGAATGACGGGCGTTGCGCCGGAGGATGCCGCTGATGACTGCGATAGCCGAGTATCGCGAACCAGGAAAATGCATACGCCGAATCATGCGGTGCGTTATCTCCTATGTCCTCGTCTTCGCCTTGGGCTGGTTGCTCATAGCGCTCACAGGGCCACGGCCACTGAAATCCTTGTCGAGCTCATTTGAGCACAGCTCGTTCGGGGATTCGCTGCTCTACTACGCGGGCGCCGGACTCACCATGCTGGTGATGATCGGACTGCCGTCCATTGTCATCATCTTGATCGCTGGACTCCTTCGCAAAAAAATGGGCTCGAAGGAGTTCAGGGCGCTGGTGGCGGGCCTGCTCCTGCTCCCGGTGTGGCCCCTACTGCTCGTGGGCACCCACCTCATCCTGTACATCCAGATTGGTGTGCAAGTGGTGTTTGCTGTGGCTCTCATGCCCGTTCCGCTATTGCCGCCACCGGTCGCTGTCAACATCGGGCGTCGCCCTTAGCCTTGATCCACCGAGCGATGACCGGTCCAGGGCCTGGACATGAAGACGCGGATGCCCCTTGAACTGGGACGATGGGACTTCCTACGGTTCCATATCCACAGATCGAGAGAACATCCGCGAGATGC
>NZ_JAINFC010000201.1 GCF_020740835.1 Streptomyces sp. UNOC14_S4
GGCGGGGGCCGGGGCGATCGGTACGGCCGGGCCGCCGGGGAAACCGGGGTGCCGTCCCGGGCGTGCCCGCCCGGCGAGCGCCTGGCCGACGCGGGTCAGCAGCAAGTCACGGGCGGCCGCGCCCTCCTGGACGCCGACCAGGTCGACATAGGTGATCGTGGCCAGCAGACCCTCGACGGGGATGTCCTCGACGCGGACGGTGATCAGCCTGCGGTCCGGGGCGTCGGGGTCGGCGCGCAGGGCCGCCTGCCATTCCATGCGGCCGTAGCGGGAGTTCTCGTAGTGGTGGGACAGGACGGCGATCACGGCGACGGACTGGCTCACGCCGCGGTCCATGAAATCGACGAAATTGGTTCCGGGTACGAAGTCCCAGGCCTGGACGACGGTGCGGTAGCCGGCCTCCTCGAGGGTCCAGGCGATCCACGTCGCCCAGCGCTCATCGGCCGGCGAATAGCTGATGAAGAAGTCCAACAACCCCTGATGCACCGCGTTTTCGCGCCGTCGGGTCATGGAGCCATGGTACGGAACCGTCATGCCGTCGGTCACCGCGCCGTGCGATGCCTGTGCGATGCTCTGGCCATGTCTGTCGATCGGGCCCGGGGGGCCGTGATGCGTCTGCACAGGCTGGACTGGCTGGCCGGGGGAATGCTGATCTGCGGTCTGCTGTGCGTCGCCACCGGCGCACTGCCCACGGCGCACGCGCGGGACGCCATGGAGCGGATCGCTCCGTTACTGGCCTTCCTCGGCACGGTCATCGTCCTGGCCGAACTCGCCGGACGCGCCGGGGTGTTCGACGTCGTGGCGACGGGCGTGGCCCGGGCGGGCCGGGGCAGCTACGGCGCGCTCTTCGTGCTGTGCGTGGTGTTCGCCTCGCTGACCACCATGACGCTCAACCTGGACACGACGGCGGTGCTGCTGACCCCGGTCATGCTGGCGCTGGCCGCACGGGTCGGCATCGCGGCGGTGCCGCTGGCCATGACGACGGTGTGGCTGGCGAACACGGCGAGCCTGCTGCTGCCCGTGTCCAATCTGACCAACCTGCTGGCCGCCGACCGGGTGGCACTCGACCCTCTGGGGCTGGCCGCGCGGATGTGGGCCCCCCAGCTCGCGGCGGTGGCGGTGACCATGGGGTGCCTGTGGCTGTTCTACTGGCGGCCCGGCAGGAGGGGAGCGCGGACGTACGTGCCGCCGGAGGCGTACCGGCCCGCCGACCCGGTGGTGTTCTGGGTGTGCGGGTCGGCGTGCGCCGCCTTCGTGCTGCTGCTCCTGCTCGACGTCGTCCCGCTGTGGGCGGCGTCCGCCTCCGCCGCCGCGGTCGTGGTGGCGGTCCACGCGGTGCGGCAGCGCTCGGCGCTGCGCGCGTCCCTGGTCCCCTGGCGGCTGCTGGTCCTCGTACCGGGGCTGTTCCTGGTCGTGGAGACGCTCGACGTCCACGGGCTGCACGCCGTGCTGTCCACGGCGGTGGGCTCCGACGGCGGGGCGCTCGGCATGCTCCGGGCCGGGGCGGTCGGCGGAGGCATGTCCAACGCGCTCAACAACCTGCCCGTCTACCTGGCGGCCGAGTCCGCCGTCCCGGTGGGCAACCACGATCAGCTGCTGGCGTTGCTGATCGGCACCAACGCGGGCCCGGTGATCACCCCATGGGCCTCGCTGGCCACGCTGCTGTGGTTCGAACGCTGTCAGGCGCAGCGGGTCCGGGTGCCGTTGCGACGGTTCATGGGCACCGGCGCGGTGCTCGCGGTGGGGTCGGTACTGGCGGCTTGCGCGGCGCTCGTGGCGACGCGTTGAAACGCCCGCCCTGCTGTGCCTCCGTACGGCTTCTCAGCCGCCGTTGACCATGTCGAGCAGCCGCGGCATGTCCTCCGGCCGCCCGGCGACGAAGCTGCGGTCGGTGTCCGGACCGGTGACCCCGCCGCGGAACGGCCCCCCGTCCAGAGCGCGGATCTCCACCCCCGCCTCCAGGGCCAGCAGGGCACCGGCCGGCAGATCGATGGCCTCCGCCCGGTAGCCGACGAAGCCGTCGATGTCGCCACGGGCCAGCATGGACCAGGTCAGCAACGGGGCCCACAGCTGGAGCAGCCGCCGGGAGCCGCGTTCGAGGCCCGTCCTGAGGGAGCGCGCCCGGGGGTCGTCGCGGGCCACCCCGTACCCCTGGGTCCAGCCCAGCAGCGGCCCGGCCGGTGAGGGCATACGGGCAGCGGTCCGCAGCGGTCCGTGCGGTCCCCGGGCCCCGCCGTCCCGGAGCGCGGACCAGGTCCTGCCGGTGACCGGCTCGTGCACGACGCCGACGACGGGCGCGTCACCCTCGCACAGGGCGATGCCGACCACGCAGGAGGCCAGCCCGATGGCCACGTTGTTGCTGCCGTCCAGCGGATCCACCAGCCACGTACGGCCGTTGGCGGCGTCACCGGCCAGCGTCCCCGACTCCTCGGCGACGATCCGGTCATGCGGGAAACGCTCCCGGAGCCGCCGCACGATGGCGTCCTCGGCCAGCGTGTCCAGGTCGGTGACGACATCCCCGCGACACCCCTTGGCCCTGACCTCGCACGGCCGGGAGTTCTCGCCGCGGAGGTACGGCCGCAGCAGCGCGCCGGCCTCGCACGCGGTGCTCACCGCCAGCCGGTGCTCGTCGGCGAACCGGGAAGAGGGCAGTGGCGGGTCCTGTGGGTCATCGGCGGTGAGGAGCATGGATCCTCCTGAGGACGGAGCCCGCGGTTCGGGCGGACTGCACGGCGTCGCACTGCTGTCGTACCACCCGGTGCCCCGCGCCATCCAGCGGACCGAGGGAAAGGTCGCGGCCGCCCGGCCGGGAGGAGCCCAGCAGTACGGTCGCGGCGCTCCCGCCGGACAGCATCGTGGTGTGGAACTCCCCGGCGGGCAGGGTGTATATCTCTCCGGCGGCACTGGCCTGAGGGGTGCCTGTCTCATAGCCGACCAGACGGGGTGTAGGCCGGAGTTCGTCGACCCCCGCGGGACCGCTGACGATCTCGAAGACGCGGTGCGTGGGCCCCTCCTGACGATCCATGACCTTCACCCGGACGTTGACCACTTGTCCGTACAGTACGCAACTGGTCAGGTCCCAGCTGTGCGCGTGCACGGGTGACGTGGTCAGCATGGCCGCCGCCTCGTCCGCCCCCTTCCGGAAGACGTGGACGCAGACACCGCGGTCGCCGTCGCGTTCCACGGGAAAACAGAGAAATCCCAGGGGATGCCGGACAGCGCGTACCTTCCGCCGCCCGGTGGCGATGTCCTCGAGCGCGGAACGGGCGGCCCGCACCAGGGGAGCCGTTCCGCACCGGCCGTCCACTGCCTGCTCGAACAGCCGGTGGTCCACTGATCGGTAGTCCACGGCGCCTCCAGCTGCGCGGATCACCTCCTGTACGGGTTCTCCGCATGCAGCGCCTTGTCGATGATCTCGCCCACATCCCGGTCGGAAAAGGCTGTGGGCAGTGGCAGTCCGATGCTCTCGAAGAGCCGGTGGGCCTCGTCGACCGTCGGTTCCTCGCTCAGCGGCTCGGCGTGCCGCAGGTCGACGGTGGCCGCTTGCTCCCTGCTCTGATGGAGCTCGGTGACGTAGTAGTCGTAGAGCGGCCGGTCGCGTTCCACCAGCAGATTGGCCCGTCTCGGGTCGTCCTGGGTGATGATGAGGCACGAGTCGGACAGGTCGAACCGCAACGTGGGCACGCCCGAGGAAAGGTAGACGTCGGCCTCCAGGGTGTCCAGCCGCTGCCGGTACCAGCAGATGGCGAGAACCGTGGCGAAGGACTCCTTCCTGGCCCGGTCCGCGCTCCAGGGATCGGACGGCAGGAAGTCCAGCCGGTGCGCGAAAGTCTGCCGGAAACGTGCGTACGCCGCGCACGCCCGCTCGTCGGCCGGGTTCACTATGTCGATCTTCATGGAGAGGGGGCGGCGGTGGACCCGCGCCTGCCGCACGCAGACCGGCAGGGTCACCGCCCGGAGGTACGTCCCCGTCCCGCCCTTGAACACCCAGCGCTCGGTGGTCTGACGGGCCCGGTCCAGCGCCCGTTCGAGATCCCCGCCCGACAGCGACCGCACCATGACCAGGTCCTCGATCGCCCGCTGGGCCCCGGTCGTCGCCTCGCGGATGTCGGCCATCCGGTGCCGCCGCTCGGCGAGGTTCCCGTAGACCAGCGCGCCGAGCACCAGCAGGGTCGCCCCGGAGCCGATGCCCGGCGCGAAGTGCTGGTCGAAGATCTCCAGCAGCCCGATGACCAGGGCCGCGCCCATGGCGATGACTGCGTCCAGGTTCTTGATGGTCCAGGCGACGGCGTTCTCCACCCGCCGACCGCTCCCACCGGCTCCGGCTGCCATGGGCAATCACCTTTCCCCCGCGAGAACTTCATCGTAGGAGGGGCCGTGGGCGGGGAGGTAGGGAGCGCCGCGCCGGTGGGCTGTATCGCGCCTGGTCCGCAGGGCGTGGCGGCCGCGGTCGTCACCGCGGTCGTCACCGCGCCCGGAGCGGTTCCCCGTGGCCGTCGGTGCGGGCGGCGGCCGGTGCCGGTTTGCCGAACATGCCGCAGATCGTGGCGGTCTGCAGCGCCTTGGCGGCTCCGGCGACCGACGGAAAGGCGTCCGGGTGCTCGGCGAAGGCCTCGGTCGAGACGAGGACGGACGCCGTGCGGCTGCCGGTGGAGTCGGTGGCGTTGACGCTGAGGTAGCCGGGGATGCCGCCGTCGTGGGCCCACACCGTGCCGCACGGGGTCGTGGCGGTCTCGATGCCCAGCCCGTAGCCGGCCCCGTCCGGCCGGTCCGGGGAGACCGGCACGGTGGTGCGCATCTGTTCCAGCTGGGCGGCGGGCAGCAGCTTGCCGGACATCAACGCGGTATGGAACCGGCCCCAGTCGTACGCGGTGGACACCACCGCCCCGGCCGCCCCGCCCCACGACGGGTTGTTGCGGGAGACGTCGACATGGCCGTCGCGGTGTGCCCCGGCGTAGTCCCTGAAATCGGCCGGCACGCCCGGTGGCATGTGGGCCGCGTCGGGTTCGTAGCCGCGGGCGTGCGGGCCGTGCCAGGTGGAGTCCGTGGCGTAGTAGGTGTGTTCGAGGCGGAGCGGCCGGGCGATCCGGTCACGGACCAGAGCGGCCAGGCTCCTGCCGGTGGCCTTCTCCAGGACGGCGCCGATCGCGGCGTAGTCGGTGTTGCTGTACGCCCACGCGGTGCCCGGCGCGAAGAGCGGATCGTGCCGCACGCCGAGGGCGAGCAGCTGTGCCGACGTCCATGACCTCTGGTCCTTGCCCAGGATCGACGGCAGGACCGCGGGGTCCTCGGTGTAGTCGAACAGGCCGCTGGTGTGGTTGAGCAGCATGCGCAGCGTCATCGCCCGGCCGTTGGGCACCTGGCCCGGCAGCCACTTGTCCACCGGGTCGGTCAGGGCGAGCTCGCCCCGGCCGGCCAGCTGCAGCACGAGGACGGCCATCATGGTCTTGGTGTTGGACCCCATCCGGAACTCGTCCCCGGCCCGCAGCCGGTGGTCCGGCCCGGTCCAGGGGGCCTGCTCGACGATCTCGACCGGCCGGCCACGGCCGTCGTCCACCCGCACGATCACACCAGGCGCCCCGGCGGCCACCAACTCCCGCGCGAGCCGGGTCAGACGGACGCGCAGCGGTGCCGCGGCGTCGCTCCGGGCGGGCGAGGCGACTGCGGTGGTGGACGTGACGCCGGGTGGTGGCGCAGCGCCCGGAACGCCGATCGGATCGGCGGCCGCAGGCCCTGGCCGGACGAGTGCGGTGCCCAGGCCGACCGCGGCCAGGAGGCACGCCACCGCCATGAGGCGGTTGCGGCGGCGTCGGCGGTGGGCGGACCGGGTCCGGGACCGTCCGCGTGCGCTGGTGGGCTGTGGTCCTGTTGTCATGCTGGCTACCATCGCGCACCGGCGGCCGCCCGGTCACCGGAATGCGCCGCATGCCCCGGTACCTCGACGAGCCCGTCCCCGACGCCGACCCGGTCATCGGCCGCGTGATCCGGACTGTCGGCCGGAGGTGACCGCGAGGGACCGGACGGGACGACGACGAACGCCCGAACCGGCCAGGGATCGTCTGTAGCCTGTTGTCATGGCGCAGGGGGCGCCGTGATGCCGAAGTCCCGCTCTCGACGGGGAGTTCGCCGAGCCGACTCGTTCGCCCGGGCCGAAAGGGTGGGGATGACGGAGATCCGCCGCGAATTGATCCGCGCCTTGCCGGGCGTGCTGAAGGAGCACGCGGCACGGGCCGGAGGAAAGACCGCCTTTCAGGACGCACGACGAGGCGTCACATACCAGGAGCTGGAGGAGCGGACCCGGCGTCTGGCCGGTCACCTGGTGCGGCTGGGGGTACGCAGGGGCGACCGGGTGGCGCTCCTGCTGGGCAACCGGGTGGAGACGGCGGAGAGTTTCCTCGCGGTTCTGCGGGCGGGAGCGGTGGGCGTCCCGCTCGATCCCGCGGCCGCGGACGCCGAGCTCGCGTACTTCCTCGACGACAGCGGGGCGGTCGCGGTGGTGACCGAGGAGACGCTGCTGACACGGGTTTCGCGGACGGCGGCCGAACGGCCACGAATACGGTCGCGGATCCTGGTGGTGGGCACGGACATGGGCACGGGCATGGACACGGGCGCCGTGCCGGACGGAGCGGCCGCGGGCACGCATGTCTTCTTCGAATTCGAACGGCTTGCCGTGACGGATCCGGGATGCCCGCCCCGGGACGACCTCGGCCTGGACGAGCCGGCCTGGATCCTCTACACCTCGGGCACCACCGGGCGGAGCAAGGGCGTGGTCTCCGGCCAGCGCGCCGCGCTGTGGTCCGTGGCGGCGGCCTACGTACCGTTGTGGGGCCTGGAGCCGCAGGACCGGCTGCTGTGGCCGCTGCCCATGTTCCACGCCTACGCCCACTCGTTGTGCCTGCTGGGGGTGGTGACCGTGGGCGCGAGCGCGTATCTCCTCGACCGGGGCGCGAGCGTCGCGCGGGCACTTGCCGAGCAGCGGTTCACCGTCGTCGCCGGGGTGCCCGCCACCTACCGTCTGCTCACGAGCGAGGTCCGCGAGGGCTCACGGCCGCCGTCCGGCCTGCGTCTGTGCGTCACCGCGGGCGCGCCGTGTCCCCCGGAACTGCGGGCGGACGTCGAGGAACTGCTGGGCGCCCCGTTGCTCAGCGGCTATGGCAGTACCGAGACTTGCGGGAAGATCGCGGTCGACCGGCTCGATGATGCAGGAGGCGTCGGCCCCCGCGGTGTGCCGGTGCCTGGCGTCGAGGTGCGGCTGACCGACCCTGCCGGTGGCGGCGACGTCGCCGCCGGGGGCGAAGGGGAGATCTGGGTCCGTGGCCCGAACCTGATGCTCGGTTATCACGGTCGCCCGGACGTCAACACGCGGGTGTTCGAAGACGGTTGGTACCGCACAGGGGATCTCGGCCGTCGTGTTCAGCACGGTGGCCTGCGGGTCACCGGCCGGGTCAAGGAATTGATCATCCGTGGCGGGGAGAACATCAACCCGGTCGAGGTGGAGCATGTGCTGCTCGCCTGCCCCGGCGTCGTGGACGCGGCCGTCGTCGGCAGGCCGCACGATGTGCTGGGCGAGGTGCCGGTCGCCTTCGTCGTCGCCGATCCGCGGCACGGCGTCGACACCGACCGCGTACGTGCCCTGTGCCGGGAGTGGCTGTCGGGCTTCAAGGTGCCCGACGAGGTGTACGAGACCGGCTCCGTGCCCCGTACCCCCTCCGGCAAGACCGACCGCCCCGCGCTGGCCCGGCAACTGGCCGAACGGCTGGGGTCAGCGTGCGAGGGCACCGTGGCCGCTCTACGCCGACGCCTCGCGGCACTGATCCCTTCCGTTCGGTACGAGGCCGTGCTGCGTCTCGTCATCGCCGCGACGGCGCACGCGAGCGGCGTGCCGGAGCGGGACGTGGAGCCGGGCCGGCCCTTCACGGCCTCCGGGATGACGTCCCTCGGGGGTGTACTGCTGCGCGACCGGCTCGGCACGGCCACCGGCCTCGAACTGCCCGCCACCTTGGTGTTCGACCACCCGACGCCCGCCGCCGCGGCAGCCTTCCTGGAGACCGCGCTGTTCGGTGGCCCGGCCCCGGACGGCGGCACGGCACGTCCGCCCTCGGCGGAGGCGGAGCCGGTGGCCGTCGTCGCGATGGCCTGCCGGTATCCGGGTGGCGTGGCCTCTCCCGAGGACCTGTGGCAGCTTGTCGCGAACGGGGCCGACGCGACCTCGGACGTCCCCGGCGATCGCGGCTGGGACCTGGCCGGTCTGTTCGACCCCGACCCCGACCGGCTCGGCACCTCCGTCACCCGCCGTGGCGGATTCCTGCGCGGCGCGGCCGATTTCGACGCGGCCTTCTTCGGGATGTCGCCGCGGGAGGCACTGGCCACCGACCCGCAGCAACGACTCCTGCTGGAGATCACCTGGGAGGTCCTGGAACGGGCCGGTATCGCCCCGACGGCCGTGCGCGGCAGCGACACCGGTGTCTTCGTCGGGGTGATGCACGACGACTACGCCGGCCGTCTCCTGCACCGCGGCCCGCACGAGCTGGAGGCGCATCTCGCGCTGGGTTCGGCGGGCAGTGTGGCCTCCGGCCGTATCGCCTACGTACTGGACCTGCGCGGGCCCGCCGTGACCGTGGACACCGCCTGCTCGTCGTCGCTGGTGGCGATGGACTCGGCGGCACAGTCCCTGCGGTCGGGCGAGTGCTCGCTGGCCGTGGCGGGGGGCGTTACCGTGATGGCGACTCCGGCGTCGTTCGTCGCGTTCAGCAGGTTGCGCGGCCTGGCGCCGGACGGCCGGTGCAAACCGTTCTCGGCCGCGGCCGACGGCACCGGCTGGGCCGAGGGCGCCGGTGTGGTCCTGCTGGAGCTGCTGTCCGACGCCCGGCGCAACGGCCATCCGGTGCTGGCCGTGCTCCGCGGTTCGGCCGTCGGCTCCGACGGCGCGTCCAACGGCCTGACCGCGCCGAGCGGATCCGCTCAGCAGGACGTGATGGGCCGGGCCCTGGCCACCGCCGGGCTGTCCCCGGCCGACATCGACATGGTCGAGACACACGGCACCGGTACGGCACTCGGCGACCTTGTGGAGGCCCGGGCGCTGCAGGCCGCGTACGGGCGGGAGCGGCCCGGCGACCGTCCGCTGTGGCTCGGGGCGCTCAAGTCGAACATCGGGCACACCCAGGCCGCGGCCGGTGTCGGCGGCGTCATCAAGACCGTCATGGCGATGCGCCACGGACGGCTGCCGCGCATGCTGCACTGCGAGGAGCCGTCGCCGCGCGTGGACTGGTCGTCGGGCAGCGTACGGCCCTTGACGCGGGAGGAGGAGTGGCGTCCGGTGCCCGGCAGCCCGCGCCGGGCCGGGGTGTCGGCGTTCGGGATCGGCGGGACCAACGCCCACGTCATTCTGGAAGAGGCACGTGAGGAGCCCCTTGAGGAGACCTCCGGGGAGACCTTTGAGGAAAGGCCCTGGCGGGTGGTGCCTCCGCTGCTGCTGTCGGGCGCGGACCCGCGGGCCCTGCGCGCGCAGGCGGGGCAAGTGGCCTCCCTGCTGCGGGAGCGGCCCCGGCTTTCCCCGCTGGACGTCGCGTTCTCCCTGGCCACGACCCGGGCGGCGCTCACACATCGCGCGGCGGTGACCGGCGGGGACCGCGAGGCGCTGCTGAACGCCCTGGACGCGTTGGCGGCGCCCGGCCACGGGCCCGGCGGCACCGAGGCGATGCCGGGTTCGCCTCCCGGGCGGCTGGCGCTGCTGTTCCCGGGCCAGGGCGCGCAACGGCCCGGCATGGGCCGGGAACTGCACGGTACCTTCCCCGCCTTCGCGGCCGCCTTCGACGCCCTGTGCGGTCGATTCGACGCCACGGGCAGCTTGGAGCGTCCCCTGCGCACGGTGCTGTGGGCGGACGAGGGCACCGGCGACGCCGCCCTGCTGGACAGGACCGACTTCGCGCAGGCGGGGCTGTTCGTCTTCGAAGCGGCCCTGTTCCGGCTGCTGGAGTCCTGGGGAGTACGGCCGGACGCCGTGGCCGGGCACTCCGTGGGCGAGCTGGCGGCGGCTCACGCCGCGGGGGCCCTGCCGGAGGCCGAGGCGGTGGAGCTGGTCGCGGCCCGGGGGCGGCTGATGCGGCAACTTCCCGGCAACGGCGCCATGGTGGCGCTGGAGGCCACCGAGGACGAGGTCGCGGAAGAACTGGCAGGGCTGGCACACCGCGTGGCGATCGCGGCGGTGAACGGTCCGCGATCGGTCGTCGTCTCCGGGGAAGAGGGCGCCGTACACGTCGTCGCCGCCCGGTTCACCGGACGCGGGCGCCGCGCCACGCGGCTGCGGGCCGGCCATGCCTTCCACTCACCGCTGGTGGAACCGATGCTCGCCGAGTTCGGCCGCATCGCCTCGGGCATGACGTACGGGACACCGCGCATCCCGGTGATGTCCACCCTGACGGGGCGGCGGGCGGTCGGTGAGGATCTGCGCTCGGCGGAGTACTGGGTGCGCCACGCCCGCGGAACCGTACGGTTCGAGGACGCCGTGCGACGTCTCGTGAACGACGAGCGGGTGACCGCCTGCGCGGAGGTGGGCCCCGGCGCACAGCTCACGGCGGCTGTCATGGGAGGCGTCGCGGGGGAGCGCGAGGGGCTGGTGTGCGTGGCCACCGCACGGGCCGGTACGCCGGAGGCGGAAGCGGTGCTGGCCGCGCTCGGCGAACTGCACGCGCACGGCCTGCCGGTGGACTGGCACCGGGTGTACGAGGGCGGCGGCGCCCGGCGGGTGGACCTGCCGCCGCGTCGGCCGGCACCGGCCATCCACTGCTGACCGCGACGACCACCGTGCCCGGCACGGAACGCCTGCTGTGCACCGGCCACCTCTCCGCCTCGGCCCAGCCGTGGCTGCGCGACCACGTCATCGCCGGTCAGGTCCTCGTACCCGCCGCCGCGTTCGCCGAGATGCTGATCCACGCTGGCGACGCGTGCGGGCTGGAAGTCGTCGAGGACTTCGTACTGTCGGCCCCGCTGCCGCTGCCGCTGTCCGGCTTCGGTGACGAGGTCCAGGTGCAGGTGGTTCTCGGCGAGTCGGACGCCTCCGGCCGTCGCTCCGCGGACGTCCACTCCCGCCCACGGGAGTCGGGCCCGCTCGGCCGGTGGACGCACCACGGGACGGGGCGGCTCGGCCCGGCCACCGGGCCCGCCAGGCAGGGAGGCCATGATTCCGGCGCCGCCGCGTGGCCGCCCCCGGGTTCCGAGCCCATGGACCTCACGGGCGCCTACGAGCGCCTGGCCGACGCCGGTTACGCATACGGTCCCGCCTTCCGGGGCGTCACGGCAGTCTGGCGAGGGCCGGGCGAGGAGGTGTTCGCCGAGGTACGGCTGCCCGGGCCGGAGAACGCCGACGCCGGCCGGTACGGCATTCACCCCGCCCTGCTGGACGCCGCCCTGCACGCGGCACTGCTCGCCGCGCCGGCCGCCGGACCCGCCCGGATGCCCTTCGCCTGGCGCGGCATGCGCTTGTACGCCGTCGGCGCCACGGCGCTGCGCGTACGGATACGAGCCACTGGCCCGGACACGGTCACCGTGGACCTCACCGACCCCGCGGGGAGGCCGGTGGCCCGGGTGGAGTCCATGAACACCCGGCCGGTTCCGGACTCCGCCGATGCCGCTGCCGCTGCCGGGGAAGGAAGCGCGGCCAGGGGACGACTGTACGGCTTGCGGTGGTCCGGCATCCCGGCCGACGGTGACGGGCCGTCCCTGTCCGTGGCGGAACCCGACGACCTCGGCCTGCGCTCCGTGTTCCCCGGGACATCGGCCGGGAGAGCCGGGAGAGCCGGAGGAGCCGGAAGAGGGAGCACCCCCGAGACGGTGGTGGTCTCCCTGTCCTGCCGCTCCCCGGGCGCCGACCCGGTCGCGGACACCCACACCCTGACCGCGCGTGCCCTGGCCGTGCTGCAGGCCCGTCTGTCCGCCCCGGCCGCGCCGGGCTCGCGCCTCGTCGTGGTGACCCGCGGCGCCACCTCCGCCGTGCCGGACCTGCCGGCCGCCGCCGTGTGGGGCCTGGTGCGTTCCGCGCAGGCGGAGTATCCCGGGCGCCTCACGGTCGTGGACACCGACGACCGGCCCGAGTCCCTGCGGCTGCTGCCCGCTGCCGTCGCCACCGGCGAACCGCAACTCTCCCTCGCCGAAGGCGCCGTGCGCGTTCCCCGGCTGGCCGCCACCACCGATGCCCCACCGGGCGGTTCCCCTGTGGAGGGCACGGTCCTGGTGACGGGCGGCACCGGAGCCCTCGGCGGCCTGCTGGCCCGGCACCTGGTCACCCGGCACAAGGTCCGCCACCTCGTCCTCGTCAGCCGTCACGGCCTCGGGGCACCGGCCGCGCGGCGGCTGCGAGCCGAGCTCCAGGAGACCGGCGCCCGCGTGGACGTGATCGCCTGTGACGCCGCCGACCGCACCCGGCTGGCCGCCGTCGTGCAGACGTACGGGCCGGTACTGAGCACCGT
>NZ_JAINFC010000202.1 GCF_020740835.1 Streptomyces sp. UNOC14_S4
CTCCCAGGACCGCTCTGATCGCCCATTCGATGCCGTCGTCGCCTTCGGCGCGTGGCGGGGTGGGGGCTGCGTGGGCCATGGCAGTGCCGGGGCAGACGGGCATGGTGGGGTGATCTCCTTCGGGCACGGTGGGGTGTGTGCGGCATCGCGCGCTGATGCCTGAGCTGCAACCGGGCCCTTCGAGGTGTGAGTCGTAGCGCAGCGGGCATCACCACGCCAGATTCGAACACACCGTCAATCGAAGGGAGTTGAGCTCTCGGTTCCGGCTCCCAGTATCTGCCCGGCGTCCTATGCTCGGGGCCGCCAGGGCGCGACAGCGCGGGATCGTCCAGTGGGAGATACAGCCATGTCCACCTCGAAGCCACTTGACCCCTCAAGGGGGTACGCAGCCCAGTTCGGGATCGTGCTTCGTGAGCTTCGCATAGCGCGAGGCTGGACGCAGGCCGAGCTCGGCGTGGAGATTCGCTTGTCCGACAGTGCGATCTCGAAGTTCGAGACGGGTGAGAGGGTGCCGCCCGAGGACATCGTGGATCTGTTGGACAAGGTTCTGGGAGCGAATGGCCGTCTGATTGAGGAATGGGACAGCATCAGCGAGAGTGCGGACGCGCGGTGGGCACGTCGGCTGTTCGCCGTCGAGGCGAGCGCGGCGACGATTCACTACTTCGCCATGGACATCCCGCCCCACCTCCAGACCGAGAGCTATGCGAGGGCCCTACTGGTCCGAGGTATGGCCTTCTACGGCGGTGACCTGGAAGAAAAGGTCCAGATCCGTATGCGGCGCGTCAGTGCGCTGCACCGTGACCCCCCTCCGCAGTTTTCAGCGCTCATCTACGAGTCGGCTCTGGGGCAGGTGGCCGGCACCGCCGGGGTGATGAGGGATCAGCTCCTGTGTCTGGCGAAAATGTCCGAGGAGCCGCATGTGCACCTCCAGGTCATCCCGAACAACAGCTCCGGCCTCATGGCATTCGGAAACATGATGATCACCAAGCCCAGGGCGGGGAAACGGTCCACTCTCTACACGGCGACCTTCAACCGGGCCAGGTTCAGTACGAACCCAGAGGAGCTGGCGTGGCACGAAGCCCTCTACCGTCATGTACAGCTCGGAGCCCTGACAGAAGAGCAGTCGAGAGAGCTCATTGTGAACTCGGTCGAGGAGAAATATCCATGTGCACCAGCCGCGCCGAACTGACCACGGCGATATGGCGCAAGAGCGCCTACAGCGGGGCCAAGGACGGCTCATGTGTCGAAGTCGCCGACCGGCAGTACCCCGGCACCGTCCCCATACGCGACAGCAAGGCGGCCCCCCAAGGCCCAGCCATAACCCCGCCTACCACCTCGTGGTCGACGTTCGTGACCGCCGTCGCCGCCCCGGAGTGAGCGCGGTTACGGCCGTTCCTGCTGCTGGGTGACGTCCCCGGGGGCTTTCTGCTCGGTTCCGGGTGGCCATCGGTGGCCGGCGTCGTGCAGTTTGCTCAGTGCTGTGTGGTCGTTGGTCACCAGTACCTGTGCCAGCCGGGCTGCCGCGGCCACGACGGCAGGCCAGAGCGGCGAGTCGAGGTAGACGTCGTCGTCGGCATCGGCACCGACGGAGTCCTGTACTGCGCCGTAGGCAGCACCCAGATGTGCCATCAGCTCGGCCTCCTCGACAGTGCGAAGGCTCTGCCCCAGCCAGCGCGAGGGATTGTCCGCCTCGCAGAAGTCGTCGAACAGCACGTGCACCGTGTAGTCGAGGTTCTCGGGCCGATCCGGGTCGAGCCACACCTCGCGTTGCCAGGTCGGGCTGGCCAGTGCCACGACCGCGGGCACGACGTGGAGACGGTAATAGGGGAAGGCAATGCCGTAATCGATCACGGGCCGAGGGTACTCACCTGGGCGCGGCTCCTTTGGAGGGACGGCTGCGCTGGTGTCTTGCGTCTGTTCCAGAACGCGCAGCCCGGACCGGAGGGATCCGTCCGGGTCAGGATTTCAGGGTTGCCAGCCCGTAGCACCCGAAGCCGCTCGCGACCACCGCGAGGCAGGCCACCGCGAGACCCCAGCCCGCACCCGTGCGCCCGGATCCCGTGTCCCGAGCCCTGCGGACTTCCTGGACGGCACGCACCAGACTCGCCACAGCGAGGGGCGGCGCGAGAAGCCAGGTGAGGATGATGAACCAGGCGAAGATCGACACGAGCCCCAATATCCATGCCCTGGGCCCCGATCCCCTGGGCCGCGGAGCACGGGGAGCGTCCCCGTCCACCCCAGGGGCGTATGACTGCCCGTACGTCATCGAATCCATCCCCCCACACATCCGATCACTCAGGCACCATGCTCCCACCCGCTGCCGACCACCCTGACAGGGCCCCACTTGCGGCTCATGACCCGGCATTGCCGGAGGAGACTCCCGGAGTCAGCCGGCGAACGCACGCACGCACTCGCGGCGCGCGGCACGGACACAACGTCGGACGCGGCTCCGGTCAAGGCCGGACCCGCACGGTCGCGGGGATCGTGTGGATGACGTCGTCCCGGCTGTCCAGCCACACGTGCTGTCCGTCGCGGGTCACCGTGAGTCCCGCGCGGTCGCGTTCGGGGCGGCCGAGGGCCTCCCATTTCCGGTAGCCGGCTTCGACCTCGTCCCACAGCCGTCGCGGTCCGTACTGCTCGACGGTGAAGGTGTCGTGCCCGGGGACGTGGTCCACCGACGCCCAGGACTTCCGGTCATCGGCAAGCACCCACAACGTGGCCTCGTCGCTGCCGTCGTCGGCCTCGGCCAGCAGGGACCACGCGTCACGGAGTCCGAGCCCGATGAAGAACTTCGCTTCGTACTCGGCCTCCAGTTCCCTGGGCGAGAGTGTGGTCTTGCTGCGGTCGGCTTGGTCCTCGTGGTGAAGGAAGTCGCTCAGGTACCCGCGGGGAGGGCGGTTCGTGCGCGAACGCATGAAGGCCGGGTAGCCGCTGAACCTGCCTTCGGCGACGCCGTCGCGGGTGTCGAGGACGGCGAACGAGTACGAGTGGTAGCTGCCGCCCCACGGTGCGACGATGCGCCCGGCGGGGGTCTGTTCGATCCAGGCGTAGGGGATCTCGGGGACGGTGAAGGTCGCGAGCCATCGGTCGTAGGGTGCGCCGTCCGGGTATCCCTGCTCGGCGTCGCCGCACACGACGTGCGGGCTGTAGCCGGCCGCATCCAGGTTCTTGGTGGCTTGCTCGACGATCGCGGGGTCGATGTCGATGCCGAAGACGTTGCCGGAGCCGAGCCGGTGCGCCAGCCAGGCGAGGTTGTACCCCGTGCCGGCTCCGGCGTCCATGGCGCGGTGGCCCTCGTGTACGTCCAGCAGTCGGAGCATCTCCAGCATGAGCGAGGGCATGGAGGACGAGGACGTCGGCAGTCTGTACGCGTCGTCACCCAGGTCCTTGCCGTCGTTGACCTGGGTGACGAGCGGTAGGTCGCCGTAGACCACGGTCAGCCATCGCTCAGGGCGTTCGCCGCGCGTGAGAGGCCGGTCGTCGACCTCGATGGTCTCGGGGACGAACAGCTTGCGGTCGACCGAGGCCACGGCGTCCTTCCACTCCGGGAGAACCGCGCCCTTGTTGGTCAGGATCTCCAGGAGCCGTTCAGGTGAGCTCACGCCGCCTCACTTCTTCTTTTTCGGAGGGTTGGTCACCGGCTTCGTCCACTGGCCGTCCTTCTCCTTGTTGGACTGCTTCTTGTCGCCTTCCTCGCCGCCCTTGCCGTCACCGTGCGTCCCCATCGTGGGTGCTCCCTTCGGTCGGTGCGGTGCTGTGATGGGCCAGGAAGCTACAGAAGGAGCACGGCTGTCGCCAGCTCGTGTCGGGCGATGTGGACAGGTGGGGAGACCAGGCCACGGGCTGCTGCATGCAAGTTCGCGCAAGTTCTGTGCGCTCTGACTGCGCGAGGTGCAAAGCTTGCCCTCTGGAGATCGTTTCCGAGCGAGGAGGGCACGATGGCTCTGCGCATGCTTGGCAAGGACCCGGAGAGCAGGAACGGGGATTCGCCGACGGTCTATCTGGACGAGGAGACGGACACCTACCTGGTCCAGGGCTGGAAAGTGGAGGAGCCGGGGCGTCTGGGGCAGCTGGACCTCCCCGCGCACGAGACGGTGGTGGAGATCCCCCGGCGGATGATCCAGTTCTTCCTGGAAATGCAGGGTGGGCCGCGTGCCGACGTATGAGGAACTGCTGGCCTCCACCCGGTACTCGGCCGTTCACCTGGAGATGCGCGACGGCTACATGCCCTCCGACCCCGCTTTCGCCGCGTGGAAGGACGGCAGGCTCCCGGACCCCGTAGGCGATGATGCCGACTTCCAGCAGTGGCTGGGATGGGTGAAGAACGCAACGAGTCGCGGGGTGGAGTTCCGGAGGGCCCGGGTGGTCTCGGTGCCGGAGTCGGACTACATCCGCTTCGAGCACTTCTCCTCACAGGCGAACGTGGAGGCCGGGGAGAACATCCGCTGGCTGCCGCGCCGCCGGGCCACCGACATCGCACTGCCGGGCAATGACTTCTGGGTCTTCGACAACGAGCTCGTCCTGGTTCTGCACTTCACCGGGGACGGGGAGCTGGCGGACAGGGAACTCACGCGTGACGAGCGGGTGCTGCGCCTGTGCACGGACGCGTTCGAGGCGGTGTGGGAGCGCGCGGTCCCGCACGAGGAATACCGGCTCTCCTGAGCGCCGGGTGCTCACCGGCAGCAGGCACTGCGCACTATGGAATCGTCGCCCTCCTCCGCCGTCCGCGAAGCCCGTGCTGCCCTGGGCGGCCGACTGCGGGAGATCCGGAAGGCGGGTGGCTTCAGGACGGCACGGGCCTTCGCGGCCCGTGCCGGCTGGAGCGAGTCGAAAGCATCCCGTATCGAGAACGGCATCACCCGGCCTTCCGAGGACGACCTGCGGCAGTACGCCGAGCTGAGCAAGGTTCCCGAGGTCTACGCGGATCTCGTGGCCACGGTGCACAACATCGAAGAGATGTATGTCGAATGGCGTCGTCTCCACCGCGACGGGCTGCGCTCGGTGCAGGAGGCGCGCATCCCGCTGTACGAGCGCACCCGCCACTTCCGTGTCTACGAGTCAGGCGTGATTCCCGGCCTGCTGCAGACCCCGGCCTACGCCCGGTCGGTCATGAGCCGCACATCGGCTTCTGGGGCATCCCCGACGACGCCGAGGAGGCGGCCGCCGTACGCGTCGGCCGACAGCGGATACTGCGGGACGCCAACCGGCGGTTCGGCTTCCTCCTGGAGGAGACCGCGCTGCGTTCCCGGTTCGGGGACACGGAGGCCATGGCCGACCAGCTGGGCCACCTGCTGACCGTCTCCGTGCTCCAGCAGGTCAGCCTCGGCATCATCCCCACGACGGCCGACCGCGTCATGTGGCCCCTGGAAGCCTTCTGGATCTACGACAACGAACGGGTGGTCATCGAGCTCGCCACCGCGGAAATCACCGTGAGGCAGCCCAGCGAGGTCGCCACCTACACCCGCGTGTTCGCCGAGATGGCACAGATCGCCGTCTACGGCAAAGAGGCGCGGGCACTGATCACAGAGGCGATCGACGCCTTGGAGTAGACCTCCGCAAGCACGTGCAAATTTCTTGAGCCGAAACAGGACGGCTTGCGGATGGCCTCGCGCTGCGAACAACGTCTGCGACCCGTCAGGGAATGCGCACCCCATCGCGCTAATGTGCGCCCGTGAGTCATTACGTCGTCATAGGATTCGGGCCCGCCGGGGCCGCCACCGCCCGGCTGCTGGCAGAGCAGGGGCACTCCGTACGAGTCGTCACCAAGACGGGCCGGAGCCCCGAGCCCGGGATCGAGCACCTCGCGCTGGACGCGACGGACAGCAAGCGACTGGCCGAAGCCCTACAGGGCGCAACCGCCGTCTTCAATTGCGCCGCGCCGCCCTACCACCGCTGGGCGAGCGACTGGCCACCGCTCGCCTCCTCGATCTGTGAGGCGGTCGAGGCGACCGGCGCCGTACTCGTCATGCTCGGGAACCTCTACGGGTACGGGCCGGTGGACGGGCGGCGGCCCATGGCCGAGGGGCTGCCGCTCGCGGCGACCGGGGTCAAGGGGAAGGCGCGCGCCGCCGTGTGGGAGCAGGCGCGGCGCCTGCACGAGCAAGGGCGGATCAGGGCCGTCGAGGTGCGGGCCTCGGACTTCTTCGGGCCCGGGGTGACCGACGGCGGGCACCTCGCCGCGCGCGTCGTGCCGCAGCTGCTGCGCGGCAAGCACGGCAAGCGCGGCAAGCCGGTGTCCACGCTCGGCGACCCGGACGCCCCGCACAGCTGGAGCTACCTCCCCGACATCGCGCGGGCCCTGGTCGAGGTCGCCGGTGAGGAACGCGCCTGGGGCCGGGCCTGGCACGTGCCGACGGCGCCCGCGCTGTCCGTACGGGAGATGGTCGGACGGCTCGCCGCTCAGGCGGGGACAGGGCCCGTCGCGGTACGCCGCCTCCCGCCCGTCGCGCTCGGCGTCGCGTCGCTCTTCTCCCCGATGATCCGCGAACTCAAGGAGATCCGGTACCAGTTCGACCGCCCGTTCGTCGTCGACTCCAGCGCCTACGAAGCCGAGTTCGCCGTGCGGGCCACCCCCGTCGACGAGCAGGTGGAGGCGACGGTGGCGTGGTGGCGCCAGCGGCTCGCCGCCACCACCACGGGATGACACCGCCGCCCACCCGTGAGCTTCAGCGCCGCGCCCGCCGCGCCGCCGCCACCTCCTCGTGGCGCCGCCGCTCCTCCGCGCTCTCCGGCCGCAGTTCCGGAACCGCCCGCGGGGTGCCGTCCGCGCCGATGGCCACGAACGTCAGCCGCGCCGTGGCCACCTTCGCCGTCGGCCCCGAGGCGTTCCAGCGTTCGGCGGTGACCTCGACGCCCACGGACATGGAGGTGCGGCCCGCCCATTCCACGCGCGCCTGGACGGAGAGCAGGTCACCGGCGCGGACCGGGGCGAGGAAGGACATGCCGTCCACGGAGACGGTGACGGCGGGGCAGCCCGCGTGGCGGCCCGCCGCGGCCGCCGCCGCGTCGTCGACGAGACGCATCACGGCGCCGCCGTGCACGCTGCCGTACAGATTCGTGTCGTGCTCACTCATGATGTGGGCGAGCGTGACGGACGAGTCGGCCGGGGCCTTGTGGGCCGTCGGCTCGACGATGGTGGTCGGTGTTTCCATGACGTACGGGACTCCTCAGCCTCAGCCTCGGCCTCGGTCCGCCTGCGGCGGCAGTTCCGCGCGCACCCGGCGTGCCGCGGTGACCAGGTTCTCCAGGGCGCGGCCGGCCTCCTCCGGGCGGCGGGTCTTGAGGCCGCAGTCCGGGTTGGCCCACAGGCGGTCCGCGGGGACCGCGCGCAGCGCGTGCCGCAGCAGGTCGGCCATCTCCCCGGCGGAGGGGACGCGCGGCGAGTGGATGTCGTACACGCCGGGCCCCGCCTCGCGCGGATAGCCCGCGGCGGCGAGTTCGTCGGCGACGGCCATCCGGGAGCGGGCCGCCTCCAGGCTGATCACGTCCGCGTCGAGGGCCTCGATGGCGGGCAGGATCTCGCCGAACTCGGCGTAGCACATGTGCGTATGGATCTGGGTGTCCGCGCGCACCCCGCCCGTGGCCAGGCGGAACGCCTCGGTCGCCCACGTCAGATACGCGTCGCGGCCGGACGCCCGCAGCGGCAGCAGCTCGCGCAGCGCGGGTTCGTCGACCTGGACCACGGCGGTGCCCGCCGCCTCCAGGTCCGCGACCTCGTCGCGCAGGGCGAGCGCCACCTGGCGGGCGGTCTCGGCGAGCGGCTGGTCGTCGCGGACGAAGGACCAGGCGAGCATGGTGACGGGGCCGGTGAGCATGCCCTTGACCGGGCGGCGGGTCAGCGACTGGGCGAACACCGTCCACTCGACGGTCATCGGGGCGCGCCGCGAGACGTCCCCGGCGAGGATCGGCGGGCGGACGTACCGGGTGCCGTACGACTGCACCCAGCCGTGCCGGGTGGCGAGGTAGCCGTCGAGCCGCTCGGCGAAGTACGCGACCATGTCGTCGCGTTCGGGCTCGCCGTGCACGAGCACGTCGAGGCCGGTCTTCTCCTGGAAGGCGATCACCTCGCGGATCTCCTCGGCGATCCGCTCCCGGTAGCCGTCGGCCGTGACGCGCCCGGCCCGCAGGTCGGCCCGCGCGCGGCGCAGCTCCGGGGTCTGCGGGAAGGAGCCGATGGTGGTCGTCGGCAGCGGCGGCAGCGCGAGCCGGGAGCGCTGGGCGGCGGCCCGTTGCGCGTACGGCTGCGGACGCCGGGCGTCCGCCTCGGTCACGGCGGCGCAGCGCTCCCGTACGGCCGTGTCGCGGGTGAGCGCCGAACCCGCACGGGCTGCGCGCGCGGCGCGGTTGGCGGCGAGCTGCGGGGCGACGGCGTCGCGCCCCTCGCTCAACGCCCTCGCCAGGACCGCGACTTCCTCCGCCTTCTGCCGGGCGAACGCCAGCCAGCGCGCGACCTGCGGGTCGAGGTCCCGTTCGGCGGTGACGTCGAGCGGCACGTGCAGCAGGGAGCAGGACGGGGCGACGTCGAGCCGGTCGACGAGGCCGAGCAGGGTGGCGAGGGTGGACAGAGCCCGTTCCAGGTCGGCCGCCCAGATGTTGCGGCCGTCGACGACGCCCGCGACGAGCCGCTTGCCGGGCAGCCCGCCGAGCGCGGCCAGCGCGTCGAGGTTGGCGGCGGCGGGCCCGGTGAAGTCCAGCGCGAGGCCCTCGACGGGCGACTTCGCCAGTACGGGCAGGGCGTCGCCGAGCCGGTCGAAGTACGAGGCGACCAGCAGCTTCGGCCGGTCGGTACGGGCGCCGAGCTCGCGGTAGGCGCGGGCGGCGGCGTTCAGCACGGACGCGGGCTGGTCCGCTACGAGCGCCGGTTCGTCGAGCTGTACCCACTCCGCGCCCGCCGCCCGCAGGTCGGCGAGCAGCAGCGCGTACACCGGCAGCAGCCGGTCCAGGAGCGTCAGGGGGACGAAGTCCGCACCGGCCCCGGGCGCGGGCTTGGCCAGCAGCAGGAAGCTGACCGGGCCCAGCAGGACGGGCCGGGCGTCGAGCCCCGCCGCGCGCGCCTCGCGGAACTCGGTGTCCTGCTTGCGCGAGTCCGCGGCGAAGACCGTGTCCGGGCCCAGCTCGGGCACGAGGTAGTGGTAGTTGGTGTCGAACCACTTCGTCATCTCCAGCGGCGGCACGTCGGCGGTGCCGCGGGCCATCGCGAAGTAGACGTCGAGGTCGGTTCCGGCGGCGGCCCGGTGCCGTTCGGGGATCGCGCCCACGGCCCAGGCCGTGTCGAGAACGTGGTCGTAGAGCGAGAAGTCGCCCGTGGGCACCTCGGTGATGCCCGCCCGGCGCATCTCCTCGCGGGCGGCGGCGCGGAGCGCGGCGGCGGTCTCCCGCAGGGCGGCGGCGTCCAGGCGCCCCGACCAGTAGCCCTCGACGGCCTTCTTCAGCTCGCGGTGCGGGCCTTGCCGCGGGTAGCCGTGCAGGGTGGGGCGTACGCGTGCGATACGTGTCGGCGTCTGTGCGGACGTGTGCGACTGCGACTGCGTCACGGAACTCTCCTCCGGAGTTCGTGCGGGACCGTACCCCGTGCGGGTGTACGGGCAGTGGCAGGTCTTCGGACTCGCGGGCGTCTCCCGGTCCTTCGGACAAGGGCCGGGCACCTACTGGCGGTCGCTTCCCGGACGGACGTCGCGTCGTCCAGTGCGTATGACCGCGGTCGTTCCCACTCACCGCTGCGGGGCAGTTCCGGATTCGCACCGGATTCCCTCTTGCGACGCGCCCGCCTGGCAGACGGGGCGAACCAGCTGCACCGGCCAGCATAGCCATCGGAGTTGGCCGCCGGGCGTACTCTGTGATCATGGCCATTCGCACTGCCGTACGGCGCGTGGTGTCCCTCGTCCCCTCGCTCACCGAGGCCGTGGCCGTCACGGCCCCCGGGCTGCTGGTCGGCGCCACCGACTGGTGCGACCACCCGGCCGGGCTGGACGTCGTCCGGATCGGCGGGACCAAGAACCCGGACGTGGCCCGGATCACGGCCCTCGCGCCCGACCTCGTCCTCGCCAACGAGGAGGAGAACCGCGCGCCGGACCTCGACGCGCTGCGCGCCGCGGGCCTGCGCGTGCTGGTGACCGAAGTGCGCACGCTGGACCAGGCGTTCCGCGAACTGGAGCGGGTGCTGGTGGCAGGCTGCGGCCTGGACCGGCCGGGCTGGCTGACGGAGGCGGAGGAGGCGTGGCGGGACGTACGGGCCGTCGTCCCGGCGGTACGGGCGGTACGGGCGGTGGTGCCGGTGTGGCGGCGGCCGTGGATGGTCCTGGGCCGCGACACCTTCGCGGGCGACATCCTCGCCCGCCTCGGGGTGGCGCACGCGTACGCGGGGCACGCGGAGCGCTATCCGCGCGTCCCCCTCGACGAGCTGACGTCCTGCGGCGCCGAGTTGGTCGTCCTGCCGGACGAGCCGTACCGCTTCGGCGCGCACGACGGCCCGGAGGCGTTCCCCGGGCTGCCGTGCGCGCTCGTCAGCGGCCGTCACCTCACGTGGTACGGGCCGTCGCTGTCGGAAGCACCGCGGGTGCTGGCCGGGGCGCTGCGAGCAGCTTTCCGCTGACCAGGCCGCGCAGTGTGCCGACCGCGGCGAGCAGCCAGGCCAGGACGAGCAGGGCGTACAGCGCGTAGGCCAGGCCGTCGAAGGCGTGCAGGCCGGTGTGGCGCGCGAGGCCCGCGGCGCCGGTGACGCAGGTGCCGAGGGGGAAGGTGAAGGCCCACCAGGTCATCGCGAAGCCCAGGCCGCGGCGGAACGCCCGTACCGCCATAGCCGCGGCCAGCGCGAGCCACAGCAGCGCGAAGCCCATCACGGGGACGCCGTACAGCACGCCGAAGGCGGTCATCGCCTGCGCGTACGGGGCGGCGGCGGTGTCGTGCGCGGCGTCGGCGACGTTGTTCACGGCCGTGGTCGACTGCCCGAGCGGGCCGAGGACGAGGAAGAGGGCCGGGGTCAGCACGAGCGGCAGCGGGCCGTGGTGGACGAGCCGCGAGAGCACCATCGGCAGGATGACGAGCGTGGCCAGCAGGCTCATGCCGAACAGCGCGTAGCAGCCGAGCAGCATCGCCTCCTGCCACTGGCCGGACGGCAGGTGCGCCACCAGGGCGGGGCCGAGCGCGGCGGAGACCATCGGCGCGACGATCGGCAGCAGCCAGACGGGCGAGGCACCGTCCGGGGCTATCCGGTGCCGGGTCACCATCAGGTACGGGATGCCCGCGGCGGCGACGAGCCCGATGACCGTGCCCACCGGCCACAGGACGGCGTCGACGGCGATCGCCGTGCTCTTGCCGATGACGCCCTGGCCCACGGAGAGCGTGACGCTGCCGACGGCCAGCAGGGCCATGGCGAGACAGCCGTAGAACGGCGCGACCGCCGGGTCGGCCAGGTGCTTCCTGGCCTGGTCGGGGTGGCGCAGCCAGTGCGCGGCGCGCGCGGCCAGCAGGGTGAGCAGCGCGAGCGCGGCCAGCGCCCACACGACCTCGTACGCGCCCCGCAGCCCCGGCGCCCGCAGCGGGAGAGCCGCACCGGCGCCCGCGACGATGACGGTGCCCATGACGGCGGCGTACCAGTTCGGTCCGAGGTGCCGGACACCCGGCCGGGGCCGGGGCTGGTGAGTGGCGGGAGGGGCGGCTGTGAGGGGCCGGTCGAGCGTGGTCATGCCTCCACGGTCGCCCGTGCCGCCGCGCGCGAGTAGGGACCACCGCCCTATGAGGGCATAAGCTGGATTTATGAGCGACCCCGGGAACCCTGTCGATCCTGTCGGCGCCACGGGTCCGCTGGCGCACCGGGTGCCCGACCTCGCGGCGCTGGAGCTGCTGCTGGCCGTGGCGCGGCTGGGCAGCCTGGGCCGGGCGGCGAAGGAGATGGGGATCACCCAGCCCGCGGCCAGCAGCCGCGTCCGCAGCATGGAACGCCTCCTCGGCGTCGCGCTCGTCGAGCGGTCGCCCCGCGGCTCCCGGCTCACGGACGCCGGGGCGCTCGTCACGGACTGGGCGCGGCGGATCGTCGAGGCGGCCGAGTCCTTCGACGCGGGCGCGCAGGCGCTGCGCGGCCGCCGCGACTCGCGGCTGCGGGTCGCGGCGAGCATGACCATCGCGGAGTACCTGCTGCCGGGCTGGCTGATCGCGCTGCGCGGGCTGCTGCCGGACACGGCCGTCTCGCTGCTCGCGGGGAACTCGGCCGCGGTCGCGGAGCGGGTACGCGCGGGCGAGGCCGACCTCGGCTTCGTCGAGGGCCTCGACATGCCCGCCGGTCTCGACGGCGCGGTCGTCGGCCACGACCGGCTGGCCGTCGTGGTCGCCCCGGGCCACGCG